>NZ_JBFBKN010000002.1:0-374576 GCF_040702225.1 Rhodococcus sp. NPDC080181
GCTCAACGCGTTCGCGATCACCTTCGAAGGACGCATCACCCCGAACGGAAACTAACCGACGCCAAGGTCGGATCCACCGTTAATCTGACACTCCCGAAAAGTCCACTCAACGTGACATTGACCCCCGAAAAGTCCACCGAACGTGACATTGAGTCCCCTCGGGGTGGCCTTCGGGTTGTTTTGCCGCCGTCGGCTCACTCAGCCGAGGGGTATCGATCGCATTAGGCTTGTCCAGGTGATCGAGGGCCTGCATTCCATGGACGGTCGCGGTCTGCGTCGTCGCTCGCTCGGGCAGTACGTCGCGGTCGTTGTGGGCGGCGCGGTCGGTGCGGCGTTTCGGTACGAGGTGTGGACGTGGCGGGCGACGCCGCGGTGGCAGTTGTTGTCCACGTTCGGCGTGAATGTGTTCGGCTGTCTGCTCGTCGGCGCTGCGTTGGGGTATCTGTCCGGTCGTCGGGCTCCGGTGACTCGGGCCGGGCTGTTCGGTCTTGCGTGCGGTCTGACGACGTTCGGTCTCTATGCGTTTCAGGCGGTCACCCATCGCGGGGCGTGGAATTCGGTGATCTATCTGGTGGCGACGCCGGTGTTCGCGTTGATCGCGATGGCCGTCGGGGCTGCGATCACGAGACCGGCACGAACGAGCCCGACGCTGTGACGACGTTGATCCTGGTGGCGGCCGGCGGCGGACTCGCGGCTCTGTGCCAGTTCGTGTTCTCGTTCGCCCTCCGGTCGAGGCGACGGGCGACGGCACTGAATCTGGTGGCGTGTGCCGCGCTGGGGTTGGTGTTCGCACTCGATCCGCCGAATGCTGTTCGCTCCGTGGTGGCGGTCGGGTTTCTGGCGTCGGTGGCTCCGCTGGCGGGGACAACGCTGGCGACGATCGGGCTTGCGCGAGATCGTCGGTACCGCTCGGCAGCACTGTTCTTCGGCGCGAACGTGGTGGGTGGAATTGCCGCGGTGATGTTCGGGTTCCTGGCGTGGAAGTCCGGTGTGACGCTCTATCACAAGATTCTGTGACCGAATCCGGTCAGTCGCTTTCCGAATCCTGGCAGGAGCCCTGCACTCCGGCCTTGACGAACCCTGTGATTTGGTACAGGTACGTGAACTCCCATTCGACGAGTGAGAAGTCGTACGCGCGAGGCGTCGGACGCATCGTGACGGTTCCGTCGAAGCACTGATCGAAGATGTAGCGAGCCCGCGGGAGGTGGTATCGCCACGTCACGACGATCACGTGGTTCCAGCCGCGTTCGCGGGCAAGGGTTTCGGTGAACATGGCTTCGCCACGGGTGGTCGAGGGCGACGGCGGAATGCACAACACCTCGAACTGCGACGTGGACGCCGCGCAGGCCTTCTTCATCGTCGGATCGCTGGATCCGTAGGGATCGGACAGCACCACTGTCGTGGCCAGGCCTTGTTGGGCGAGCGAAATGCCGTAGGCCTCACGTCCGTCGTGTTCGCCGCCGAGCACCACGATTGCGTCGGCGGCAACGAGCGAATCCACCCGAGCTTTCGTAAACGCGAGGTAGCCGCCGACACCTACCGACGACACCAGGACAACTGGGATCGCCAGGGCGAGAAACAGCAACCAGCGTCCGCGGAACACCTCACCAGGTTAGGGAAGGCGCTCCGCGAGCGCGCGGTCAGCGACTCATATCACTCGCTAGGCTGCGGCACGGTGACGTTGCAGTCCGTGACCTCGGGGTTGATTCCGAAGTAGTTGAGCGGACCGGCAACGACGGTGAGGGCGATTGTGCCCGCACCTGCACAGTTCTCGGGCGCATTCTCGAAGTCTCCGCGCTGGTACGACGCGAATGCGCCGATGATCAGCCAAACCAGAACGATCAACGTTACGAACCTCATTGGTGCCCCCTTAGGCGGTCAGCCGCCGTTCGGCTGTCGAAGGGCAGGTATGTCCGATTGTGGCAGGCTTCAAACCACGTCACGTGCGCTTCGACAGAGTCTCCGACAGATAATCGTCGAGGGCGCGTTCCTGTACCCGGTCCAGTGCGCGCGCCAGTTCTGCCTGTGCCGATTTAATGGCAAGGCTGCGCATCTTCTCGAACATCTCGGTGGTCTCGGCTACCTCTCCGGACTTGGGCAGCCAACCTGGACCGTGTTTCGCGGCCAGATGGTCGGTCACGCTCCCGACCATCGACTCGGCGATTTCGTTCATTTTCGACGCGGTCCGCTCGTGCTGGTCGAGCAGACGTTCCAACGTGAAGCCGTACTGACTCAGGTCGACGAACACCTCGAGGAGGGTCGGATCGAGAATCTCGCACTGGTCACCGTCGATTCTGATCAGTTTCGCTTCGATCAGTCGGGCAACGATGTCGTCGTTGTCCTCACCGAGAAATTGCGCAATCAGTTCGACGGGAATGACCGTGGTCTCGGCCGACGACCACTTGCGAGTCACGATTTCCTGCAGGCCCAGGATTTCTTCCAGGTCTTTGCCCTGCTCCCAGCCCGACAGGAAATCGGCTATGTGCGCCGAGGTGAACCCCCGCTGAAGCAGCGAGTCGATCACCTTCAATCGAGTCAGGTGATCGTCGTTGTAAATACCTACTCGTCCTCGGAGCGTGGGCGGCGGCAGCAGCCCGCGTTCCTGGTACGCCCGCACGTTGCGAGTGGTCGTCTTGGCCTCTCGGGCCAAGTCGTCGATTCGATACTCCACCGAGCTCCCTACCTCCGCCGCGCGTCGACCTTCAGGATATACGTCGACCACGCGGCGGAAGGAAGAGCCGAATCCGACCGTCATCGAAACGACAAGCGTGCTCTCGAGCGATTCAGGAGTGGGCGACGACCTGTGCCGGTTCCTGCGGCAGGTCGACGCGGCGCGGAACCATGGTGAAATCGCCCTGTTCGACACCTCTGAGTTGGTTGACGTACTGGGTGGCGAAACCCGGGAACATGGTCGCGTTGAAGCCGTCCTCGGTGAGATACCAACTGCTGCAACCGGAATTCCAGGTCGTCTTCGCCAGTTTGCGCTGCATGTCCTCGTTGTAGGCATCCTGGACGTCCTGGCGCACATCGGCGCTGTGCAGATCTCCTTCGAGTACCAGAGAGATCGCCTCGACGATGTAGTCGATCTGCGCCTCCATGTACACCAATGCCGAACTGTGTCCCGGGCCGGAATTCGGCCCGAAGGTGAAATACATGTTCGGATAGCCCGATACTGCAATGCTCTTGTACGCCTTGGCTCCCGCGCTCCATTCGTCGGCCAGCACGCGGCTGTCGCGTCCGGTGATCGGAATGGGTGTTCCGGTGTTGGACACGTCGAACCCGGTCGCGAAGACGATGGCGTCGAACTGATGCTCGACGCCTTCCACGGTTCGAATGCCCTTGGGTGAGAGCGTCGCGATCGGCCAGGTCACCAACGTGCAGTTCGGCTTCTGCAGGGCCGGGTAGTAGTCGCTGGTCATCAGCAATCGCTTGCAGCCGGCCCGGAATCGGGGTGTCAGCTGTCGCCGCAGCCACGGATCGCGAACCTGCTGACGCAGATGCGCGCGCCCGACCAGTTCGACGATGCGCGTCAACGGGGTCTTCCACACGACACCGAGGGCAACGGACTCGTGCCCCCAGAACCACAGCGACCGCGCCAGGGCCTGCGTCTGCGGGTACCGGGCGTATCGATGCTTGGTGCCTGCCTGCACCTTTCGATTGATCCTGGGCAGCGTCCAACCCGGGGTGCGTTGGAACACCTTGACCGTATCGGCGATCTTCACCAGTTCGGGCACGATCTGTACCGCGCTCGCCCCGGTTCCCACGACCGCGACCTTCTTACCCTCGAAGTCGTAGTCGTGATCCCACCGTGCACTGTGGATCTTGTGTCCCTCGTAGGTATCGATGCCTCGAATGTTCGGCAGGCTGGCATTGGCGAGCGGCCCCGACGCCATCACCACCGTGCGCGCCCGAACATCGGGGTGCCCGTCGATGCTCACGTGCCAATGCCCGGCCGCCTCGTTCCAGATGATGTCGACTACGTTGTGTCCGAATCGAATACGCGATCCGATGTCGAACTCACGCACCATTGTGTGGATGTAATCGAGAATCTCACCACTACCGGAATAGGTGTGCGACCAGTTGGGATTGGGCGCGAAACTGTACGAATACAGCCTCGACGGTATGTCGCAGGCTGCGCCCGGGTAAGTGTTGTCGCGCCAGGTTCCACCGACGGCGCTGCCGCGTTCGAGGATCGCGACATTCTCGATTCCACTGTTGCGCAGTCGGATAGCGGTACCGATTCCGGCGAATCCCGCACCGACGATCACGGCGTCGAGTACACCTTCGCGCACATCGAACTCGCTCATGCGACGGGCTCGTAGGTCAGTTCCTTGGCCCAGGTGGGCTCGGAATTGAGAGTCTTGGTCGGGTACCGGCGAGTGAGCTTCACCAGGCCATCCGCAACGTGGTGGTATGGATGCTTGCGGTTGATGACAATGCTGCTGTGCCACTGCACGAATCGATACATCGGCACGCGGAGCGCCTCGGGGCTACGCTCCCCCACACTGCGGAATCGCTTCATCGCGGTGTAGAGCCGCTCCTCGTCGACACCCATCTCGACGATGTTGTCGCGCATCTTGTTCAGCAGTGGGATGTAGCGCAGCAATCCGACGATGAGGGCCGGGTTCATCCAAGCACCGATGGTCTCGACCACCAGCTTGCGCATCCGGGAATGCCCGAGCAATTCGATGACCGCGAAATCGACCGCCAGATGCCGAGATTCGTCGGAGTTGATCTTCTTGAACACGGCCTGACACACCGGATCGTCGATCTCGTCCATGATGAACTTCACCAGCGCGCCGTCCAGGGCCACCTCGAGCATCGGTATGACGGTGCCCAGCACGGGCAGAGACAGCCCGTCGGAATGCTTGTCGAGCCAGTCGATGACGAGCTTGACGTTGACGTTCGGCTCGGGCATCCGGTCACCGTCGAGCATGCCCCAACGACGCATGAGCGCGAGCTCGGCGTTGGCGTGCTTCTGCTCTTCCGCGTGGAAGTAGCGATAGATCTCCGCGAGAGTCTCGTTCGGTGCCTTGAGCGCCATCGCCGCGAAGCCGCGAGCGCCCACGTTCTCGATCCACATCAGATCGGACATGAAGGGCTTGAGTTTGGCGTGCAGTTCGGGGCCGATGGTCTCGGCTCCCGGGCCGTCCCAGTCGATGTCCGCCAATGCCCACTGACGGTCCTTGATCTTGGTCAACATGTCTTCGAAGTCCATTGCCATGTCAGGCTCCTGTGGTTGTCGAGGTGAGGGATTCGTTCTTCGCCGGCTGCTGCTCGGCGGGCAGCACACGATTGAGCAAGCCGAGAAAGCGCACGTACACGGCGGGCAGCAATCTCTTGAACCGCCAGACGGCTTTGGCGTCGAACTGGGGCACGACGTAGAGCCGGCCCCGGTCGAATGCATCGAGCGTTCTGGCAGCGATCTTGTCGGGAGACCGTCCGGTCCAGCGCATCGCGAACTCGGCCAGTCGGGACGAACTCGCGGTGATCCGGCCGTCGACGGCAACGTTGGTCTTGACGAAGGTGGGACACAGAACCGACACCCGCACACCGGTACCCGAGAATTCCGCCGCCATCGTTTCCGACAGGCTCATCACTGCGGCCTTGCCGACGTTGTACGGACCCATCAGCGGCGCAGCGGCGAAGCCGGCGGCGGACGCGACGTTGATGATCCCGCCCTCACCCGCGGCCCGAAGCCCGGGCGTGAACACCTCGCAGCCGTGGATCACGCCCCAGAGGTTGATTGCCAAGGCCCAGTTCCAGTCCTCGAAACCGATGTTGCCGAAGGGCTTTCCGCCGATTCCGACGCCTGCGTTGTTGATGAGGACCGTGGTGGGTCCGTCGAACTCGATACTTGCACGCAGGGCCAGTTCCTCGACGTTCTCGCGGATCGACACATCGCACTCGACGGCGTATCCGGTGCCGCCGAGGGCGTTCACCATCGCGACGGCCTCCTGCGCTCGCGGCAACGAGATGTCGGCGCACATGACGGCTCCTCCACGTCGAGCCAGTTCCAATGCGAACGCCCGGCCGATGCCGCTGCCTGCGCCGGTCACTACCGCTCTCGACCCGTACGAGGGTCTTCCGGTCTTGCTTCTCATCGACATACCTGTTCCTTCGACTCATGTTGTAGGGCTTGATTATCGAGCGCATACGCGATGAATGCGGATGCATGCTCTAGTGCTCGGTCGGCCTCGGGGATCAACCTCGGGAGAGCTTGGAACACGTGCATCTGATCGGGCCAGATTTCGAGTTCGCTCTCTCCGCCGGCCGCGTCGATCATGGAGTGCAGGTGTCGCGCATCGCCCCTGAGCATCTCGGCTCCGCCCACCTGGATCAGCGTCGGTGGCAGCTCTCGCACACGTCCGAGATCGAGCCGGAGACGCGGGAGATCCGCATCGTGGCCGTCGGTGTACAGCGCCACGAGTCCTCGCGCTGCCTTCGCCGAAATCATCGGGTCCTTGCGCGTGCGTTCCATGCGCGCCGATAGCTCGAAGTCGAGATCGATCAACGGCGAGAACAACACCAATGCTCCCGGCTGCGGCGTCCCGGTTCGGTCGTTCTCGATGATCAGGTCAGCGGCCAGGTGTCCGCCGGCAGAGTCCCCGGCGATGACGATGTTCGATGCGTCGTACCCCTGGCCCAGCAGCCAGCGGTACGCGGCTTCGAGGTCGTCGGCTGCGGCGGGAAATGGGTGTTCCGGGGCGAGCCGGTAGTCGACCGTGAACACCGACAGGCTCGTCGCCCTGGACAATCGTGCGGTGAGACCACGGTGCGTCCGCGCCGAGCAGATGACGTATGCACTGCCGTGGATGTAGAGGATCACGCGTGGCCCCGGCGACAGGCCGGGCGCTCGCACCCACTCACCGCGAACCGGGCTTTCGGCCACGAGGTCCACTGCCGTTCCTTTCGGGACCGGACCGCACAGGTTCATCGAGGTGGCGACGAGGCGTCGAGAGAACTCGATGCCGCCGCGTGAGGTCGGCAGCAGGTTCGTCATCGGACGCAGAATCAGCCGAGTCATCAAGGCAGCCAGACGGGTTCGCCGAGACCCGGCCCTGAAAGCGCCGCGAGGCAGGTAGTCGTCGTCGGTGGTCGGAGTCACGTCATCACCCTCACCCGCTATTCGCCATTTGTCAATGGCCTATTATTTAGTGGCGAAGTGTGCGACAGTGGCGTCCAACACCGAAAGCGCAAGGGAGCGAGCACACGTGACGATGTTCAGGAGTAATCCACCGGCGGAACTGGATGCGTCTGCCATCGGTCCCGAGGACAGGATCTTCGAGTTGGAGATCGCCGAGGTGACCCGCGAGACCGAAGATGCGATCTCCCTCGGCTTTCTGGTTCCCGAGCATCGGGAAGCGCAGTTTCGGTACGAGCCGGGACAATTCCTCACCCTGGAGATTCCGTGCACGGACGGCGGCTCGGTGGCCCGGTGCTACTCCTTCTCCAGCTCTCCGGTCCGGGACCCGTTCCCCACTGTGACCGTCAAGCGCATTCAGGACGGTCTGGCATCACACTGGTTGCACGACAACGCTGTTTGCGGGATGCGACTCAAAGCGCTGAAACCGTCGGGCATGTTCGGACCCGAGGGCTGGGACGTGGATTTCGTCCTCATCGCCGCCGGCAGCGGCATCACCCCGATGATGTCGATCCTCAAAACTGCTCTGTTGCAGCACAAGAATCGAATCACCCTGGTCTACGCCAACCAGAACGGCGACTCGGTGATCTTCGCAGAGCACCTGACCGAACTGCAGTCGCGCTTCCCCGAACGACTCGACGTTCACCACTGGTACACCTCGGAATCGGGGTTACCCACCGCTGCCGGACTGGCCTCGATGAACGTGACGACTCCGTCCGACTGCGAGGCCTTCCTCTGTGGACCGACGCAATACATGAACGTCGCCGAGGAGTGGCTCGCTCGCACCGGTACGACGGCGCACAGAACACACCGCGAGGTGTTCTCCTCATTCGACTCGAATCCGTTTCAGGCCAGGGGCGCGTCGATTTCCGACGAACCCGGCGCGAACTCCGTGGCCGCTCATGTCGAGATCGACGGAATGGAGACCGAGTTCACCTGGAATGCAGACACGAAGCTGCTCGACCGACTTCTCGAGCTGGGTCTCGACCCGCCGTACGTGTGCCGCGAAGGAACCTGCGGCGGTTGTGCGTACACCCTCACCGAGGGCACGGTGAACATGCTCGCCAACGAGACGCTCGACGAACACGAACTGCAGCACGGCGTCCGACTGGCCTGCCAGTCCGTGCCCGATTCCACGAGCGTTCGTGCGGTGTTCGACCGCTGATCCCGGAGGAGGGCGCTCAGCCCTCGAGCGTCAACGAATGCGGCTTCGAGGTGAACGCCGCGGCCGAGCCGGAGGCTCGCGCAATCCCCGCGATACCGCCCCAGACCATCATGGTGAGGTAGTCGATGAGTTCGTCGACCGTCATGGTCCGGTCGAACATCCACCAGTGCGACGCCAACCGGACCGCACCGATCAAGGCGAAAGCGAACGGCGTCGAGCCGGCCGTCGAGAACTCCCGCGCTCGAAATCTGTCGGCGATGACGGTCGCCAGCAACTCTGCGATCAGTTCTTCCGATGCGGTGACGATGTCCTGATTGCCACCGACGGCATTGTTCGCGTGCACGTAGATGTAGATCTCGGGATCGGTGGCGACCGTCGCGACATAGGCAGTGATCACGGCACGGGTGAGGTGATATTCGTCGAGATCCTCGGAGATCGCGTCCCGGATCCGAGGCACCAGTGCAGTCTCGACGTATCGCGCCATCGCGGCGTTCGCGAGCCCCTTCTTGTCGGCGAAGTGTTTGTACAGAACAGTTTTCGAGACGTGGTTCGCCGCGGCGATCTCGTCCATCCCGATGTCGTGCCCATGCCGACGAATGGCGGCCAGTGTGCAATCGAGTAGTTCACGGCGCCGAGTGATCCGGTGATCGTGCCACCGATGGCTTCGCCCGTCGACCTTCTCCGGCACGGTCACGCCGAGCGCGAGACGGTTCGTGATCCCCTCAACAGAATCGAGGCGACCAACTCCGGATCGTCCGACATCGGAACGTGCCCGAGCCCCGAGTACGTGCAGACGTCTGCCTGCGGAAACGTTCGACGCACCAGCGGTGCCTGATACACCGGCAACACCAGGTCCCGGCGTCCCCACGCGACGGTGACAGGAACGGACTCGTCGACCGGAACGCTGAAGCGCGGCACTGCGTTACCGGCCGCGTCGATCGCACGATTGGTAGTGATGCTGAGCGCGTCGATCGTGGCCGTTGCCGCGGGAACTCGCCACGGCTTGGCGTAGAAGACAGCGTTGGCGATCGTGCGTCCCACGACCGAACGCATGACGGTCGGTGCGATCGGGCTCATCACTCGAGACAACGCCCGCAACAGACGGAACACGAAGAGCGCCCGAGTCTGATCCCAGTGTCCGCGAAAGAAACCGGCCGGTGACAGGGCGGTCGCCGAGGCGACCGACCCGCGGGCAGCAAGTTCCATCGCGAAGTATCCACCCAACGAATTACCGGCCACGTGCGGCTTCTCGCCGTCCACCGCAACGTAGTCGAGAAATCGCTCCAACTCGGCCACGATCCACGGACCCAGGTCGAATTCCTCGGTGGGCAAGTCCGGTGACGCGCCGTGACCGGGCAGGTCCACCGTCACCACTCGTCGATGCCGCGCCAGTATGTCGACGACACTGTCCCACGCATGTTGTCTGTGCACGATGCCGTGAATGAGCACCAATGTAGGGCCCTCACCCCGGATGGTGTGCGCGAGGGTCAGACCGTCGATGTCGGAAGTCACTGCGTGCCGACCTTTCTCGGCCAGATGCGGTATACGGGCGCGATATCCGCCCCCGCCACACGGGCGTTGTCCGCTCGGCCGAACGTCATCGATTCCGTCAGATCGTCGAATCGTGCGTCGATCCTGTCGAGAATGTAGTTCTGCCGCACCGACCAGGGACGTTCGGTCCCCGATTTGGGTAGCTCGTTCAAGGAACGCGTGACGTATCCGCAGGCGAGGTCGACGACCGGACGAGAGTCCACGGCCTTGCCCTGTCGGTCCGGGATCGCATGGGTGTAGCCGTGAGACCGCATGTACACCAACAGTTTGGCTACTGCCTGCGCCGTCATGTCGGCCTTGAGCGTCCACGATGCATTCGTGTACCCGATGGACCATGCAACGTTGGGTACGTCCTCGAGCATGTGACCCTTGTAGACGAACTTGTCGTGCACCTCGAGCCGCTCACCGTCCAGAGACAATTCGATACCCCCGAACGCCTGGAGCTTCAATCCGGTTGCGGTGACGATGATGTCGGCGGGGATCTCGTCACCAGATTCCAACCGGATCCCGTCGGCGGTGATCTCGGCTATCCGGTCGGTCACCACAGTCGCGCGGCCGGTGCGAATGGCCTTGAAGAGATCGCCGTCCGGCACGACGCACAGCCGCTGGTCCCACGGGGCATACGTCGGCTTGAAGTGCTTGTCGACGTCGTATCCACGCGGAAGCTGCGCCTTCGTCATCGCCCGGAACACCCTGCGGGCCGTCTTCGGCGCACGTCGACACAGCTGATACGAGCCGACCATCAACAGTGCATTGCGCCACCGCAGTGCACTGTGCGCGAGGGAGTCCGGCAGTACACGCTGAGTGAGGGTGGTGAACGGATCGGTCATCGGCAACGACGCGATGTAGGTCGGCGAGCGCTGCAGCATCGTCACCGACGCAGCATCGACCGCGAGCGAAGGCACCAAAGTGATTGCGGTCGCGCCACTTCCGATGACAACGACCCGCTTACCGGTGTGGTCGAGACCTTCCGGCCACTGCTGGGGATGCACCACCTGCCCGGTGAACTTCTCCATCCCGGGAAGATCCGGGGTGTACCCACCCGAGTAGTCGAAGTAGCCGGTACACAAGAACACGAATCGACTTCGATACGTCCGCGGCACGCCGTCGGACAGTGTGTCGACGGTCCACAGGTCCGTCGACGAATCCCAGTTCGCCGCAACGACCGAGGTCGAGAAGTGCGTGTGCTCGTCTATGCCGTTGGCGTGGGCGGTTTCGACGATGTAGTTGCGAATGTCTTCGCCATGAGCAAGGAGGGTGTCTCCCTGCCATGGCGTGTGCGGGAACGAGAACGTGAAGATGTCGCTGTCCGAACGAATACCTGGGTACCGGAACAGATCCCAGGTACCGCCTGCTCGCTCGCGCCCTTCTAGGATCGCGTAGCTGAGCTCCGGTGCCATCTCCTGCAAGCGATACGCGGCTCCGACTCCCGAAATACCCGCACCGACGATGAGCACATCCCTGAAGTTGTCGTGGATCGAACCGTCGACCTCGGGCCAAGTATCTGCATTCATCGACGCGCCTCGCTGTCTCACCGAACACCATCGCCCGGACGCCGACCGAGCAGCGACACCGCGACTAACATCACATAATGTGCCATTGACTGGTGGCGGTGTCAATGGCAGCCTTCGTGACAACACAGACAGGAGCTGTCATGGACCGCACTCTCTTCGCTGGGTGTACACCCAACGCAACCGGAACCAGTAGCCGATGACTCCCGTGGCGGTCGGGGCTGCGGGAGTCATCGCGCTGATCCTGCTCACGTCGAGAGGATCGGGACTGGACTTCGACCGGCGCTCGTTGTCGACGGCCTACTCAGCGCGTGCGGCGCGCGCACGCCGTAGAACGTGGTGGCCGCGTTCGACGAAGTAGTCGCAGCCCGCCGAGCAGCACAAATACGGCTACTCGTCGTAGTGACCCGAAACACCGTAGTCGGACGTATGTTTCGGACCGTCGAGTTCGACTCATACTTACCGGCGTCGTCCGCGACGTCACCGCTCCGGATTCCGGAGACGACCTACACGAAAGAGGGATACCGATGGCCGACTTCATCGACAAGGCTCAGCACAAGGCAGAAGAACTGGCCGGGACTGCGAAGGAGAAGGCCGGTGAGGCCACCGGTGACGACAGCCTTCGCGCCGAAGGGGCCACCGACCAGGCCAAGGCCAACACTCAGCAGGCTGCCGACAAGGTTTCCGACGCCGCCGAGAGCGTTGCCGACTCCGCGGCCGGCGCTGCCAAGCAGGCCAAGCACGCAGCTGCAGACGTTGCCGACAAGGCAGCCGACACCGCCGCAGACGTCAAGAGCGCCGTCCAGGACAAGGTCGAGAACGTCGACGTCGACGACGTGAAGGAGAAGGCCTCCCAGGTCGCCGACAAGGCAGCCGAGAAGGCCTCCGCCGTCACCGACGACGTGAAGACCACGGTCCGCAACATCGACAGCGAGGATGTGGCCGAGGCCGCGAAGGTCGGCACTCCGATCGTCGCCGCCATCGCAGCCGCCGCCGGTGCCGTCGCATTCGTGCTGATCCGTCGCCGCAACCGTCGACGCAGCGCTGCACACCTGTTCGTTCCGTCGAAGCGCACCACCCGCAAGCTCGCCAAGAAGGCGCGTAAGCACAGCTTCTGAAGGTGATCACCCGAAAGCCCCGCCTCGTTTTCAGGCGGGGCTTTCGCTCGTTCTACAGCGGTTTCAGCGCCCGGCTGGGCACCCAATGTGTGACGGTTTCGCTCCGGTCTCGCGACATCAGTTCGTAGGTGACGCGACCCAACCAATCGCCGTCGACGGTGATGGACCATTCGACCAGATCCCCCGGGACCACGCGTCGAACATCGAAGCCTTCCGGATTGAACTTCGACGCGTGATGTGGCGGTAGCGGGTAGAGGACGTTCAGATCGATCCACACCTTGAGCGGAGGTCTGAGCATCTTGAACGGACGCACGGCAGACGCGGGTCGAGGTTGAGCGCGTCGTGCCATCGTTCGATCATACGTTCGATTCGGACGCAGTCACACCTGTCCCCGCAACGAGAAACGGCCACCCGCACGCGAGGTGCGGGTGGCCGTCTTCGATCAGAAGGAATCAGATGCCGAGCGATCCTGCCAGGAACGGCCAGGACTTGTGCAGGTCGTCCTGCCAGTAGCCCCAGGAGTGGTTGCCGACCGGACGGAAGTCGACAGTTGCCGGGATTCCCAGCTGGTCGAGACGCTTGGCCAGGTTGGACGTGCAGAAGTTGGTGGCCAGCTCGATGCCGCCGCCGACGATGACCTGGTTGGCGAGCGTCGCCGGGTCGTTCTTCAGTCGCGGGTTGGCGAAGGTGTCGTTCGGGATGCCGGGCAGTCCGCTGCCGGTGCTCATGTAGATCTGGGTGCCGCGCAGCTTCTCGGCGTTGAGCAGCGGATCGTTCTCGCGCCACACGGGGCCGTCGAGCGGGCCCCACATGTTCTCGACGTTTCCGCCGCCGTACGTCTCGACGACGAGCTTGACGAACTGCTGACCGATCGGGTCCGAGGTCTGCGCGCAACCGCTGTATGCCGCGACACCGGTGAACTTGCCGGGGTACTTGATTGCGATGTTGAGAACCGACGTGCCCGTCATGGACAACGCTGCCAGCGACTGGCGACCGTTGGTGTCGAACTGCGCATCGATCAGCGGAGGCAGTTCTTCACCGAGGAAGGTGCTCCACTTGTTGCTGCCGAGCTTCGGATCGTCCTGCAGCCAGTCGGTGTAGTAGGACCACTTGCCCTTCTGCGGAGTCACGATGTAGGCGTTCTTGTCCGACAGGAAGGCCTCGGCGTCGGTCTGCGACTGCCACGATGCCGCATCCTCGCCGCCACCTGCACCGTTGAGCAGGTACAGCACCGGACGCGACACGCTCTCGTCGGCGGGGCGCTGCACCGTCACCGGAATGGTGCGGTTCATCGACGCGGAGTACACCTGGAGCTGAACCTGGCGGCCGTCGAGGGTGTTCACCGATTCGATTCGCGAGCCGTTGCTCGACTGAGTCGTTGCGGCGGGCAGTTCGTCCGCGGACGCGACGGGCGTCATCAGCGCGGTCGGAAGAATCGCCACTGCGAGGGCGACGGCCGCAGCCGAACCGAATCGCTGGAAGCCGTGTCGTCGAGATCGTGGCACGCTGTTTCACCTTTTCGTCGAGTTACACCGGTCGAGTTTCTACATCGGCCGAAGATGAGGTGACGTTACCTCGAGCAAACGTCCCGAGCGTTATGGACCGGACGAATCCGAGACGCGATCGTGATGCTCGCGCTCGGCCCTCGAACCGAGGACGAGACACACCAGGATGACGATCACCGCCACGACAACGCCGACGGGAAGTGGCGAATACAGCCAGACAATGGGCGGCACATAGTCGTCGGATGTCCCATCCGTCCAACCGAACACCCGCGGCGGTACCGGTGCCGACACCGAGAACAGCGTCAGTGCGAACGGTACGAGCGGACCGATGGTCGACGCCACCGTGCGCGTCGCTCGTGCCGATCCGACGAGCAATCCGACAGCGATGGGATGCAGCACGCAATAGCACACAGTCCCAACGGTATTGATCGAGTCGTCTCCGATGGGCAGAAGACCGGTGGCCGTCACAACGGTCAGCAGTGCACACGCGGCGGTGGTGAGATCGCGTCGCAGGCCCACTCCCACCGCTCCGACGAACAACACCGCGGCCACGACGAGTACCCACCACGACGCGTCGCCCCACCCGAGCGCATTGACTCCTGATGCCGCTATCGCCAAGCCCGACATCACGTATCGGCCGTCGAGGCCACCGAGGTCGAACGCAACACCGTATGCCACCAAGACGGCGATCGCGACGGCGAAAATCCACGTGCTCGCCGTCGACGTCGTATTGCCCAGATAGATGTAGACCACCAGACAGACGAATCCCAGCACGAGAGCGGCTACTGCGTCGGAGGTTTCGAATCGGCCCACGGATGCCCGCCGGACGGCCACGAGCAGCACGATAGTGGTTGCGAGAAGGAGGAGTAGCGGGACCGTGGATTCCACCAGATACGGCCCCAGCCCGTCCATCCACCGACCCTCACGCGGTCCGCGTAGCCGGGATATCGCGCTGTAGAACAACATGGAGCCCAGCAGTCCTACTGCAAGGCCGCCCGACGGGAGCCTGCGTCCACCGGCGATGAATCCGCAGATGCCGACCAGAGCGCCGGCACCGAGCGCATTGGTCGTCACCGCTTGGTTGGCCGCGATCGGCACGAAGGACGGCAGCGCAACCAGCAGCGAGCCGAGAACTGTTGCTAGGGCGGCCGATATCCGGGGCCGGCGGCGATGGACCGCCACGAGCACGAGCACCGCCATCAGAACCGTGAGAGAACCAGCCCATTGCGCGGTGACGAACGCTCCGTACCACTTCCCCGTCGACTCGATGTGGAACACATCCTGCCCGAGGGATTCACGAATCGAATATCCGGCCACGAATCCGCCGATGGCCGTGGCCACTACGGGCAATACGCGATCCGCTGCAATCACGCGTTCAATGTAGAGGGCTTCCCAATCGACGGCCATGTGTGGTCTATTCGACGCGAACCCAACGTCAGGAGTGCGCCATGTTTCGTCGTATCGCCGTCACGGTTGCTGTCGTCGCAGGTGCCGCCGCACTCGGAGTCGGTACCGCCGACGCCGACGAATGGCCCGTCGCGCCGCCGTACCCGAGCCCGACTGCTCCGCAGGACGTCACCGGAGTGTTCCTCACCCCTCAGGACCCGGACTACTGGAATCCCTTCGTCAGCGAGAATCGACTGACGTCCCCGTACGGCAACAGCACTCGCATCGTGTGCACCGGATTCCATGGCGTACTGCTGGAGTGCTGGCAGGCCGACTCGAACGGCAACCCGCACAAGCTCATTCCGCTGAGTATGGACTACCCGGGTTCGACTGGCCACTTGCTCCCCGGCGGCGGTCCACGGCACTTCGTCTATCCCGGCTACATCCCCGGCATCGGCTGACCCTGTCGACACCGCCGGCAACTGATCTGAGTGTCCACAATTCGCCCTGGTAAGCGGGATTTCGTACGAGGGTGACAATAGTGGGCGCTCAGGTCAGTTGTACGGCTTGCGCGCCGTTTCCGGGTCGCCGTAGGTGATTGCCCGTTCACGTCGTGTTCCGCTGAGAAGTGTTGCGCCCCAGTTGATCAGCGTTCCAGCTCGGTTGCGTTTACCGGCCAGGAATGCGATGTGGATGACGCCCCACGACACCCAGCCCAGGAATCCCGACATCTTCAGCGGCCCGGCCTGCACCAGCGCGTGGCCGCGGGCGATGTAGGCGGCAGTGCCCAGGTCTCGATACTTGAAATCCGCACGCACAGAACCGGATACATCTGCTGCGATTGCTGCGCCCGCTGCACGTCCACCCTGCATCGCCACTTCGGCGACACCGGCCAGACCGTTCAACGCCATGATGTCGCCGACGACGAACACGTTGCGGTGACCCGGCACGGACAGGTCGGGTTGCACGGCGATCCGTCCGGACCTGTCCTGCTCGACGCCCAGGGCGTCGGCCAGATTCTTCACGAACGGAACCGCTTCGACGCCTGCGGTCCACAGCACGGTGCGAGTGTCGTGGCGTGTGACGGTCTTCGGTTCGGCCTTGGCCGTCACCTCGACGTCGGTGGCCGTAACGTCGGTGACGTGAACGCCGAGATGCGTTTCGACTCCGACCGTGTCGAGGGTGCGCTGGGCCTTCTTCGTCAGGGAGTCTGGGAACGATTCGAGTACGCGGTCGCCACCGTGAAAGAGGAGCACCTTAGCTTCGGACGGGTGGATCGAATCGAATTCCTTCGCCAGCGCCCGGGTGGCGAGTTCCCTGATCTGCCCGGCCAATTCGACTCCGGTGGGCCCTCCACCGGCGACGGCGAAGGTGAGCCAGGGGCGACGCTCTTCGGGGGTGGGCAGGGACTCGGCCATCTCGAATGCCGAGATCAGTTTTCGCCTGATCGCCAAGGCGTCGTCGAGGGTCTTCATGCCCGGTGCCCACTGCACGTATTCGTCGTGGCCGTGATACGCCTGCTGCATTCCGACGGCAACCACGAGGTAGTCGTACGGCAACTCGAACGTCGACCCGTCGAAGCGGCTCGCCGTCACCACTCCGCCATCGCCCACGGTTGTCACCGAGGTCGCTTCACCGAGAGCCACCTTCACGTTCTTCTGCTTGCGCAACAGGTGACGCAACGGGCTGGCGATCGAGCCTTCGGAGAGAAGGCCGGTTGCGCACTGATAGAGCAGCGGCTGAAAGACATGAGAGGTGCCTCGTTCGAGAACGGTGATGTCGACATCCGAACCGTGCAGCCGGCGGGTTGCATACAACCCGCCGAAGCCGCCGCCGAGGACCAGGACCCGTGGACGTGACATCGTCGATACTCTCCCTCGATCCGACCCGCAGAACACAATTCCTCGCGCGTCACAGCGTACTCGAGGGCAACGGCGTGTAGTCGTCCCCCGCCGGGCCGCGCCCCGGTCTGGGGTGCGGCCCGGCAACGTACCGACAACGGATCAGCCGAGCATCCGCTGCATCGTGTCGATTTCCTGCTGTTGCGTGGCCACGATCGTGCGAGCCATCTCCTGCGCGTCGGGGTTCGAGCCGTCCGCAATCTCGTTGTTCGCCATCTCGATCGCGCCCTCGTGATGCTCGATCATCATCGTCAGCCACTGACGGTCGAACTCCGGGCCCGACAGACCGGTCAGGGCGTCCATGTCCTGCTGGGACATCATGCCCATACCCGAGCTGTGGTCCATTCCGCTCATCTCACCCATGTCCGACTGGGGTGCGGGCTGACCCCATTCGGCGAGCCAGGCCGTCATCCGGTCCATTTCCGGTTGCTGCGCGGCTTGGATCGCCGACGCCAGTGCCACGACGTCCGGATTGTCGGTGCGACCTTGAACCATGTCAGCCATGTCGACGGCCTGCGCGTGGTGCGGGTACATCATCCGCGCGAACATGACGTCGGCGTCGTTGAACTCCGCCGATGCCGATGCCGATGCCGAATCCTGAACGGAAGCCGATGAGGTAGTCGACGTCGACGAATCCGACGTGGTGTCGCTGCTGCAGCCGGCGACGAGGAATGCGCTCACCGTGGCGGCAGCCAGCGAAGCGACGAGTGTTGTACGCATGTGAATCTCCTTGAACGAGTGTGTAATACAGGGATCTAGGTATGTCGATCCGCCGGTGGTCGTGCGTCCACCGGGCTCCCTGTCACACTCGCAAGGTCACCGATCTGTCCAACTCCCACAGAGTCCACGGCGGCGCGCGCTCCGATATGGAATGGACGCGCCCACCGATCCCGTCCTCCGACATGACCGAGTGGATGCCATCGACGTTCGTCATCGGGACCGACAGCGCAGCCCACGACACGGTGGTTCCCGCGCACGGATGCATCATCTGATGTGCCGACGGGCAGTCGTGCTCACCGACTGCCACCTGAACCGGGTCCTCGTGGTGGGTCGCCGACGCCATGGCCGCATGCTCGCTTCTTGCCGACGTGGTCGGTGTCACCGAATGCATCAGCAGTACCCCGAGGATCGTCAGCGCGATCAGCAATCCGCTCGCCGAGGCAAAGCCCGGGCGACGGCGTCGGATCACTGAATGCATGTCACCGACGATAGCAAGACATACCCCCCAGGGGTAGCAGTCAGGGCATTCCGGCTCGAGCCGAAGGACTTCCGACTCTGTCTGCGCTCCAGCGAACCGTCCATGCTCGAGGTGTACCTGAACACGACAGTCAACGAACGGGAATACAACATGAATGCATCGAGTCGGGTCGTCGTCGGAGTCGACGGATCTGCCACATCGCTCGACGCGGTCCGTTGGGCAACGCGCGAGGCGATACGACGCCACGCCCCGCTCGAGTTGGTCACGTCGTCACTGTTCGCGCCGGGAACCTACGGCGATGCCATCAGCCTCCGGATCGGCGCGTTCGCAGATCCGGACGTCGAGGCCAAGCGGGTCCTGACCGCTGCGGTCGACGTTGCGCACAAGACCGCGGCAGGCAATTCGCTGATTCTCGACACTCGTCTCGAACATGGCTCGGCTGCACGCAATCTGACGCACTTCGACGTCGCGCCTGCCTTGATCGTCGTCGGTTCGAGAGGCCTCGGTGAGTTCACCGGCGGACTGGTCGGGTCGGTCAGTACCGCCGTCGTGTCACACGCCAAGTGCCCTGTTGCAGTGGTCAAGTCGAACACGGTCAGCGACGGGCCGGTGGTCGTGGGTGTGGATTGCACGTCCAACAGCCAGCCGGCCATCGGATTCGCGTTGCGCGAGGCGTCGATGCGAGGTGTCGACCTCGTTGCCGTACACGCGTGGAGCGACCTCGAGCTCGGGAGCGTGCTGACCCGCGACGAAGAAGGTCCGTGGGCCGATTCCGAACTGGCAGAGAAGACATCGCTGGCCGAGAGCCTGGCCGGATGGTCGGAGGACTACCCCGACGTCACCATCCGCCGGGTGGTGGTTCAGGACAGACCCGTTCGCGAACTGGTCCGTGCCTCCGAGAGCGCGCAGCTGATCGTGGTCGGTAGCCGCGGCCGGGGCGGCTTCGCCTCGATGCTGCTCGGTTCGACGTCCCGCGCGGTGCTGCATTCGGTCGATGTTCCCGTCGTTGTCGTACCCACGAACCGATGACCGCGTCCACCACCGAGACCACCTACAGCTCCGATGAACTCGACGCCGATCTGCGCTACTGGGCTGCCGCGAACTACCTGACGGTTGCCCAGATCTACCTGCAGGACAACGTATTGCTACGGCAACCACTGACGGTGGAACACATCAAGCCCCGACTGCTCGGGCACTGGGGCACCAGCCCCGGTCTGTCGATGATCTACACGCTGCTCAATCGCCTCATCTGCCGAACCGGTTCGGATTGGCTGTATGTCACCGGTCCCGGTCACGGTGGCCCGGCGTTGGTCGCGAACACCTATCTCGAAGGCACGTACAGCGAGATCTATCCCGACATCTCGCTCGACAGCGACGGTGTGCGTCGTCTGTGTCGCCAATTCTCCACTCCCGGTGGCATTCCGAGCCATGTGAGCGTGCAGACCCCCGGCAGTATCCACGAGGGTGGCGAGCTGGGGTATGCCCTGATCCACGCAGCGGGCGCGGCGTTCGACAACCCCGATCTGGTGGTCGCCTGTGTCGTCGGCGACGGGGAGGCCGAAACCGGTCCGCTGTCGGGTTCATGGAAGATCCCGGCGTTCCTGAACCCGGTTCGTGACGGCGCAGTGCTGCCCATTCTGCATCTCAACGACGCCAAGATCTCCGGCCCGACAGTGCTCGGGCGCAGCACCGATCAAGCGATTGCCGACTACCTCGGCGGTCAGGGTTGGGCACCGATCTTCGTCGAGGGCGACGATCCGCGAGAGGTGTTCCCGGCCTTGCAGTTCGCTCTCACCCGCGCCCACGACGATATTCGGAGAATCCAGCGTGCGGCCCGCGGCGGCGAGTCGCACCACGGAAGTGCATGGCCTGCAATCGTCTTGCGTACCCCGAAGGGCTGGACCGGGCCACACGAGGTCGACGGCAAGCTGATCGAGGGAACGCACTGGGCCCACCAGGTCCCGCTGTCCGGCGTCCGCGAGAACCCGTCGCATCTGGCGCAGCTCGAGCAGTGGTTGCTCTCCTACGATCCCGGATCACTCTTCGACGACAACGGCGTACCCGCGGCGCACATCAGTGAACTCACTCCGACGGGCGACAAGAGGCTCGGGGCCACTCCCCACGCCAACGGCGGTGTGCTGTTGCAGCCCTTGGTCATTCGTGAGCTCGAGAACTACGCTCTGACGATCGACTCCCCGGGACGCATCTCGCACGAGACGACCACCGTACTCGGGGAGATGATGCGGGATATCTACCTCGACAACGCACGACCCGACGGCGGTGGCACTTTCCGCCTGTTCTGCCCCGACGAGACCGCCAGCAACCGTCTGCAGGCCGTGTTCGAGGCCACCGACCGATGCTGGCAGCTGCCGACCACCGAGTTCGACGACAATCTGGCCGCCGACGGTCGCGTCATGGAGGTGCTCAGCGAGCATCTGTGTGAGGGCTGGCTCGAGGCGTACCTGTTGTCGGGCCGACACGGATTGTTCGCGAGCTACGAGGCTTTCGCGATGGTGAGCGTGTCGATGCTGATCCAGCACACCAAGTGGCTGCAGCATGCGGCCACTCTGGCCTGGCGAGCACCCGTCGCCTCGTTGAACGTGCTGCTCACCAGCACGTGCTGGCGCAACGACCACAACGGGTTCAGTCATCAGGGGCCCGGACTGATCGACGCGGTGATTCCTCTGGCACCGGATGTGGTGCGCGTGTGGCTGCCACCGGACTCCAATACTCTTCTCGCCGTTGCCGACCACTGCTTTCGGAGCCGCGGACACGTCAACGTGCTGGTGGTCGACAAACAGAGCCATCCCCAGTATCTGACGCTCACTGAGGCTCGCGCACACGCAGCAGCCAGTGCCTCGCGGTGGGACTGGGCCGGTACCGAGAACACCGCTACTCCGCGCGATCCTGAGATCGTGCTGGCCTGCGCCGGCGACGTTCCGACCGAGGAGACTCTCGCTGCAGCGGACCTGTTGCGTAACTGGACTCCCGAGTTGCAGGTGCGCGTGGTCAACGTCATCGACCTGATGGCGCTGCTACCCGTCGCCGATCATCCACACGGGTTCTCGGAGGATCAGTTCGCCGATCTGTTCACCGAGTCGGTCGATATCGTCTTCGCTTTCCACGGCTACCCCCGGGCGGTGCACCAGCTGCTGCACGGCCGCCCGAACGCGCAGAGATTCCACGTCCGCGGCTTCATCGAACAAGGCACTACCACAACACCGTTCGACATGGTGGTGCTCAACAAGATCAGTCGCTACCACCTGGCGATCGAAGCACTCGACCGAGCACACACGGCGTCGGCCGGTGCCGAGGAACTGCGGCAGCACTGCCGGGACCAACTGACCCGGCACGACGCCTACATCCGGAAACACTTCGAGGATCTACCCGAGATTCGCGAATGGCGGTGGTCGTGACGGATCGGTTGCTAACCGCGAGCGATGATCAGCGGACAGTCGACGCGGTGGGCCAGAGACCGAACGGTGGATCCGAGCAGCTGGCCACTGAAACCGGTGCGTCCGCTCGAACCGACCACCACGGCCTCTGCGCGCACCGCCGCGCCCAGGATGCGTTCGACGACGTCGCCGCGCAGCACTGTCTGCTTCACCACCACGTCGGGATACAGCTCGCTCCACCCGGACAGGTTTTCGGCCAACACGGTTCGGCCGTTGGACACGATTGCCTCGGACTTGTCCGACGTCGACGCGTCGGGTGACGAGACGAGTCGGTCCGTCGACACGTGGACTGCAACAAGGCCAGTGCCCCGAAGCGAGGCCTCCTCGAAGGCCAGCCGGACGGCCTCCTGGTTGTGCGCCGAGGCGTCGACCCCGAGGACGACCGGTCCCCGTGCCGAATGCAACTCCACGCTGCGCGGCACGATGACTACCGGACAGCGCGCCTGCACAGCCACCGCCGTGCTCACAGAGCCGAGCAGCTCGGCGAAGTACTCGCCGTTGCCGCGTGAGCCGACCACCATCATCGACGCGGTGGCGGACTCATCGATCAGCGCCTGAACAGTCGGTCCGACAATCGGTTCGATCATGATCGTCAGCGCGTCGGGTTTCTCGACCGACCGCCGCGCGACGAGGGATGCCGACGTCAGAATCGAATCCGCACGTGCATTCTCCTCGGCGCCGAGGTGCGACGGGAGTGCGACGAAACTGGTGTAGAGGGCCCTGATTTGGTACGCGGACACCAGCTTCAACGGTGCTCCGCGTAATTCGGCTTCGCGTGCGGCCCAGCCGACCGCGTCGAGTGACGAACCGGATCCGTCGACGCCGACGACGATCGCCCTCGCGTTCACGGTACTCATGCGTGCGGCACAACGAGGACGGGGCATTCGGCGTGCCGCAGGACTTTCGTCAACGTGCTTCCCGGCACGCGATCGCGCTCGTGCCCCACCACCAGCAGCTGTGCAGTATCGGACACCGCGACGAGTTCCGATCCCGAATCGGCCTCGGCGTAGACCGACGCCACCCGCACCGAAGGATAGTCGGCGCTGAAGGGTTCCAACCGGACGTCCATTGCCGACTCGGGGTGCAGATGATCGACCGGACCGCCGATGGCGCTGGCCAGAATGGTCGAGACAGTCTGGGTGTGCACGGCCAACACGCTCGCCCCGCGCATCGACGCTTCGTGGAATGCCTGCGCCACAACGAGGTCCGATGCCGAAACCTTCGCGTCTCCCAGAGCGGCGACGACCGCGCCGTCGCGCTCGGAATCGAAGGTGCGCACAACGGCCGCGGGGTTCGGTGAGCATTCGACCACCGTGCGCACCATGGATCCGAGAACCCGTGCAGCGATCGAATTCTCGGTCTTGGCACCCAATACGATCAGGCACGCAGACGCTGCTTCGGACAGCATCACCGTTTCCGGGACACCCTGTAGAACAACAGCTTCCACGATGACGGTCGGGTCGCTCGCCCTCGCTATGATCGCGGCCTGGTCCAAGACGGTGCGCGCATAGTCACCGTCCACGTCGGGTGCCCCGTATACCGTTTCACGCTGAATCTGGGGTTCGATCACATGTACCAGTCGCAGTGATGTTCCTCGGCCTCGCGCCTCACGCACTGCGAAGCGCACTGCATCGAGCGCGGCCGTCGATCCGTCGATTCCGACCAGAACGGGTCCGGTGGTGTGTGAGATGTTCATCGGGGTCCTCTCGGTGGTGCGACGCAGGATCAGCACCGTCACCGAAAACGCTACGAGATTATAGCCACTCGCGGTAACGGCCGGAGGTCATCGAAAAAGGTGACCAACGACTGGAGCCGTCAGGGCAGCGGTACCGCCCACGTCACATCGGTGCCGCTGCCGGAGGCACCGGGGCAGACGGTCATGGTCCCGCCGCACTCGGCCGCACGGGTCCCCAGGTTGGACAACCCACTGGTGGTGGTGTTGTCGGGCATACCGATTCCGTTGTCGGACACCACGATTTCGAGCTCGTTCCCCACCGACAGAGTAACGGTCACAGTGTCGCCCTGGGCGTGATGAACGACGTTGCTGACAGTCTCGCGGACAACGGCAACGGCATGATCGGCGAGTTTGGTGTCGACGACCGACAGTGGTCCGAACATCCGCACGACGGCACGGATATCGACGTTCTCGGTGAGTTCGAGTACCGCGCTGTTGATACGTTGCCGCAGCCGTGTTGCGGAGTGGGATGTGCTCTGCAGGTCGAAAATGGTCGTCCTGATGTCCTGCACCGTGTCCTGCAGGTCGTCGATAGTTCTGGACAGACGCTGCCGTAGGTCCGGGGACTCGGTGCGCTGCAGGGTGCTCTGCAGCGCCAATCCTGCAGCGAAGATCCTCTGAATCACGTGATCGTGCAGGTCACGGGCAATACGATCCCGGTCGGACAACACGTCGAGTTGATGCATCCGCCGACTGGCGTCCGCGATCTGCATCACCAGCGCGGCCTGGTTGGCGAAGTTCGAGACCAGTTCGAGTTGGGTCTCGTCGAACGGTCCCCGCCCCGCGGCGCGCAGAACCACCAGGACTCCACTGACGCCCTCTGCCACGCGGAAGGGTGAAATCATTGCGGGTCCGAAAGCAGAGCCCAGTTCCTTGACCCCGTAGTCGAGTCGCTCCTTCCGCAACGCTGTTCGACGCCGAAAGGCTACTCCCGAGCTCGAGCCCTCGATCGGAACGACTGCCCCGATCATTCGATCGGCCCCGAGTCCCTCACTGACCGTGACGACGAGTTGCGTGACATCCCCGAAGGCTTGGTCTGTGTCCTCGGGTACCGCGATGAACGCCGCATCGGACCCGGTCAGGTGCAACGACTTACGCGCCACCATCTGCAGTACTTCGTCGATGTCCGTCCCGGAAAGGAGCTCGGTGCCGATGTCCCGCGTTGCCTCCATCCACGCCTGACGCACCCGCGAGTCCTCGTACAGTCTCGAGTTGTCGATGGCGATGCCGGCGGCGGACGCCAACGCCTTGGTGACGACTTCGTCGTCCTCGGTGAACTGCTTGCCGCCCTTCTTCTCGGTGAGATAGAGATTGCCGAAGATCTCGTCGCGAACCCGAATCGGCACTCCGAGAAAGGTTTTCATCGGAGGATGGTTGCGCGGGAACCCCACCGATTCCGGGTGCGATGTCAGATCGTCCAGACGTAGCACTTTCGGTTGGTCGATCAATAGTCCGAGTACCCCGCGTCCGGTGGGGAGCGGGCCGATGGCCACCCGGGTGTCCTCGTCCATGCCGTAGTTGATGAACGCACTCAATCCGTGGCCTTCTCCGCGCACGCCGAGCGCACCGTACTGGGCGTCGACGAGCTTGACGGCCGATTCCACGATCGAACGCAGCGTCACCTCCAAATCGAGTCCCGAGGTGATGACGAGCATCGCGTCGAGCAGACCGTCGGCTTGAATCCTCGCATCGGCGATGCGACCGATACGATCCTGCACCTCGGCAAGCAGCTCCCCGAGCCGGAGTTGCGGTAGCGAAGACCGGGTTTCCCCGTGCTGGTCATCCATCCCGGGACCCCGGTTTCCGGTGGGCAGGCGGATCGCCGTCGGCGAGCTTCGACGCATACACCGCAGCTTGGGTGCGGCGTTCCATCCCGAGCTTGGCGAGCAGCCGAGACACGTAGTTCTTCACCGTCTTCTCCGCCAGGAACATCCTGGCCGCGATCTGTCGGTTGGTCAGGCCCTCTCCCAGCAGATCCAGCAGGGTGCGCTCCTGGGGCGTGAGGTGATCGATAGGGCCCGATGACGCCGTCCCGGCTCGCAATTTGTCCATCAACGCCGCGGCTGCACGGTTGTCGAGCAGCGACCGGCCGGAACCGACGTCCTTGATCGCTCGGGTCAGTTCCATGCCGGTGATGTCCTTGACGACATAGCCGCTCGCGCCCGCGAGTATCGCGTCGAGCATGGCCTGGTCCTCGGTGAACGAGGTCAGCATCATGGTCTTGAGGTTCGGCAGTCGATCGAGAAGCTCACGGCACAGTTCGATGCCGTTGCCGTCGGGTAGCCGCACGTCGAGCACCGCGACGTCGGGCTGCAGGGCCGGAATTCGGGCCAGCGCCTGCGCAAAACTACCTGCCTCGCCGATGACCTCGAGATCGGGATCGGAGTCGATGAGGTCGATCAGACCGCGCCGCACGATTTCGTGATCGTCCACCAAGAACACCGTGACCACGTCGACACCCCTCTACCTGCGTCCATGTCGAACGCCTCGACTTCTGAGCCTACGGGGGACGGGCGGCGGTGGTCCGACCTTTCGTCACCGAAACAGAGGACCAAAGTCCTCGGTCCAGGTGTTGTTGTCCTGCCGCGCCCGAGGCTGTGCGCGGCGTCTGATGGATGTTCGACACCACGACCGAGGAGGAAATCGATGGGTCCACTTCCGACCATCGTCGGGGTCGACGGTTCGGCGGCGGCTCTGGACGCGGTGCGCTGGGCCGCTCTCGACGCACGATTGCACCTGTCCGATCTGCTTGTCGTCTCGGCGACGTCGCTGCCCAAGGTCTTGACCGGGTTGGGCGTCCTCCCCGATACCGTGGTGCACCAGGCCAGATCGGAAACCGACCGAATTCTCAGCGAGGCCCGGGAGACTGCGTCTCGTGGGACGGCGACAGTCACCGTCGATACCGTCTCGTCCGAAGCCTCTGCGGTGTCCACATTGCTCGAACTGTCCGAGACGGCCCGCATGGTGGTCATTGCCACGCGGGGGCTCGGTGGCACCGAGCAGCGGTCACTCGGCTCGATCGGATTCGCCGTCACCACTCATGCTCGCTGCCCGGTCACCGTGGTGCGTGGCTGGACCGACGGCAGTATCGACCACGCGATCCAACCGGTGGTCGTGGGCGTGGACGGCACCAAGGCGAGCGCTGCCGCAATGACGTCGGCGTTCGAGGAGGCGGATGTTCGATCGGCACCACTGACTGCGGTGCACTCCTGGTCGGACACGGATCTGTCGATCGGCTTCCCGATTCGAGGAATGGAGTGGCCGGACAACCGACGCGCGGCTGCAGATCACTTGGCGCGGCTGCTCGAGCCGCACACTCGACTCCATCCGACGGTGTCGGTGCGGTCCGTGGTGGTCAAGGACAAACCGGTGCAGGCACTTCTCGATCACGCCCAAGGTGCTCAGCTGGTGGTGATCGGTAGTCACGGACGCGGCGGCTACGCGGAGATGATGCTCGGCTCGACCAGCCGGTCGGTGCTGACACGAGCGCACTGCCCGGTCACCGTCGTGCCGTCGCCCGGTCGCCTCGCCGCTGTCACCCACCGGCCCAGCATGTGACTGTCCCCGACCGGACAATGCCGTTCGTCGACCTACGAGGGTCCTAATGCCCTACGACGGCCGAGCCGAGCCGAGCACGCTGTGTCCATGAGCCGACCGGACAACAACGCCTCTGTTCGCGCGACACGCTCGATACCCGAGGAACTCATGAAGACGACACCGACCACATTGGTGGGGGAGTTCGACCGCTCGAACCTGTCGTGGTTCGAGTGGATCGTCTACCGACTCGTGCGCGGGAGTCGATCACGATGAGCTACGCCATCGAAGTACGCGCACTGAGCAAGAGCTACGGCGGGAAGCTCGTTATCGACGACCTGTCGTTCGTCGTCGAACCCGGCACTGTCACAGGCTTTCTCGGCCCCAACGGATCGGGTAAGTCCACCACGATGCGATTGATCGTCGGATTGGATCGCCCCAGCGCGGGCACCGCACTGATCGGGGGCGTCGAGTACGCGCAGCTGTACCGCCCACTACTCACGGTCGGCACCTTGCTGGATTCCGAGGCCGTCCACCCGGGCCGGACCGCATACGATCACTTGTTGTATCTGGCCCAGACTCAACGTATCCCGGTCACACGCATCATCGATGTACTGGAGCTGGTCGGTCTACGCGACGTCAGTGGCGAACGTACCGGGTCGTTCTCGCTCGGCATGAGAAAACGACTCGGAATCGCCGCGGCCCTGCTCGGCGACCCCGCTGTGCTGATCTTGGACGAGCCGATCAACGGGTTGGATCCGGACGGCATCTACTGGATGCGCAACCTCATGAAGAACCTGGCGGGAGAAGGGCGAACGGTCTTCGTCTCCAGCCATCTGATGGGTGAGATGGCCCAGACCGCAGACCATCTCGTCGTCATCGATCACGGCAAGCTCATTGCCGAATGCACTCCCGCCGAGCTGATTGCCCGCAGCAGTCGGGCCTCGGTGCTGGTCTCGTCGTCCGATTCTGCGCGGCTGGCAACAGCCATCGAGGCAACCGGGGGTACCGCCGTTGCCCTCGACGACGATCGACTCACCGTCAGTGATCTCTCGGCGCATCGAGTGGGGGAACTCGCCCAGCAGCAGAACATCGCGATCTATCAGCTGACCCCGCAACAGGCATCGCTGGAGGAAGCGTTCATGACCCTCACCCACCTCGACGACATCGAGCACGACCGACATCTCGTCACTCACTCACACGGACAGGCGACACCATGAGCATCACCGCACCGGCTCCCCTCGAGCGTGAGCGTCTGCGCATGGATGTTCCAGGACTGCTGGCGTCGGAGTGGACAAAGCTCAGATCACTCAGATCGACGGTCTGGTCTCTCGTGGCGCTCGTGGTCGTGACCCTCGGCTTCACCGGACTGTTCACCTGGTTCACAGTTGCGTACTGGGACAGGGTCGATCCCGTCTCGCAGTCGCAGATCGTTGCCGACCCTGCGCGTCAGATTCTCGGCGCGGGGTTTCAGCTCGGGCAGCTGGCGGTGTGCGTTCTCGGCGTTCTGGTGGTCACCAGTGAGTACGCGAGCGGCACGATCAGAGCCAGCCTGTTGGCGGTTCCCGCACGAATCCCTGTGTTGGCAGCCAAGACCGGCGTGTTCATGGCCGTAGTACTCGTGATCGGTGAGATCACAGCCTTCCCGACATTCTTCCTCGGCTCGGCCATCATGGATTCGCGTGCTTCGGTGTCGCTGACCGATCCGGGTGTGCTGCGAGCGGTGATCGGTGCCGGCCTGTACCTCGCGTTGCTCAGTGCCATGGCGGTGGCCGTCGGTGCCATCGTTCGTCACACCGCGGGTGCCATCACCGGCGTCATCGGATTCGTCCTCGTACTGGCCCCGCTGACACAGCTGATCCCCGGCACCGTCGGACGACACATTCAGGCGTACCTACCCTCGCAGGCCGGCAGCCTGATCGCCTCACCTCGGCAAGCCCCCAGCGACTTGCTCACTCCTTGGCAGGGATTCGGAGTCGCCGCGCTGTGGACCGTCCTGCTGCTCGCACTCGCGGCCTATCTCCTGCGCCGACGCGATGCGTGAGTCCGGGGCGGAGATCGCCGAGTCTGCCGGTGGCGCAATCCTGATCGCGTTCCATGTCCTGGCCTCGGTGCCCCTGCGCAAGTGGCGCACGACGTGGGGCGCGACGCCGGCCGAGGTCGACGAAACACTGCCCGGTGATGAGAGCGTGCCGCACCCGGCCTGGGGATACACCCATGCGATCGATATCGACACGACACCGGATCATGTGTGGCCATGGCTGATTCAGCTCGGTCAGCAGCGGGCGGGCTTCTACAGCTATCGAGGCTTGGAGAACATGGTCGGCTGCAACATCACGTCGGCGACGGGAATCGACCCTGGGTTCCAGACCCTCGCGGTCGGCGACTCCGTGCTCCTGCATCCGCAGTCACCACCGCTGACGGTGACCATGGTCGACGACGGGAGGGCGTTCGTGTTGTTGGGCGCAGACCCCGACTCGGCCGACCGGGCACTGTGGTCGTTTCATCTGCGCGCCCTGCCCGGGGGAAGGGCGCGACTGATCGAACGCGGAAGGTACTCGCATTCGACGTCACTGAAGAGCCGCGTCATCTTCGGTCGCTACTTCATCGAACCCATCGGGTTTGTCATGAGCAGAAAGATGTTGCGGACCATCGCGGCAAATGCGGCTGCGGCGCAACAGATCTAGCCTAGTGGCAACATCGTGTCCAGGCTCCCTGCCGTGAGTAGGAGACGACCCGCAATCCCCTTGCTCTGTGCCGAGCGGCGTTGCACGTGTCATGACGGGCCCTTCTCGGTGGGAATTCTGCGGTCCACTGGCACGCTAGCGACGCGACTATCGAACTCGGAAGAGTCCGAGGTACTCGATCGGTGGGGACTGTCGGCGGCCGACCGTGCGTTCGGCCGAACACAGCGAACACCTTCGGCGATCGGTGTGGGTCCTTAGGCCCTGTCTCCCGACTCTCTCACCCGGCAACATCATCGTCAGTGATGTTCACGTCAACCACCGACAGGACCGACCGGCATGACGCTCCCCCTCGCGCTCGACATCGCTGTATCCGCACTGTGTTTCGCAGTACTGCGGGGCGGTGTCCGGACCCGCATCTGCGCTACGGCACACGACATCGCCGCCCCCGACACGTTGGAGGAACTGTTTGCCGCTCGGTACGCACGTGGCGAGATCGACTTCGCTCAGTATCGAGATTCTTTGAAGCTTCTGTCGACGCAACTGCATTGCTGCCACTACTCCGATCTCGAGAAAGAAGAAGACATCATGCGCATCCTGATCGCGACGGCAAGCCGTCATGGTTCCACCCGTGAACTCGGGCAGTGGCTGGGTTCGTCGATTTCGGCGAGGCTGGCGAATTCCGCGGTACCGGCGACGGTCGATGTCCGTGATGCCGCCGATGTGGACAGCATCGCCGAGTACGACGCCGTCGTCATCGGGAGCGGCGTCTACATGGGCCGATGGCTCCGAGATGCCCGATCACTGGTTGCCCGTGAACAATCCGAGCTCGAGACCAGGCCGGTGTGGTTGTTCTCCAGCGGGCCGATCGGGAGTGATACACCCGCAGCGACGAGGTCGAAATGGAACGAGGCGTCCTGGGCGATCGAGCACAAGGTGTTCGGCGGCAAGCTGGACCGATCGATGTTGTCGAGATTCGAGCGCGCAGTGGTGAAGATGATCAACGCCGACGACGGGGACGACAGATCACGGGCGGAGGTCGACGAGTGGGCCGGTGCCATCTGCGCAGCCGTGGTCGCCCGGACCTCGAGCCCCCGGTGACGGCGACAGCGCCGGTCAGGGTGCCTGCGGAGGAAACCATCCGCGGGCATCACGCAGGGTCCGTCGCGCCACTTCCGCTGTCGGCGTTCCTGATTGCGCGGCCAACCGATGCAGTTCGGCCCGGCCTTCCACCGCGCTGCGCCCGCCCGCGATGAGCACGCCGATCGCCTGATTGACCTCGCTCACCGAAGCGAGTGCGTGGGTCCCGGATTCGGTCGACCCCGACCCGTCGGCACCGCGCAGGTGTCTGTCCAGAACGACGGAGTCGCCGACGAGCCCGAGCGACCGGCTCACGTCGGCGGCGAAGTCCGTGAGAGCGCCTGCGGTGCCGGACAGAATGAGCAGGTACTTCTCGGTACCGGTGCGGTGTGGGTCAGCGAGGGTGACTCTGAGCGACGACGCGGGCATGCGGTCGGCGCTGCCTCCCGTCGACGCCGACACCTCGAAGTACTCGCCGTCGACGATCACGGTAAGAGTTATCGAGACCACGGCCGGTACCGCCGCGTCGATATCCGCCAACAGCCGATCGACCGATTCAGCGAGGTCGACCGTGGAGCAGTCGAGTGCTGTGGTCAATCGCGCCAGGTCGGAGAGCATATGAGTATGCAATTTCATGGTGGATCCCCGAGCGGCCCGACCGCCTGTTCGATACTTTCAGGTCCTGCCACGGTGGCACTCCACCGTCAGGTTCGAGTGTGAGGCCCGAGTCGGACTCCCAGCCCCGGATTCACCCGCAACCTCGACGCTACGCGCTTGTGCTCACCCGATCCAGGGGTGGCGGTGACTCGACCGTGCAGTATTTCGCGACTCGGCCACCATCGATTGTGCGACCAGAGCGGTCTTCTTGTGCTCGGTCCGACCGATGGACCGCAGTGTGTCGTACCCTTCCGTGCCGCTGCACCCGGTTCTACTGATCAGTATGCCGATGGCCTGATCGATCAGAGCGCGACTACCCAAAGCCTTCTCGAGCTGCTCGGTCAGCTGTACCGCACTGTCCAACGCGCGCGCATTCTGCACCTGAATCGCTGCATTCATCACTACTCGATTCCTTGTGAGCACACGCGCTGGTCCAGCGCGTGTCTGCCCTCGAGCAACCCTACGGCGAATCGAACCGAAGGGGAACACTCATCGAGATCGGAGAGCCCCTCAGAACTCGAAAACCTGACGTGCGGTGACGCGTCCGGCCATCAGGTCGTCGAAGCAGTCGTTGACCTCGTCGAGTTTGCGCGAGACCGCCGATACCGTCGTTCGTCCGGCCTCGTGCAGTGCGAACACTTCACGCAGATCTGTCCTGGTGCCGACGATCGAGCCGAGTACGGAGATTCCGCCGACCACCGTCTCGAAGATCGGGATCGGGAACACGCCGTGCGCCGGCATCGACACGCACACCAGACGTCCTCCGCGGCGTAGTGACCGGAAGGCCTGATCGAACACACTCGGGATGACGGCCAGGACGATCGCGACATCGGCTCCACCGAGCGCCTGAATTGCCTCCACCGGATCGGTCGTCGCCGAGTTGACGGTGTGGTCTGCGCCGAGTTCTTTGGCGAGTTCGAGCTTCTCGTCCTCGATGTCGACCGCAGTGACGAATCCGCCCGCGATCTTGGCGTACTGCACGGCCAAGTGCCCTAGTCCGCCGACGCCGAAGATGGCCACGCGTTGCGCCGGGGTGACGCCGCCGACCTTGACTGCCTTGTACGTGGTGACGCCGGCACAGGTCAGTGGGGCGGCGTCGAACGAGGAGATTCCGTCGGGAACACGGACGACATACTTTGCATGGGCGACAGCGTATTCGGCGTACGCACCGTCGATCGAGTAGCCGCTGTTCTGTTGCGTCTCGCACAGAGTCTCCCAGCCGGACACACAGTGATCGCATTCGCCGCACGCCGAACCGAGCCACGCGATCGCGACCCGCTCACCGATTCGATCTCTCGACACCTGCGACCCGACCGCCTCGATCACTCCGACGCCCTCGTGCCCGGGGACGAAGGGCAAGGTCGGCTTGGCCGGCCAATCTCCCTGCGCGGCATGGATATCGGTATGACACACCCCGCACGTCTCCATCTTCACCAGCACCTGTTCGGGCGCGGGCTGCGGTATCGGAATGTCCTTGACGACCAGGGGCCCGCCGAACTCGGTGACAACAGCTGCTTTCATCGTAGAATTCCTCCAACTTTCGAAACCGGTGCCGTTCTCGACCGTCGAGCCATGCACACCGTCGATGGTCGGCGCTGCAGCGGCGGGCACGTAGGGCCGGAAGTCATCGACCGGTCGGGACGTCTCCCGAGGTGCGCGTGGGGAGGCAAAAGGCACAGCAGCCGTGGTCTTTCGTCCCTGGTGACTCTGGCGATCAGGGGCCACACTAGGCACCATGGACACTTCTGCACCCTCCGATTCGAAGACTTGCGAACGATGAACCTGTGGAGAAGACATCCGGGCGTTCGAACCGGTGATGCACTGACCACGGGTGAGCGTGCGGCGGATTACGTCCGAAACGGAATGGGATCCTGGCCGTTCGTCTTCCTGTTCCTGGGCGTGATGGCGCTGTGGGCCGCGTACAACCAGAACGACGGGTTCGATCCGTACCCTTTCATCCTGCTCAACCTGTTCCTGTCGATGATGGCAGGACTGCAGGGTGCCATTCTGCTGATCTCGGCCAAGCGCGCGGACTCGGTGAGCAGTGAGGTTGCCGTACATACACTTTCGAATACCGCACTGCTGCAGGACATGATCGAAGCGAATACCGTCTTGACCGAATCGGTGGCACAGTTGGCGGCAGAGATTCACGAGCACGTCTGCCCGTCCGCTCGGCGTGTCGGTGCAGGCACGTCCACGAAGGTTACGAGCCCGGTGTCCCAGCCCTGAGACAGGCAAGGATCTCTCGGGCCCAGTTGCACACACGAACCCAGTCTCGGAAGTCTCCGGCAACCGCGCCGGAGTTGTCGAAGATCTGACGTTCGCCCACCGAGAGCCGTTCCGCGTCGAGCCGACCGGGAAATGTTCGATGCGAGGATGCATCCAACATCGATACCGCGCGTGCGGCGTCGGCGGTGTCGTTGACCGGTCGGTCGCTCGAATGCAATGGCCCGCAGGAGAACAGCCACACGGGTGGGTGCGCAGACCTGGAGACCCGCTCGACGAGCCGCTTGGCGGCGGGGACCCACCGATCGGAATAGACGGCACTTCCGATGACCAGGGCGTCGTAGCCACTGATGTCGACGACGGAATCCGGAGCGCAGACCTCGACCTCGGCTCCCCCGTGCCGGAACACGCGGGCCATCTCCTGCCCGAGCGAGTTCGTCGCTCCGTGCCGTCCGGCGGTCGAGACCAGGATTCTCATGCGGTGCGACTTGCGAGGCGGTTCGTGTACGCCGTGATCCGCCACCCTCGGAGGGCGACGAGAACTCCCAGTATGCCGAACATGCCCTGCAGCCAACTCGTTTCGCCGATCACAAGCGGCTGGACCACTATCCAGGCAGCGAGCAGTACGCCCGCCGTGTGGGCGATGGGGCCGGTCTTGCCGCCACCCGCAAGAGCCGACGCCGCCGCCAGTCCCATCGGCACTCCGACGACCAGAACCAACGCGAGGCCGGCGAGCGCGGTATTCGACAGCGGCAGGCGTGCGTGCGCCTCGGTGCTCAGATCGATGGCACCCGAGGCCAAACCGATCGCGCCCCCGAAAGCGTTGATGGAAATTCCGGCGCACACTGCGCCCAGCCACGGCCATCGTCGGTCTTTCGTGGTGAGCGCTCGCGTTGTCGACATCATGGATTCAGCATGGCTGCCCGAACAACTCGCGAACTAGGGCACAAGGTCCGCCGCCACGAGGACTTCTCTCCACTTCGTCGTTCAGCGGCGAAAGAACGACCGCACAGTTCGCCGTTCCTCGCGCGGTGGCGTCGGGTTCTCACCGCAGGTGCAGCGGTGCGATGCCGGCACCGATCGCATGACGGCGTCGACATGTCGACCACAGCCACCCCATCCGGTCTTGCGGCACGTCGCACAGGTAACGGGATAACACATGAACTTCTCCTCTACGAGTCGTAAGAATCGATCAGGCCGGGACGTGGGCGTCGACCCAGGCGTCGTATCCGCCGGCCAGGTCCGAGACGTTCTCGAACCCGTGTGCGCGCAGTAGTGACGCAGCCACGCTCGAGCGCCACCCGCCTGCGCAATACACCACGATCGGCTTACCTGTCGGAACAGATGCAAGTCGAGTTCGTAGCTGCGCCAACGGTATCGGCGTCGCTACCGGTATCGTGCCGAGGTCGCGTTCACCGGGGTTACGAATGTCCACCAATGTCACCTCGCCTGCCGCGAGCATGGCGTCGAGTTGCTCGACCGTGGTGCGTGGGGCGGTCTCGACCAATTCGGTCAGCTCCACGGGGAATGCTCCGTCTCGGTCGACCACCAGGTAGCCGATTGCATTGTCCGATCCGATTCTGGCCAGACGCAGTGCGGCTTCCTGTTCCTCCCCTGGGTACGCGATGAGGACGATTCGTCCGCCGATCTCCGCAACCATGCCCCCGGTCTCGGCGAAACGACCGTCGAAACCCACATTGACCGATCCCCGAAGATGGCCGGCAGCGAAGTTGTCCACACTCCGCGCGTCGAGCACTCGGGTGCCGGCGGCAAGCTCGCCTCGGACCTGCTCCGGCGTCAACGCAGGGATCGTGCGGCTCGGAGACAGCAACGGGTGGATCTGCTTGTTCATCGCGGCGTCGGCGGCAAAGTACGACGGTGCCGCCGGCTGACCTTCGGTGACCAGCGCGACGAACGCGTCTTCGGTCATCGGCTGCACCGACGGGTTGGTCGCCCGCTGCTCGCCGATGGTGGAGGTCAGCTCGGTGGACAGGTTCTTGCCGCAGGACGAGCCGGCTCCATGGGCAGGCATGACGACGACGTCGTCCGGCAACGCCAGCAGCGTGTTGTGCACTGTGCGGTACATCGCTCGGGCGAGGTCGGCGGTGGATCCGTCCCCCAGGTTCACCAGATCGGGTCGCCCGACATCGCCGATGAACAGGGAATCCCCGGTGAGCACCGCCGTAGGCGTGGCCCCGGGGTGCTCGCGCACCAACACCGATATCGACTCCCAGGTGTGACCGGGCGTCGAGAGGATTTCGAGTTCGACTTCGCCCAGGGACAATCGCTCCCCGTCACGCAGTCGCCGGATCGGGTAGTCGGTCTCGGCGGCCTCGCCGAAACCGATCCAGGCACCGGTAGCGTCGACCAGTTCGAGGTGCCCCGAGACGAAGTCGGCGTGGAAGTGGGTGTTGACGACACCCTCGATCGTGAGGCCGTGTTTCGCCGCATCGTCCAAATACTCGGCGATGTCGCGGCGAGGGTCGACGACGATCGCACGTCCGGTGCCCTCGTCACCGATCAGATACGAAGCGTGGGAAAGGCATTCGAGGTAGTACTGCTCGAGGATCACGGTTTCCTCCGTCCGGACGTCGCCGAGCGAGTGTCGCTGGGCGGTAGACACAGTGTGCAATACCCCCTAGGGTATGTCAAGTACCCCCTGGGGTATGCAGGCATCTTCGATGGGAGTGAATACGCGATGACAGTGGGGCTGGCGCTCGGGTTCGGCGCCGTGATCGGAATTCTCCTCGGCCTGCTCGGCGGAGGCGGATCCATCCTTGCCGTTCCGGTGCTGGTGTTCGCCCTCGGCCTCGGCGTCGAGGAAGCGATACCCGTCTCGCTGATCGTTGTCGGTGCCGCCGCGGCTGTGGGGGTGATCCCGAAGCTGCGCGCCGGACGCGTCGAATGGCGACTGGCGGCGGTGTTCGCTGCGACCGGCATTCCCGCGACCTTCGCCGGCAGCGCCATCGGCCGATTGCTTCCGGACAGGATATTGCTGCTCGGGTTCGCCGCAGTGATGGTGGCCGCAGGAGCACGGATGCTCGCCGAGCGGGGTGATATCGGAACAGCCTGCACCACTTCGGCATCGGGCATCAATTGGAGACACTGCGCACCGCGCTCGATCCCGGCCGGCCTTGCTGTCGGCTTCATGACCGGGTTGTTCGGCGTCGGAGGTGGATTCCTCATCATTCCGGTGCTCGTGCTGATGCTCGGCATCGAAATGTCGGTCGCGGTCGGCACCTCGCTGGTGATCATCGTCGCCAACTCCGTCGCGGGTCTGTTCTCACATCTGAGCGGCACGACCATCGACTGGTCGATCACCCTTGCCTTCGCCGGCACGGCAATCCTCGGCTCCGTCGTGACCGCATACTTCGGAACTCGTCTCGATACGGCGCGGCTGCAACGCCTGTTCGCCTACCTGGTGTTCGCCGTCGCCGGGTACGTCGTCATCGACGCTGTTCTTCTGAGCTGATCGGGACGTCTTCGGGTCCCATGTCGAGCCGGAACGGTGGGTAGTCGTCGGTCATCAGGGCCGCGTAGGCCGCGACTCGATACACCCACCGGTTGATGCCGAGCACCAGGTCGAACAGACCTTTCGGATAGCGACCGGTGAACAGCAGCGATACTGCGACGATCAGGACGAGCACACCGAGGACGGAGCCGAACAGATACGGCTGGCCCGTGGGGCCGGCGTCCCCGCTACCGGCCAGCCGGAAGCCGGCATACCAGCCGCCGGCCAGCAGGGAGAGCACCAGGTAGTGCGGGATTGCCAAGAGCCACCACTTGATCAATACCTTTCCCCGTGAAAGCTTTTCGGGATAGTCCACCGTTAAGTCGGCGGGATAGCTCGCGTGATGCAGGGTGAACGGCGGGTAGCGATCGGTCCCCAGCGCCGAGTACGAGTAGAACTGCACACGCCACATCCATCGGAGAACGCCGACGTTGAAGTGGAACAGCCCGCGCGGATATCTTCCGGTAAACAGGATGGCCACGCCGGCAACGAATGTCGTGACGACAAACCCTGCCGCGAGAAAGACCAAAACGACGTAATGCGGCATGGCCAGAAGCCATTTGACGATCCACAAGCCACGGGACAGCGACTCGGGACGCTCGCCCGTCAGCGTGACCGGATATCGAGACCGTTCGATGCTGCCGGACACCGGGATGGGTTCGGCAAGTGGTTCCGAGACGGGGTCGGAGTCGGACCTCCTCCCGAGCCCGGACGCTCCGAACACGATGGACACGACACCGAACACCAGAAGGATTGCAGAGCCCGCGAGAACAAATGCGGCCACCGGTCCGAGCGACTGCACTCGAACGCCTGCACTCACGTCCACGTCGATGCCGGCGCTACCGTCGGCATTCATGACGACCAACGTCCACGAGCCGCCCTGTGGCGTCCATTCCACCTGTGTAGTCCCGATGCCGCTCGAGCGGGCCGACCACCACTGCTGATCCAGCGGCGGACCGGACGGTTCGCCGCCGGCGACGGTGTCGTATCGAGCCCGGAAGGGCGAGAACTCGACGTCGGTGACCACGGTGTGCGCCACACCGCGAAGGTAGTCGTCGACCTCCGCGGTGGGCGCGACGCCGATCAGTACTTCGCGTGCAGGGTCGGACGAGGTGACCCGGGCCGAGACTGTCACTTCGTCCGCCACCTGCCAGTCGATCGCACCGACCAGCGAGACGTCCTCGGACACAAGCGCATACGACGCCGTCGTCAACGGTGCAGTCGGCAAGCTGATTCGCCCCTCGTCGTCCTGCGCGAGGTAACCGGCGAACAGGAGTAGGCCGACACCGAGCATGGCGAAGGACACGAATGCCACCACACATCCGACGACGAGCGCGAGAATTCTGTTGATTCCCATCGGGCATCCTTCGGTCGATACAGCTCGTACTGCTTCGGGCATCCGGCAGTCCGGACGACGCTACGAGGCCGGCGACGACGACAGAGGGGCCTTCGGTAACCGGCCTGCCGACGAAAGGCCCTACATCACGTGACACGCGTCGGCCACCCTCGGTGGACAAGCTCTTTGCGCCCACGATCCACCCACCGGTGAACGGTGCCGTCCCGGGCTGAAATGCCTGGATGGGAGACATTCATGACCCTGATCGATTCGGCACCATCGACGTTGCCGTTGACCGGTGAATTGGCATCGATTGCCGCGATGCTCGCCGAGAGGTACCCCGATCTGACTCGTGCGAGCGTCGACGATGCAGTCCTTGCCACATACGACCGACTGAACTCGACGGCACGCCTTCGCGGCCACCTGTTTCCGTTGACCGCCAATCGAGCTCGGGTGCTCCTCGAACAACTCGAAGCCGAGCGTGCGATCGACGAAGATCTCGCTGACGTCGCGGTCGACATACGTCGCACCCTGGCACCGGTGGTCGGACGATCATGGTGAGCACGGTGCCGCAGAATCGCCCTGCGGGCTCCGCTCCCGGGTTCTGGGCGAAACCCGAGTGGGGTGACATCGTCGTCGCGCTCGACGGGACACGGGAATCGCGCGGCGCACTGATCTGGTCGGCGGGCATGGCATCGATCACCGGATCGCGAATTCGCCTCGTGCACGCGCTGATATCGCGACACTCACCGACAGTGGGTAACCAGGAATCCACACGATCGAGGGTGCAGATACAGGGTCGGCGGCTCCTCCGATCGGCTCGCAGCGAGCTCTTCGGCATCGACCCCGGTATCGTCGTCGATTCGATTCTGACGGACGACCCGATCGCCTCAGCTCTCGGCGCACTGTCGCAGACTGCCGATCTGCTCGTCATCGGCGGTCATACCTCAGGTCCGATCAGAGACATCGTGTTCGGCCGCAACGCAACTCGAATCGTCATGGCGTCACGGTGCCCGGTTCTGGTGTGGCGTGCCCAGCCCCGAGACGCCGCGCCGAACTCGCCGGTCGTCGTCGGGGTGGATCGATCCGAATCCTGCACCCGTGCGATCGACGCAGCCTTCTGGTGCGCGGACGCACTCGGTGTCCCGGTCACCGTTCTGCACGTCCGCTCTCCCCACGAACGTCCTGCTCCGAAAGAGTCTGCACCGGAACGAATGCGAACCCTGCATTGGCTGGGCGGACGCGTCGCAGCTGCCGCGTCCGCACACCCATCCGTTGTCGTGCACCTACACGTGCTCGAGTCCTCGGCCGAGCACGAACTTCGTCTCGCATCGGAGGCCGCACACCTTCTCGTGGTCGGCAGCCGCGGGCACGGACCGTGGGCCGCTCCGATTCTCGGCTCGATCGGACGATCACTGGTGCATGCGTCGGGCGGCCCGATCCTCGTGGTGCGTTGATTCTTCGATCGATCGAATTCACGGTCCACCGCCCTCGGCGTATCGGGACCTTGTGCCCTTACCTACCAGGGCGCAGCGTCGGAGACTCGTAATCGACGCCGAACACACGGCGGTGAGGGGTAGGTGACGGCATGCTCGCAGAACTCGCGCACCGGTGGTGGCACCAGAGTCCTTGGTCTTCCAATCCGCTGATGCGACTGCCCGACAGGATCGAACGAACGGCCTTCGTCGTCGGTGTCGCTGTCCTTCTGTTACTGATACCCGTCGCGGCGACGATCGGCTCGGTGACCTACAACGACCTGTCGTCGCGGTCGCAACAGCAACGGGCAGAATACGTTCAGGTCGACGCCCGAGTGATCGACGCCGTGCAGTCCAGGAGTGCCGGCGGCGACAGCACCACGCTCGCCACCGGTATCGCAACGGTGCAATGGAGTGCACCGGACGGGTCGATTCGCTCGGAATCGACCGAGGTTCCCTCGGACGTGCAGATCGGTGAGACCACTCCGATCTGGTGCGATGCGAACGGAACCCTCGTGCATGCGCCCGTCAGTGCGGTCGGTGCCGTCATCAACGGTGCCTCCACGGCCATGTTCGTATGGGTTCTCGGCGCAGTCTTCGTCGGATTCCTGGTCTACCTCACCACCGTCGCCGGTGACCGAAGCCGCATGCGGCACTGGGACACCGACTGGGAGGATTTTCTGCAGGCGCGAAACCACCCGTCGCGGTAGTGCTGTCCAACCTGTTCTCCAACACCTTTCGAAGGATGCACCATGCCTGCAGTCGTCGATTGCGATCCGTCGGCCGACAGTGCCGCAGTGGTCCACGAAACCCACAGTGCCTACGTTTTCCTGTTCGGCGACTTCGCCTACAAGATGAAGAAACCGATCCGAACGGATTTTCTCGATTTTCGGACCGTCGACTCTCGACGGACAGCGTGCGAACGCGAGTTCTCGTTGAATTCGCGATTCGCACCCGATGTGTACCTGGGCATTGCCGAGCTCACCGACCCGCAAGGCGGTCCAGCCGAACCAGTGCTGAAGATGCGTCGTCTTCCCGACTCCACTCGACTGTCTGCTCGTGCCGCGGCCGGCGACGATATCGGCAACACGGTCGATCTGGTCGCACGGGCGGCCGGGGTCGCCCACAAGAACAGCCATCGAAGTAGTCGCATCGACGACGAGGGACGACAGAGTGCTGTGGAAGAGAGGTGGCGCAACAACATCGCCGAATTGCATTGGCTGGCGGTCGGCGTGCTCGAGCCGGCGCTCGTCGAGCGACTGGAGAGTCTGTCGGCACGTTACGTCAGCGGGCGTGCCGCCCTGTTCGATCAGCGTATTTCGCAGGGCCACATGGTCGACGGGCACGGCGACCTTCTCTCGGACGACATCTTCTGTCTGCCCGACGGCCCCCGGATACTCGACTGTCTGGACTTCGACGACCGCCTTCGCTTTCTCGACGGGATCGACGACGTCGCCTGCTTGGCAATGGATCTCGAGTTTCAGGGTCGCCCCGACGCGGCACGACGCTTCGTGGCGTCGTACCTCGAGGCGACCGAAGACGATCCTCCCTGCTCGCTGATCGATCACTACATCGCCTACCGCGCCACCGTGCGCGCCAAGGTGGCCTGCCTTCGCTTCCATCAGGGTCATCCGTCTTCGCAGACCGACGCGCTCGCCCACATGCAGCTCGCGCTGGACCACCTGGCGTCCTCGGCGGTCACCATCACGTTGGTGGGAGGCCTGCCCGGTACCGGCAAGAGCACGATGGCGGCAGCGCTCGGGGAACGTAGCGGAGCCGTGGTGTTGTCGAGCGATGTGGTGCGTAAGCAGCGCGCCGGACTCGATCCGCGGTCACCGCATCCGGCGGCTGTCGGATGCGGACTCTATACATCCGAGAGGACAGCAGGCACCTACGCCGAGATGATGCGTCGAGCGCACGAGCAGGTCACGATGGGCCGTTCTGTCATCATCGACGCATCGTGGAACGACGAGCACACCCGAGAGCAGGCACGGGAGCTCGCCGCCGACACCCACAGCGATCTCGTCGAGTTCGAGTGCCGGGTTCCGAGGCGAATTTCTCTGGACCGCATCGCGACTCGACCTCGGGGGGCCTCGGACGCGTCCACGTCGGTGTACGACGCCATGGCCCGTTCCCGCTGCCCCTGGCCGAGTGCAACCGTGATCGACACTGACGGAACTCCTGCCCGATCACTCGCCGCTGCGCGCACTCGATGACACATCTCGACGGCGAATTCGGAAAAGTCTGGCGCACAACGGTCCCCGGGTCGGTGGACAACAGTCCGCTGCAGCTCGTCGACGAAGGCCGCCCGATCCCTGGACCGGGAGAACTGTTGGTCTCGGTCGAGGCGTGTGGTGTGTGCCGGACGGACCTTCACGTCGTCGAGGGCGATCTTCCGGTGCACGCCCCTCACGTCGTCCCCGGGCACGAGATCGTGGGGGTCGTGTCTGCCGTCGGGGTGGATACCCTCACCTCGTTCCGGGTCGGCGACCGCGTGGGAATTCCGTGGCTTCGGCACACGTGTGGGACCTGCTCGTTCTGTACCGCTGGGAAGGAGAATCTGTGTGCCGAATCCCGCTATACCGGTTGGGATCACGACGGAGGGTTCGCAGAGTGGGCGGTTGTTCCCGCTGACTACGCTCTCGCGTTGCCGGACGGATACCGCACCGCCGAGCTCGCGCCCCTGTTGTGCGCAGGAATCATCGGTTACCGAGCACTGCTCCTTGCCGAGCTTCCCGCCAACGGCATACTCGGGCTCTACGGATTCGGGGGCAGCGCACATATCGTCGCCCAGCTCGCTCGTTCGGCCGGAGCCACGGTGCACGTGATGACCAGGGATCCTGTTGCTCGCGCGTTCGCCTTGTCTCTCGGACTCGACTCCGCACAGGACACATTTGCCGCGCCTCCCCAGCAACTGGATGCAGCGATCGTGTTCGCGCCGATCGGTGAGATCGTGCCGGTGGCGCTCGACGCACTCGTACCGGGCGGAACCGTCGTACTGGCCGGAATCCACATGACCGATGTCCCTGCCCTGAATTACCAGCGACACCTGTTCCACGAAAAGCGTTTGCGCAGTGTCGAAGCGAACACCAGAGAGAATGCACGGGCATTTCTCGAGATCTGCGGTCGAATCCGCCTGAAAGTCGAGGCCACGGAGTACTCGTTCGCCCACGTGCCGGATGCCCTGCGAGATCTGCGGCACGGCCGGTTCGCGGGTGCCGCGGTCATCGTGATGTGAAACCGGGCGACGCGCCCGGACACCGCGAAAGGGCCGAGTGGCCTTGATAAGAGGGCACTTGGGCCGATGGCACAGCCCTCTGGTCGTCGTACGCTCAGGACTGTCGTCCTGGCAGTCGTCGACACGAAGCAGACCCGTTCGAGGAGACGATGACATGAGCGATCTCGACACCGAATATCGGTCCGCCCGCATCGACTACGAGCGCAAACTCATGCGCAGCCCTCTGGCGGCGCAGTTGCGTGTTGTCGAGCAGCTGATGAGACTGATGATGGCCGAGCAAGGCGTGCTGCACCCTCGTGATCTCGTTGCGTCGGCGCTGCCGCCGAACATGCACCCGACGCTGAACTCTGCCTGACGTCGGCGGGGTCGTATGACCTTCGAGACGCTCGCCCTGTGTGCCGCGGTGGGTTTGTTCGGCCCACTTCTGGCGCTTCCGCGTGGGCTTCGGATACCGGTTGTCATCGGAGAACTCGTCGCTGGAATTGTCATCGGTCACACAGGCTTCGACGTCATCGATCCGAGTGAGCAGACACTGAGCTTTCTGGCGCAGGTCGGGTTTGCGCTCGTGATGTTCGTGGCGGGCAGTCAGGTACCGATTCGCGATCCTCGACTGAGGGTCGGCCTCCGGGTGGGCGCTGCGCGGGCTGTGGCCGTCGGGCTGCTGGCTACCGCACTCGGCTGGGCCGTCTCCACTGCGTTCGATCCACCGCACCCCGGTCTCTACGCGGTGTTGATGGCATCGTCCTCGGCCGCGGTCATCATGCCGATAGTCGAATCCAGCAAGACGGCCACATCCGGGCTGATGTCCTTCCTGCCACAGATCGCGATCGCCGACGCAGTCTGTATCGTCGCTCTACCCCTGGTGATCGATCCACCGCGCGCTGTTCCGGCCGCGCTCGGATCCATCACGGTCATCGCTGCCGCGGCCGCGATCTTCTTCGTACTGCGACACTTCGACCTCACCGGACTGCGCCGCCGAATCCACCATGTGTCTGCCCAGCGTAAGTTCGCTCTCGAATTGCGACTCAACCTGGTTCTGCTGTTCGGCCTCGCGGCCCTCGCGGTCCACACTCACGCGTCGGTGATGCTGGCCGGCTTCGGCTTCGGACTGGCCATCGCTGCAATCGGAGAACCGCGACGTCTGGCGAAACAGCTGTTCGCCATCACCGAAGGTTTCCTGGGTCCGCTGTACTTCGTCTGGCTCGGCGCGTCACTCGACCTGCGTGCACTGGGTGGCCACCCGAGCATGATCGTGCTGGGGCTCGTGTTGGGTCTGGGTGCAATCGCGGTGCACGGTGCGATGCGCGCGACAGGCCAGCCCGTCGGGCTTGGGATACTCGCGGCCGCCCAACTGGGCGTTCCGGTTTCGGCCGTGACTCTCGGGGAGCAGAGCAGCGTGCTGGCACCCGGTGAAGGCCCCGCCATCGTGCTCGGCGCACTGGTGACCATCGCGGCGGCGGCCGTCATATCTCGGTCTGCTGCTCGTCGTCCTGCCTGAGCGGTGGGCCAGAACTGCGCGGCTCAACGGCGGGTCTTCGGCGCCGCAAGGCATTTGGTTGTTTCGAGTCTCCAGGGATGGGGAATAAGCGTTGTGGAACGATCGGCACGACGCGAAACGGATCACGACGATGACGGATGACCAGGTCTGGCGCCTCAAGGGTGCGTGCATCGAAGACATGGATGCATACGACTCGCAACAACTTCCTCGGCACGGACGCAAACGCGCAGAGAAGGCATGGCGGCTGTGCGCCGACTGCCCGGTGTTGCGGAACTGCGCCGAGCAAACGGCTCGCGATATCGAGTCGGGTCGCATTCCGGTCGGCGTGGTCGTCGCCGGCGCGGCGTATCACGACAACGCCAGCAACGGTCGCCGAACGGATGCCTACCGCACCCTCGAACTTCTGATCGGGAGACCTCTGGCCAACCCGGCTGCCTGATAACGAGGCGGTTACGGAACGCTACGTCACCGGTAACGGCTACGGTACGGTCTGTCGCTTTCACCGCGTGTCTTTCGGTCTCTGACCTGCATGGACGTCAGGTGCGCAACAATGACTGCATGAGCACAGCGCACGTGACGAGGATCGAGGGCCCGCTCGATCTCCAGGACGCGTTGGCGCGTCGCGCGCCTATCGAACAGGCAAAGGGAATCCTGATGGCGGTGCACCGCATCACTGCCGACGAGGCGTTCGCTTTGTTGGTCGAGAGGTCGCAACGTGCCAATCGCAAAGTGCACGACATCGCTCTGGAGTTCGTGCACGAGATGGCCGAGTTGCCCTGACCGACAAGTCGACCCCGCACGCTGTGTTTTCAACGTACGGGGTCTGAGCAATGTGGCAGTCCGGACTACTTCATCACCTGTTGTGCCGTATGCCCTGCCGTGGCTGCCCGAAACATCCAGTACGCACACCACCGGCTCGACCGTTCAGAAGCGCGCGAGAATTGCACGGGCGCAACGGACTACGGTGGCGCGGTCGTACGACATCACATAGTCGAATTCACGATCCGCGTCGGCTTCGCCCCGGTGAAGGTCGATGGCGGCGAGCACTCCGCAGAAATGCGGGCCGAGAACTACCACGTTCCACTCCTCGACGAGTGAGTCCGTCGGGTCGAGCGGGGCGTGCACGATGCCGCCTTCTTGCACGTAGCCCATCCCCACCCCGTAGACGCCGGCGTACGAGATCTGCTCCGCCATCGACACCCACCGCGCACGGCTGGTCGGTGTGAAATGCTCGGCCCGCTGAAAGGTGCCGAGTACCAATGTTTCCGGGCCCGACGCCGACGCCTGCATCTCCAGGGACGTGCTCATGGCCACCAACAGACGCTTGGTGCTCCGCGTCGCGACCTTGCCTGCGGCGGCAATTGCGTACGGCGACTCGAGCGCGGTGGCGGGGGTGCTCCAGGTGGGGAACGGCGGCATGATCTCCGCGGCGTCGGCCGGCAACTCTTCGGTCGTCTGAGCAGCCGGGTACAGCTCGCCCACTCCGTAGGTGGCACCGAGACCGAGTGCCCGGCTGCGGTGCACGGCGGTGTCGACTCCGCTGGCCACGACCACGGCACCGGTTCGCTCCACCTGAGCCGACACCGCGTGCGCCGTACGGGCGGTGGCCAGATCCGGCCGGGTGGAGACCATGGAGGAAGACAGAATGATGACATCGGGTTCGATGAGCGGCAGCAGCGTCAGGGATTGTGGTCGGCGACCGACGTCGTCGACGGCAACCACTTTTCCGTCGCGACGTGCTTTGTCGATCGCGGCCAGAGTGCGCGCCGGGCTGTCCACGAGTGCCGCCTCGGTGACGACGACGATGTCGCGACGCAACTGTTCTTCGGTGGTTTCATCGAGTGCCGCGAGCGAGTCGACATCCATCGAGACCAGCATCGGTAGCCGAACAGCGCTTTCGAGCCGGGCCACTCCCCATGCGAGAACATCGAGTTCACGCTTGGCGTCCATGGCGCGAGCGGCACGCTTGAGTGCATCGGCGGAGGCGAGTGGACCGTCCTTCGGGCCGCGCAGTTGTACTTCGATTGCCGCTAGCGCACCGTTGTCCAGTCGACAGACCGGGGCGAAATACGGCTGCACCGTCAACTCTCCCGTGTCCGTGTCGACTGTTGAACCTGCTTCGGCCAGCGCGAACGTCACACCACAGTTTGACACGAAAAAACCACCCCCGTCGCGCAGGGGTTGCTATCTGTTTCAAACCTCTTCGGGTCGTCTTTCCTCGCTGACGCCAGCCTGAACGACTCAGGTGTCACCGAAGAACTACGGCGCGTCTCGTTTCGGTAACGAACGATAACGGTTCGATAACGCCACAGACGGGTGTTCGACGCGCCCATCATGCCGACTCCCCCAGGGAAAACGGGCCGAAAACCCATGAAGCGCATACCTTCCGAGGTGTCCACCGAAATCAATACCAAGACTTACAACAAACATACCGACCGGATTGTGACTTGTCACTGTCTTGCAAAAGAACATATCCGACATCCATTTCGTCGTCCTAATGTTCGTTTCGGCTGCCGGAGCACCGGAGCCACCGGATGCCCGTCTGGGAGCCGGAAGCTGCTCGGACTTGGAGGATCGATGACGCTCAACCTGCCGTCCCGTACCCGAACGTTCACCACTGTCGCTGCTGCAGTCGCGATTGCCGGGGCCACCCTCGGTGCCGGAAGTGCCGCTGCCGCCACCATCTCACCGGCGAATACCGCCTTCACCGCACCCGGCACGATCGTCGTCACCACACCGGCCTCGTTCGGGGTACCCGTCAGCTGCTCGATCACCCTGTCCGGATCCACCAGCGCGGACGGCTCGTCGGCGTCGATCACCGACGCGAAGATCAGCGGATCGAACCGTCTTTGCGGCCTGCCGCAGCTGAAGAACCTGCCCTGGACCCTCACTCCCACCAGCTCCACCACCGGTGAGGTCTCGAACGTCGGCTTCTCGCTTCTGGGCTACAACTGCGGACCCGCAACGCTCGCAGGTTCGTTCGACAACATGACCAACACTCTGACGTCGAGCAACCAGCCGATGTCGGGCAACTGCACGGTGAACAGCCTGTCGGTGCAGCCGAACCCGGCATTCACCTTGTCCTGATCGCCAATTCCTTTCCAGCACAACGACAATATTCAGGAGAGCACGTGAAGATCCGTAACAAAGCCGTCGTCACCGCGACGGCCTTGGCGTCGAGTGTCGCTCTGGCGACCTTGGTCGCCGGCCCGGCCAACGCTGCCGACACCCTTCCCATCACGTTCCAGGCCGACACCACGACCTTGATCGCCAAGACCGGCCAGCCGGTGGTCTTCCCGACCACCGCTCTGGCCACCGACGTCGACCTCGTCGGCGGAACGGTGACCGGCACTCTTGCCTTGCCGCAGGCGTCGGCCGATCTGAAGCTCGGTCCGGCGACGCTCGCCAACTTCACCATCTCGATCGTCGACGCCACTCCGGTCTCCGGCACCATTGCAGCCGGCGGTCCCGCCGAGGCACCGCAGCTGGAGCTGAATGTCGCGCAGAGCTTCAAGATTCGCATCGACTCCGTCAAGCCCCTCGGCATCGGCGGCACCGGATCGTCCGGGTCGGCGGCACTCGACCTGATTCCCCCAGGTAGCAACTGCGTCACCAGCGAGACCACCGCCAATCTGACCGGTGCCCTCGACGCGATCGATCTGATTCAGAACAACGAGGCCGACACCCATGTGAAGGGCACGTACACGATTCCGCAGTTCCAGAACTGCGGCACGTACACCTCGTTGCTCAACGGTCTCATCGCCGGCCCCAACAACACCCTCGACGTGCACCTGACCAACCCGGTCTTCGACGTCGGAACGCAGCAGGCCATCGCGTCCAAGGTTGCTCTGTAGCACCATATTTCGACTTCGTTGACGGCGTCGACCGGTTCCAGTAGCGGGATCGGTCGACGCCGTCGCTCGTCAGTGCGGCTCGCCGGCCGGCCGCGGCGATCGAGGCTCGCCTTCCGACAGGGCGACGCGGTCGCCGCCGAGCCCCTTGGCCCGGTACATCGCCCGGTCCGCGCGACCCAGCAACTCTTCCACTGCGGTGCCGATCTCCCGCCCATCGACAACCGCATGCGCGACGCCTATCGAGGCGGTCAGCGGGGACCGATCGGTGGCGTTGCACAGTCGGATTCGTAGTACCTCAGCGCTGGCGACAACCGAGTCACGGTCATCGAGGGCAACAATGGCGAACTCTTCGCCGCCGAGCCGGACGGTGATGGCGGGTGCCGGAAACACGTCGAGGATGCGGGAGGCCGCCAGCCGGATCACGGCGTCTCCCTGCAGATGGCCGTATCGGTCGTTGACGGCCTTGAAGTTGTCGATGTCCATCACCACGGCCGTCATTCCGGTTGCCGATCCCGGCCGTAGTCGCAGGTTCCCGATCGCAGCGTCGAATCCCCGCCTGTTCTGCAATCCGGTGAGGGGGTCGTAGAACGCGCCGGTGGCATCGCGTCGCAGCATCATCATGAACGTGTGCACGATCAGCGGCGCCGAGAACATCACCAGTATCAAGATCACCAGGTAGACCGTGGCCAGTAACCGTAGTTCGGGTTCGGCCACCAAGGCCGAGCCGTACAGCACCGCGGTCGTGACCAAAGCGAAACCGTAGTGGGCAGTGAGCAGCTTGGGACCGTGGAACCCCACGACGTAACTGCCGATGACGGTGAACAGGGCGGCGGTCGGCAGAACCGTCGTGGGAACACCGATGGTGAGCACCACGGCCGCGAGGACGACGTCGGCGTAGAAGACGAAGGCGATCGACATCTGCCAGCTCGGCCAGCCACCGACCCACCAGGCGACCCCGACCGGGATTGTCGTAGCGACGGTGAACCACAGTGCAGCCGTACCCTGACTGCCTTCGGCGAGGCCCGGCACCACCAATCCGATGGCCGCCGCCGCGCCGAACAGCCAACACCAGAGGCCGATGAGGATCTTCGTGATCTCGAGCGCCTGCTGCGAGCGCGCGAAGGCAACGTTCCATCCGTAGTCGACTGGAAGTGCCCACCATTCGCGCAGACTGTTCACGTATCTCGAGCGGCTTTCCTCGTGTCCCGACTTGGATGAACCAGTGAACCACAGAAGATACCGCCTGGTACGCGAACGGCAGATGTCTTCGGCAGGCGTCAGCCGCGCATGCCGTCCGCCAATTCGAGCACTCGGCCGGCATAGGTGCCGACGAACGCGTCGAGTGCCTGCTGCGACAACTCGGGGCAACCCGCTCGGCGAAAGTAGTGTTCGAGATCGACCAGCCGGTCACCCATCCCGACGCGTTGGCGGTCGAGTGCCTCGAGCTCGGCGACCAGTGCTTTGAGCTCCGCTACCTTGCGCAACACGTCGTCCATCGCCGTCACCGTCCACTCGCTCGGGTGTCATATGTAGGAGCGGTGGAGCAAGGCTTCCCTCCTCGCTCCACCGACTCGAACTCTACTCTTGATCGAACAGGTGTGCGAATCATATCGTCACATTCGCTGGTTTGTACCATCCAACTTGTGCACAAACCCGAGAAGTGACCTACAGTCTGTGCCATGCTCCAGAAAAGGGGTCCGAACGGCGTTCGGCCGCCAGGCTCGACCAGCCCAATCCAATTGGCACTCTTAGCAATACTCATTATCGCGGCGATCGCTCTCGTCGTACTCGCCATCGCCGAGGGCCGCTTCTAGCCGTTCGCCATCGAGCGCGTGCGGCGATGCCCCGCGTTCACTCCTACCGCTTCGCCACTGACGCTCCGCGGGCTGCGCCGGCATTCTCGCCGACGCAGCCCTTTCGGGTCAGGATCCGAGGATTGCGCTCACTGCGGTGCTGCCGCTCTCGGCACTTCCGCTGCCGATGAGCCCGAGGATGACGTCGACGATGATCTTGGCGATGAATGCGTCCATAACTACTCCTGATGTGAAGTACCCCCGACGGGATACAGACGGACCTGCGAGTGCCGTGACCATTCGTGACCGATCACAACGAGTCGGAAGGTAGCAGGCCGATTCGTCCAATCGGTGACGCTGTGACTGCCGCAACAATCCATCCGCTTGATGTACAAATATCTTGATTTGTACACACGGGATACAAATTGCGCGTATTGTCCACAGCACAGTGATCCGCCCTACACGAGGAGTGACGATGACGGCATCGAATGTCGACGATCAGGCACAGGCGCCCGTCGACGAGTGGCACGACCGCAAGCGATACCTCTGGCTCATGGGCCTGATCCCGCCGACGGCGGTGTTTCTGGCAACCGGTCTGGTGTGGGCTTTCAACCAGCTCGGCTGGAACGCCGTGGCGCCGGTCTGGTGGTGGATCGGCGCGCTGCTCGTCTACGGGTTGCTCCCGATCCTCGACAGGTTCTTCGGGCCGGACGGCGACAACCCGCCCGACGAGGTGATGAAGGCGCTCGAGGAAGACAAGTACTACCGCTACTGCACGTACGCCTACATTCCGTTCCAGCTCGCCAGCCTGGTGTTCGCCTGCTACCTCTGGTCCGCCGACAACCTCTCGTGGCTCGGCATCGACGGCGGCCTGGGGCTGCTCTCGAAGATCGGCCTGGCCATCAGCATCGGTGTCATGGGCGGCGTGGGCATCAACACCGCGCACGAGCTCGGTCACAAGAAGGACGACCTCGAGCGCTGGCTGTCGAAAATCACACTGGCACAGACGTTCTACGGCCACTTCTACATCGAACACAACCGCGGTCACCATGTGCGCGTCGCTACTCCCGAGGATCCGGCGAGCTCCAAGTTCGGTGAGAGCTTCTGGGCCTTCCTCCCCCGCAGCGTGTGGGGAAGCCTGCGGTCGTCCTGGGAACTCGAGAAGACTCGCATGGAGCGACTGGGCAAGAGCACGTGGAGTATTCACAACGATGTGCTCAACGCGTGGCTGATGTCCGTCGTCCTCTACGCGGTCCTTGCCGTTGTGTTCGGCCCGATCGTGTTGCCGTTCTTGGTCGTTCAGGCAATCTACGGCTTTTCGTTGCTCGAAACGGTCAACTACCTCGAGCACTACGGCCTGCAGCGCCAGAAGAAGGACAACGGCCGTTACGAGCGCTGCACCCCCGAGCACAGCTGGAACTCCGATCACATCGTGACCAACATCTTCCTGTATCACCTTCAGCGACACAGTGATCACCATGCCAACCCCACCCGGCGCTACCAGACTCTGCGCAGCATGGACGGAGCACCCAACCTGCCGAGCGGTTACGCAAGCATGATCTCGCTGGCCTACTTCCCGCCCGTGTGGCGCAAGGTGATGGACCACCGCGTTCTCGATCACTACGACGGCGACATCACTCGCGTCAACATCGCGCCGTCGAAGCGGGAGAAAATCCTCGCCGCATACGGAGCGAAGTGATGGCCGCCTACGAGTGCCCGGTGTGCGAGTTCGTATACGACGAGACCGCGGGCGCACCGCGTGAGGGCTTTCCGGCCGGAACTCCGTGGTCCGAGGTACCCGACGAGTGGCCGTGCCCCGACTGCGGCGTCCGAGAGAAAATCGACTTCAGGAGCAAGCCATGAAGCTCTACCGCTGCGTGCAATGTGGATTCGAGTACGACGAAGAGCTCGGCTGGCCCGAGGACGGCATCGAACCCGGCACGCGCTGGGACGACATTCCCGACGACTGGTCGTGCCCCGACTGCGGTGCGGCCAAGGCCGATTTCGAGATGGTCGAGGTCGAGCGCGGGTGACCGCTCGCCAACCCGGCACCGTCGTGATCGTCGGCACCGGGGCCGCCGGATACACCGCCGCCACAGTGCTTCGCGCCGAGGGCTTCACCGGATCCATCACGATCGTCGGTAGCGAACCGGAGACCACGTACCGTCGACCGACTGTCTCCAAGGAACTGCTGCTGGGTACGAAATCGGTCGATCAGGTTCAGCTCGGTGCAGCCATCGACGGGGTCGACGTTCGCACAGGCGTCACGGCTACCGCCGTCACCGATTCCGAGGTGCACCTGGACGAGGGAGCTCCGGTCCCGTACGACGCCCTACTGCTGGCAACGGGTTCTCGTGCACGACAACTCGACCTACCGGGTGCCGCGCACGTGTTCACCCTTCGCACCGCAGCCGATGTCGCCCCGCTGCAGACCGACATCGTCCGAACGAGATCACTGCTGGTCATCGGCGGCGGCCTGATCGGGTGCGAGGCGGCGGCAGCGGCACGATCGCTCGGCGCCGAGGTCACGGTGTTGGAGGCGGCATCGGCTCCGCTGAACCGGATCGCACCGGCCGCGATCTCGCAGATGTACCGAGACCTGCATGCCGACAACGGCGTCACGATGCACACCGACGTCGCCGTGACCGGCCTGGAGAAGCTGGCCGACGGCACCGTTCTCGCAACCTCCGCGGACGGTCGTTCATGGTCCGCCGGCACCGTGCTGATGTCCGTCGGCTCGGTCGCGAACACCGAGCTCGGGGCGGACCTGGGCCTCGAGACCGCGTCGGGAATCCTGGTGGACGCCCACATGCGCACGTCGAGACCGAACATCTACGCCGCGGGCGACGTCGCCGAAGTTCCCAACTCGGTACTCGGCGGGACGTATCGGAGTGAGCACTGGAACGGAGCAATCGACCAAGCCACCCGGGCGGCGCGATCCATCCTCGGTCTCGACGTCGGTGCTCTCGATGTCCCGTGGGGATGGTCCATGCAGCACGGCGTCAACCTGCAATTCGCGGGGTGGACCGATACACACGACGAGTACGTCGTGGTGCGCGGCTCCATCGAAAGCCGTCGGTTCACGGCCTGCGCGGTGCGCGACGACAGGCTCGTCGGGGCAATCGGGGTAGGTCATCCCAAGGACATCCGGCAGGTCCGCACCCTCATCGCGAGCGCGGACCCCGTCGATCGGAACAGTCTCGAAGAAGGTTGGCTGGACAGGCCACATGCGGTCGTTCGATAGAGTCGTGTTCATGCCCGCCGCCGAACAGACGTCGACTCCCGGTCGATACCGTGAAGCCGCGTCCACTCTGGCGCGCGATGTGGCGCTCGATGCGCTGCGCGAGTTGTTGCACGAGCGCAACTGGCGCAACGTCACGATGAGCCACATCGCCAAGGCCGCGGGGTTGAGCAGGCAGAGTCTGTACAACGAGTTCGGTTCGCGACGCGGCGTCGCGCAGGGGTATGCCATCAGATTGACGGACGCGTTCGTCGCGATGTGCGAGACCGCGCTGTACCAACACGAGAACGATGCGTCGGCCGCTCTGAGACAGGGCTTTTCGTCGTTCTTCGAGCTGAGCGGTCTGGATCCACTCGTCCGATCTCTGCACAGCGGCGACGCGCCGGAGGATCTTCTGCGCCTGATCACCACCGACAGTGAGGTGCTGATCGACCGTGCGGGCGAGCGTCTGGCGGAGACATTTCAGCGTGGATGGGTGGGCGCAAGTCCACGACAGGCCGACGTCATCAGCAAGTCCATCGTGCGCCTGGCCCTGAGCTACATTCCCGAGCCGCCCGACGATGTCGCCTCTGCCGCAGACGATCTCGCCCTGCTGCTGACGCCGTTCATCGACTCCATCGCCGACGGCAACTGACCTCAGCGCCCATAGTTCGTACCCACCCCCAGTTCTCGCACCACCCCCGCTGATCTCGCACCCACCCCCGCTGATCTCGCACCACCCCCGCTGATCTCGCAAACGCGCGCGCGTTTGCCAGGTGCGAGCGAAATAGGCCCCGAATCGGTAGCAAACTCGGACGCGTCTGACGAATGCGCGCGCGTTTGCTGCAGCTCAGCCACATCAGTCGACATCGATACGACTGCGCGGCGGACCAGTAGGCGCGCTTCTCCCTCCCTCCCGTAGGGCGACCACGGTCCATCCCGCGCCGACCAATGACAAGGCCAATACAGCTCCAATTGCGATCATGCGACAACAATGGACTGGTTTTACCGTGAATAGTTCAGTCCAGTGTGCGACAGTGGACTGCATGGACTCGTTCGACGCCACCGCGATCTCGGCCCCGGAGTTGGCAGCACGCATCGGCCCGTCGACTCTGCGCAACAGATCCGGTGGTCCGCTCTACCTCGAGATCGCCGACGAGTTGCGGCGGTTGATCGAGAACGGCGAGGTGTCGGCTCAGACGCGGCTACCCGCCGAGCGGGCACTCTCGATCAGTCTGGACGTCAGTCGGGTCACGGTGGCGTCGGCCTATCGCCACCTCCGCGAAGGTGGCTGGATCAGCGCCCAACGGGGCTCGGGCACATACGTTTCCCCGACGGGGCCGATGCCGGCCTGGAGTTCCCTCGCCGGCGACCGTGACAGTGCGACAGTGGAATTGGTCAACGCGTCACCGTCGGCTTCTCCTCTGCTGGCCGATGCGTACAGAACCGCGGCCGAAAGGATTCAGGGCCGATTCGCGTCCGGCGGCTATGCCCCACTCGGGCTGTTCGAGCTCCGCGAATCGATCGCCGCCTACTACCGTGGGCGCGGAGTGTCGACCACAGCCGAGAACATCCTCGTCACCTCCGGTGCCACCGACGCCATCCATGCGGTTTTGGCGACATTCACCGAGCCGGCTGCCCGCGTGTTGGTCGAGCACCCGACGTATCCGGGTGTCGTCGAACTCGTCCACTCGCTCGGCGGCCGATGCATCCCGGTGCCTATCGACCCGGACGAGACCGAGGCGTTCGTGCCGGCCGCAGACCGTGCCGCACGTCAAAGCGCACCGACCCTGGCCTATTTCATGCCCGACTTCTCCAATCCATCGGGAGCTCGACTCCCCCTCGGCACCCGCCGACAGCTGTCCGCAACGATGCACCGCCACGCAGTACTGACCATCGTCGACGAGGTAGCGGCGGACCTGTCCCTCGACGGGTCGCGCGACATCGAACCCTTCGGGGCGGCAACGCCGGATAGTGCGACGGTGACGATCGGGTCGACGAGCAAGACGGTGTGGGGTGGGCTGCGAGTCGGGTGGGTTCGCGCCGAGGCAGGGCTACTGGCGAGGATCGCCGCCACCTATGCGCGACGCCAACTTTCGACGTCCATTCTCGATCAACTCGCTGCGGTCGAGTTGATGGGCAAATACGACGAGGTACGCCGAGTGCGCGCCGACATATCGAGAGTCGCACGTGATCACACCGTTGCTCTGATACGAGATCGATTGCCCGATTGGCACTTCCGCGTTCCGGACGGCGGGCTCGCATTATGGTGTTCCCTGCCCGACGGTCTTCGATCCAGTGCCCTTGTCGCCGAAGCTCAGTCGCACGGAGTGCTGCTGGCACCCGGACTACGATTCGGGACGGGATATGCCTTCGACGACCGTCAACGCATCCCCTTCACTCGTTCACTTCCCGACATCACCTCGGCTGTAGATATTCTCGCGCGCCTGTCTGCGACGGACAGGCCGACGGAGGTCATCGCATCGAACAGGCCCGCGACAGTGGTCTGATCGACGCTGACACCCGCGCCCCAATGCCGGGTGGTACGTCAGGGCCGAAGAGCCTCGACGATCGACGCGATGCGTCGGTCGCGGGTGTCGGCGCGCTTGGCGTCGGCGACCGATCGTGCGTGTTCTTTTCTCTTCGACGGAGACAGTGCGTCGAATGCTGCGCGCACCGCAGGTTCGGCGTCGAGTGCAGTGGCGAGCTCGGCCGGTAGCTCGACGGTGCGCGGTTCGTCGTCGAGTTCGATGGTCACGTCGACGGTGTCGCCGGCCTCGACTCCGAGCGTCGTGCGCACACTTTTGTTCAGGCCCAGCAGGTTCTCCCCACCCATGCGCCCGATGCGTCCTGCCACCGTCTGCCCACCGATCGTGAACCGCACCGGCGGCGTCTTGGTGCTGCCGAGTGAGGCGACCTGGGCGTCGGTCAGCACGATCGCAGCCGCTGGGCCGCGAGGCTCGAGGACCGCGGTCAGTTGAAGAACCGTCGACGTCATCGGCACAGAATAGGCGCGACTACAGGGCTGAGTGTCCACAATTCGTGTCTGCAGGCGGAATCGCGCGCCGACGCGAAAAGTGGACAGCCAGCGCACCTACCTGTCAGGACTCCGATTCGATGATGCGCTTGATGGCCGCCAGGGTGCGCGGAATGCCGTCGAGCGCGGCCTTGCTGCGGGTGTCGATCTGCTCCTGCGCGGAGTCTCCGAATTTGCGGTGGAAGAGAGCGATGCCGTCGGGCAGGAAGTTCCAGTTCTCGGTCAGCCGGGTGCCGCCGTCCACCGCTTCGAGTGTGTATCCCCAGCGGACGAAGTTGTCGCCGACGACCCACGCGAATTCGCGTCCGGGCTCGGCCACTGCGACGGTCGAGACCGTTTCCCAGGTGCGGTCGGGTGTGACGTTGCGTCCGGTGAACGTCGATCCCACACCGCCGCCGTCGGGTTCGTTCCACCGGCACGCCTGGCAGATCGGGCTCCATTCACCTGTTCGGGTGACGTCGGATACGACGGCGTAGACGTCCTCGGGCGATGCGGCGACGACGACGGAATCGGAGAATTCGAGTGCTGTCATGCCTCCATTGTCCCTCGAGCGTCACGCAGCTCTGAGCAGCGTCTCTGCCGACAGCAGAATCGTTGGCACGCAGCGCTATTGGAGTTCACACTCGAACCATGAGCGAGACACCCCGAATGTTCCCACCCGAACTGCGCGACCGACTGCTGCGTCATCGAATCCTCGTGCTCGACGGCCCACTCGACGACGACAACGGCACCGTCCTCACCACCCATCTGTTGACGATGGCGGCCGAGAATCCGTCGGCCGATATCGCCCTGTGGATTCACTCCCCTGGCGGATCGGTGCCTGCCATGCTCGCCATCCGTGACGTGATGCATTTGATTCCCTGCGACGTCTCGACGTTGGCACTCGGATTGGCCTGCAGCGCCGGTCAATTCCTGCTGTCGTCGGGAACACACGGAAAGCGCTACGCGCTACCGCATTCGCGGATTCTGATGCACCAGGGCTCGTCCGGCATCGGCGGTTCTGCTGTCGAAGTGGAGGTGCAGGCCAACGATCTTCGTCATACCCGCGATACGGTGCTCGGCCTCATCGCCGACGACACCGGGCAGACACGAGAGCAAATATTCGACGACTCCTTGCACGATCGTTGGTTCACCGCGGACGCCGCGCGTGACTACGGGTTCGTCGACGCCATCGTCAGTTCGTTCGATCAGGTCATGCCTGCGCGTCGGGTGTCGTTCGGGATGGAGATGGCCCGATGAGTACGTACACCATTCCCAATGTCGTCACCCGTGATTCGCGCGGCGAACGCGTCGTCGACGTCTATTCGCATTTGCTCAGCGAACGCATCGTGTACCTCGGTACTGCATTGGATGCCGGTGTTGCGAATGCGATGATCGCGCAGCTGTTACATCTCGAGGCCGACTCCCCCGATCAGGAAATCTCGATGTACATCAACTGCGAGGGCGGCGATACTGCGGCCATGTTGGCGATCTACGACACGATGCAGTTCATCGGATCCCCTGTCGCCACAACATGTGTGGGGCAGGCAGTGGCGGCCGGCGCGGTGCTGCTCGCCGCAGGTGCACCGGGTCGACGTTCGGCGTTGACGCACAGCCGGGTGGTGTTGCATCAGCCAGCGGGGCAAGGGCGAGGCACCATTCCCGATCTCATTCTCGCTGCCGACGAGATCGTCCGGGTGCGCGCCGAGATGGAGATGATCCTGGCGAAACACACCGGACGCGATGCAGCGAAAATCCGGCACGACACCGACCGTGACCTGGTGTTGACGGCTCCGTCGGCGCTGCAGTACGGCCTGGTCGACCAAGTCCTCGAAGGACGACGTCAGGCAGCCATCAACGTCGCATTGCCGCGGGACAGGTCGTGATGCGCCAGACCTGAAATTTCGGCCATCGACGTGCCGAGTGCCCCGACGACGGCCGCAAGGATCTCACTCGACGGGTCCTTGCGGCCGCGTTCGAGCTCCGAAAGATACTGCGGTGCAATCCCTGCGCGCGCTGCTGTGTCCGCGAGTGTGTCGCCGCGGGAGTGTCTGCGCTCGCGCAGCCGGCGGCCGACCACCTCACGCCACAGCGGTTCCACTGCGCGTGCTGCTCGGCGCTCATCGATTCGTAGGACCTCGCCCATGATCGGAGCCTAAGCCTTGATTCCATGGAGGGTCGGCGATTCTGCTCAGAGCAGAGAACCTTCCGGTCACTCAGGCTTCGTCCATTCGATGGTGTGCCTGAATCCGACGCGGTGTCGCATCGTTGCTCCGGGCAGTATCGCGTCGACCGACCGCTTCACTTCGTCGAAACTGAGCACCGGGTCCTTGACCGGGAAGGGTGCCGGCTGCTTTCCCGCTGGGCTCGGCCAGGGATGGCCGACGAAGCCGATCAGCGGGTTGGTCACGATGGATACGGCGTCCCACAGCAGATCCCGGGGACTTCGTGGCGCAGCCATACCCACGACGAGCAGCCGGCCGTTCGGCGCGAGAACACGCTCGACCTGGCGAAGCGTGTCGTCGATGTCGAGGTGGTGGAGAACGGCGATCATCGTGATCAGGTCGACGGATTCGTCCGCCCACGAGTCGAGTTGGCGTTCGGAGACAGTCACATTGGTGACATCGGAGCACGCAAGACCTGTGCGGCGGCGCATGTCGGAGTCGATGTCGACTCCGGTGACGTGATCGAAATACGGTGCGAGAGAGTGCACGAGACCGCCACGGCCACAACCCACGTCGACTGCCTCGCGTCGTCGGCTCGGCAGGTTGGCGAGAATCCAGCTGTGGAAGTAGTCGTTGTGACTCCACGGATGCCGCGCGTTCAGCGCTTGTACCCATTGAGCCCCCTGGCCTCCGATCAGCGAGGTTCCCATTCGTCTGAGCATGCGTCGAGTATCCAGGTCGGTCCCCGGCCATTGCGCTTGAACATGTTCAAAAATGGGTCTACCGTCCTTTTTGAACACGTTCAGAAAACGAGGTGACCGCATGGCCCGCACATCCGAGACGCGCGACAAGCTGGTCGAAGTGGCTCTTCGGCTGTTTCGCGAAGAGGGGTTCCAGGCCACCACCATGCGCCGGATAGCCGACGAGGCCGGCGTGTCGCTCGGCAATGCGTACTACTACTTCGCGGGCAAGGACGAACTGGTCAACGAGTTGTACGTGGTGATCCAGCGCGATCACCGCGAACGTGCGGAGCAGGTCATCACCCAGGGCGGGTCGCTGTCGGAGAACCTGGCCGCGGTTCTGCATTCCGGCTTGGACGTCCTGACGCCGTATCACGCGTTCGGCGGCGCATTCCTCCAGCTGGCGCTGCCGACGAGGTCCAGCTCCAGTCCGTTCTCCGAGGAATCCTCCGACGCCAGAGCCATCGCCATCGATCTGATGCGCACGATGTTGGATGCATCCAAGCAGAAGGTACCCGCGTCGCTGAACGATGCACTGCCGCTGCTGCTCTGGATGATCTACATGGGCGTCACGCTGCATTGGGTCACCGATTCGTCCGACAACCAGGCTCGCACCCGCACTCTGGTCGACGGGCTCGTGCCCGTCGTATCCAAGGCGGTTCGTCTCGCCCGACTCCCGGTTGCGCGCGGCCTGGTAGCCGATGTCGCCGGTCTCCTGAAACGAATGACCTCTCTAGAAGGGTTGAGCCAATGACCGATTCACCATCGACCGTCGTTCTGTGCGGTGCCTCCGGCTACATCGGCGGGTATCTGCGCAGCTACTACGAGGACCGCGGCATCGGCGTCAGGACGGTCGGACGCGGATTGTCCAGCGATGCAACATGGTCCGACCATCGCAGCCTCGTCGAGGTCCTGAACGGGTCCGATCTGGTGGTCAACCTCGCCGGTCGCTCTGTGAGCTGTCGCTACAACAAGGCCAACGCCGACGCGATCATGTCGTCGCGAATTCAGACGACAGCCCAGCTCGGGCGTGCCTTGGCACAAGCACACAATCCGCCCGCGCTGTGGGTCAACGCGAGCACCGGAACCATCTACCGCGATGCCCGCGACAGGTCGATGAGTGAACGGGACGGCGAACTGGGATCAGGCTTCTCGGTCGAGGTGGCCAGGTCGTGGGAACGCGAACTGTTCGACGCCGATGTGTCGATTCGCAGAGTGGCACTGCGGTTGTCGATCGTGCTGGGCGCGGGCGGCGGGGCGATCAATCCGATCATCGATCTGGCACGAGTGGGATTGGGTGGCCGCATGGGCGATGGCGGCCAGATGTTCAGCTGGGTGCACGTCGATGATGTCGCTCGGACTCTCGACCATCTGTACGCCACCTCGGACATCGTCGGACCTGTCAACGTCGCGACACCGTTCCCGGTGACCAACGAGGTTCTGATGCACCAGGTTCGATCTGCTCTCGGTCGCGATCACGGAATGGCGACGCCGGCATGGCTGCTGAAGCTGGGCGCACGGGTGATCCGAACCGAACCCGAGCTGGTCCTCAAGAGTCGGTGGGTCGAGCCGCAGGTGTTGACCGACAGTGGGTTCGACTTCCGATACCCGACGCTGGAGGGTGCGTTGGCCGACATCGTATCTCGGACGCGCCCCGGTCTGCTCCCCGTCGCCCTCGGCTGACGGGGAGCTCCGAGCGCTACACCAGCGACGCCGAGAGGCCGCCGTCCAGAATGTAGTGAATTCCCGTGATCCACGTTGCACGGTCCGAGGCGAGGGAGCGTCACTCGACGTCTTGGACATCGAGGAACGTCGCGAAGACATAATTTGGCGCGTGGTGACGAAGTACTGCGAACTACGCGGCTCCGAATCGGCCCTCGACCGCCCCTCCGCCTACATCCTGCTCGACGGGATCTTTCAACGCGCCTTGCTCCACCATCTTGCGGGCAACACCTCCGAAGTCGACGCAGCCCGAGCACAATTGACGGCCGCATTCGCGTTGTTGGACCTTCCGAACGTCACGACTTCTTGATCTTCTCCAGCGGGTAACCCCCCACCACCACGATCACGAAGACGTAAGCAGCCAGACCGGCCAGCTCCCAAGTCGTTCTTTCACGGTGGAAGTCGGAGCCGATCCATACGATCGGCACCACAGCCATCATGGAACCGACCGTGCACCAGATCCCGACCGATCGATTGGCTCGTGCACGCAGTCGGGGTGTCGACTTCACCGCGTCCGACACTCGTGCACCGTAGTAGTCGGGATGCGTTGCTCTGCCACGGAATCCGACGGACGCCGCGTACGCGAACGCGACGAACCACAGCATCAGCATCAGCATCAGCACGGTGTTCATGGGCTATGTTGCGGAGGCTCGACGTCGACTCTTCAGTTCGCGAAAATTCCGAATCGTGTTGGAGCAAGCCCATGCCGCGATGAGCGGCACCAGAATTGCGGCTGATGCGGTAGCGGTCGCGAACACCAGAACAACGACGGCGTAGGCAATGAGTGTCACCACCACCGCGTCGACTTTCCTTCCGATCGACGACCCCGGTGTGACGACGATTCCGGGGAACCTCGGAGAGCCGGCCAGTGTGCGAACTGCCGCAACACACGCGGCGAGACCGCCCACGACCAGGAACGAAAACAGCAACACTTCACCGAAACCCGTGTCGGCCCAATCTATTCGAGGGTCGAAGATCCCGTGGACCAGCGACGATAGAGTCGGGATCGACGCGAAGTACCCCAGATACAGCAGCACAATGGGTCCCGCGAGCCCTGCTACTGCTCCCCGATCGGCCATACCGAACGGTATCAAATTGGGCGACGTCAGTGGGAAGTTATGTCTTTCGTTTCGATCACCGTCGCGAACTCGCCGTGCAGGTTCGTGGCCGTGATGGCCGACAGTGTTGCGGCGGGTACGACTGTCCCGTCGAGCGCGACGCGATCGAAGGTGTGCGTCGCGTCTATGACGAAGTAGGTGTCGTAGCTGAGGTTCCCAGCCATCCTCGCGGTGGTCTCACAGCAGTGATTGGTGGTGATTCCGCAGATGACCACCTGGTCGATGTCCTCGCCGCGCAGCCATGCGTCCAGATCGGGAGTTCCGTAGAAGCTCGAATTGACGCGTTTGTGGACGAGCAGATCCGGAATCCCGTCGAGCATGTCCTTGAAGCGATGCCCGTCCTGCGTCGGCGACAACGGCGACTCCGGATTGTCGGAATCGTGCTGAACGAATACCACGGGCCAAGCCCGGGACCGCCAGAACTCAACGAGATCGACAATATTGCTCTCGCACGACGGGTTGTCCCGTGGACCCCAGAATTCCGAGTTTTCGAAACCGGCCTGCACATCGACGACGATCAATGCAGGTCGACGAAGGTCGGCCACCCGGATATCCATGGACATCAACCTATCCGGTGCCGATCGGGACAGCGAAAATCCCGGGTCGAGTTGCGGCCCGGGATTTTCGTCGAACTATCGCGTCGCGAGTTCGTAGATCAACAGTCCGGAGAGCGAGAGGACGGAGACGAGTCCCAGCCACACGCTGACAAAAACGTACCGGTCTGTCCGTGTCGAGTTCTCTGTATCAGGTACAACGATCTATCGTGTAGGCCATGACGACGTCCAGTATTCGGCCGCTCTACGCGCGGTCGGACTCGGACGTGCACGCAGAGAACGACCAGGAGACGGCCATCCGGGAGACGCAGCCGGAAGTGCACGCGACGGGCGTCGGCCGGCTCGGTTGGCGCTGGTTCCTCGCGTCGGCGCTCGCCGCGTGCGTCGCGATCGTTGCGCACGCCTACTTCTTGGGATGGACAACCCCCTTCGGTCTGTTCGGCAACGGAATCGACACCATCGTCTATCGGCACGGTGCGTACGTCGTTCAACAGGGCGAGCCGCTGTACGAGTTCGCATTGTTCGACATCGGCCTACCGTTCACCTACCCGCCCTTCGCGGCGTTGGCCTTCGCCCCGCTCGCCCTTCTCACTGTCACGAGCGCTGTGGCGGTGGTTCAGGCGATCAACCTGTTGCTGATCTACGTGGCCGTGGTCGCGAGCTGGCGCGCGCTCGGATATCGAAGCGCAACAATGTATCTCGTCAGTGTCGGATTGGCAGTGGCACTGACGTGGCTCGAGCCGGTTCGCATGACCATCTGGCTCGGTCAGATCAATTTGCTCTTGCTGGTTCTCGTTCTGCTCGACCTCACCCGCGGCGAGGGCAGTCGTCTCCGCGGCGTGGGTGTCGGCATTGCTGCGGGACTGAAACTGACGCCCGCATTCTTCGTGCTTCATCTACTGGCACAGAGACAGTGGCGGGCAGCCGTTACTGCGATCGCTGCGTTCACAGCAACCGTGCTTGCCGGACTGATCGTCATTCCCGCCGATTCGTGGAGATTCTGGACGTCGACGATGATCGACTCGGAACGAATCGGTGCGCTAGCCTCACCCGCCAACCAGTCGATCCATGGCGCATTGGCTCGACTGTGGCCGGGCAATACACCTCCTTTCGCCGTGTGGCTGGTGCTCGCCGTCGTCGTCGCCGCTCTGGCGCTGTGGGTGGCGGCACGCGCGCAGGCAGCCGGAAAGACGTTGCTGGCCCTGACAATATGTGGAATGGCGACGCCGATGGTCTCGCCTTTCGCGTGGGGCCATCACTGGGTGTGGTGCATCCCGCTGACCGTCCTCGCTCTCGACTACGCCAACCGACACCGAACCTGGTGGAGTTGGCTGGCCCCGATCGCCGTGACCACGCCGATGACTGCCTGGTACTTCACCGACTACCGCGGCATCAAGGCCATCGGAATCTTCATGTTCGAGGGCTCCCCCGCCTTCGAGTTCGCCGTCCAATTCACCTATCCCGCGGTGTTTCTCACGACCCTCGTCGTCGTCTTCGTCGCTCTGAGGATCAGGCCCACCGCGGGCCATGACGATGCTCGCCGATAGGCGCACCCGCGTCCCACAGGTCCGGTGACCGTCCTGCTCACCAGGGATGGGCAGCGATCATCCCTGTATATCTACTGCCCAGGTCATTGACGCTGCATCCGGCCGTGTCCGAGCCCCCGCCCCAGACTTCCAAACCGACTCGTCTGTCGGAAACGCGAAGACAGCGCTACGATCTTCGGTACATCGGACCGAGCGGTCTTGGACATGGAGGGACACAATGCCGTATTTCGGTTTGCTGGTCATGCTGCTGTGGGTGTTCTGTCTGATCGACGCGATCACCGCAGACGAGGGTGGCATCCGCTATCTGCCCAAGATCGTCTGGATTCTGCTCATCGTCTTCCTCCCGTTCGCTGGGTCGTTCGCCTGGCTCGTTGCGGGCCGACCCGTCGGTGCCGGGATCTGGGGAGGTGCCGGCGGGTCCGATTACGGTCGCGCAAGCAACTCCGCGTACCCCGAGTACGAGACGCGGCCGGGCCGTCAGGCCGCCCAGAATCCGGATGCGGACGCCGAATTCCTCCGGCAATGCCGCGAACGCGCCGAGGAACAGCGGCGCATCGAACGCGAGCGTCGTAAGCGCGATCTCGGGTTCTAAGACGCTGCTACTCGACGGGATCGTGGGAATGCGTAGTCGATCAGCGCTGTATCGCAGGCGAGTCGATGGCTCCCCATCTCGACGGTGGCAGCACGATGAATCTGGCCTTGCCTATCACGTTCTCGATGGGGACCGTTCCGCCCAGTTCGTCACGGGAGTGTGCCCTCGAATCTGCTGAGCCGCTTCGGTTGTCGCCCATCATCCACAGATTGCCGGACGGCACGGTCACCGGCCCGAAACAGCGACCGGACTGCGGAACTGTTGCGCAGGTGAGTGTGTCCGCGTCGTAGGGGAAGTCGAACGCGATGTAGGGCTCGTCGAGCGGCTGCCCGTCGACCTCGACTCTTCCTTGCACATCGCAACACTGGACGGTTTGCCCGCCTGTTGCGATCACCCGTTTCACGAGGTCGTTCTCGTCGGGCGCGACGAGTCCGGCCCACGATCCCGCGTCCTGCAACGCCTTCACTCCTGCGTTGCTCGATCGGCTCGACGTGTATCCCCTGTTCCACGACTCCGTCGGAGCCTTGAACACCACCACATCACCCGGCTGCGGATCTCCGAATCGAAACGTCATCTTGTCCACCACGATTCGATCGCCGGTACAACCGGGACAGCCGTGCAGCGTGGGTTCCATGGACTGCGACGGGATGAGATAGACACGGCCGACAAAAGTCTGCAGCAGCACACTCAGTAACAATGCGACCACGACCAGAACCGCCAACTCTCGTAACCAGGACGGCACCCGACGACGGGTCGCATCGGAATTCGCAGCGGCAGTCATAGCAGCAGCCTAGGGCCACAAGTTTGCGTATCGTACTGAGCATGTTGTTTCTCGGCCTCGTGATCGCCGCCATCAGCGCGGCCATGATGACTGTCGCTACGCTGCAGCTGTCACAGGTGAACGAGGGCCACTATCTGCCGATGACCATCGGCAAATTCGCAGTTCGTTCACCGTGGAAAGTGACGGCCCTCCGACTGGGTGCGCAGGCCATCGCGGCCGTGGGTGCATGGATAGTGGCTGTAGCGGTCCACAACCTGACGACTGCTCCTGCTGCCCTCGTTCTTCCAGCGGCGGCCCTGATCCTGCCGATCGCCATACCGGTACTGGTGATCACCGCCCAACACAACCGACGCCTGACGACGTCGGGTATCTGACGCCGATTCACCTACCCACCATGCTGTTTCGGTTCATACTGGGCTGGTGAAACTTGTTGGAGTGAGCGCGGTCGCTGTGGTGTTGCTCGCCTGCGCCTGCTCCCCCGCCGAGGTGGACGAGCCGGAGTCGCCGGTCGCATCGATCAGCCCGACGCAATTCGCCTCTCCGCCACCGCCCATCACCGACGATGTGCCGACCGCAGCCCAGTTGACGGCTCTGTTCGCAGCGAGCGTGGACTACTCGATTCGCGAAGAAGATCGAGCTCGATTGTTCGACGGGCCGGCCGAGAACAACGTGCGGCTCGCACGCGCCTGGGGCGCTCAGCCGGATCCGCAACACATCGAATTCACAACCGTCGCTTCGACCGGTCCCGATTCGGTCGAGGCCATGGGTGTCGGAACTTTCCGAAGCATGGAGGGTTATCCCGTCGGACCGATGTCATTCGTGCGATACGACAATCAGTGGAGAGTCCCGCGTGATGTTGCCTGCAGATTCGTGGGCGCGTTCGACGGCCCTGACGCCTGTCGGTGAGCGTGTCCTCGGCGCGCTCACCGGTTCGGACTGAACCGCTCCAGCCGAAGTCAGTTGACCTCGGGCGCAAGGAAGTACGCGAACACGTAACTGATTGCAGTCAACGCAATTGTCACCATCAGCTGTATTGGCGGCTCCGCGCTGTCCGACGCGACCATCGCCGAGGAAGCGCTCGCCCATGCCAAGAGCCCAGCAACAAATAGTGTCACCACTGCCGCAGTGCACAGGGCAAATCGGTGTCGCCATTGTTTTCGACCGCTCGGTGGCCACGGCACCGCAGTCTTCAGTGCGTACTTGCCGCCGACCACCGCCGCGAATCCCACCAGCAGTCCACCGATTGCGCCGAGTACGGCTGGGAGAGTCAGATCCAACCACTTGCCATCGATGACCGGTGCGATGAGTACCGCAGACGTGACTGCCCCACTCCCGGCGGCCACGCTCAGCTCTCTGCCGACCCAGTCCATGGGACTCACCCAAACACATGGCCTCACCACCCTCGACTCACAAGCAGCCTGGCAAAGAGGGTGAGCGCGGCTATCTGCACCCGATTCAGTTGGATTGGGAGGCAACGGGTGCCCACGCCGAACTGCTCCGGCCGAGTCACGAAACGGGACTGAACCCCGCCGCAAACGCGCGCGCTTTTGTCGAATGGCCCTCTCTGGCGGTCGAAATTGGCGACGAATCCGCGCGCACTTGACGAATGCGCTCGCGTTTGCGGCGCAATCCGGACCAACGCCGCCCCACGGGCATCAACCTAAGAACGCATCCGTCCGTCTATTCGCCGGATGGCCTTCCATCCCGCAGGAGTAGCGACGGTGCAGATGATCGCGCCGAACATGATTCCCTGACTCAGGGCCGACCAGTGGCCGGGGCTGTCTCCGAACACCGGCCACTTGTAGATGATCGCGAGTACAGCGAGGAAGACAACAGCGCGCATAACTCGAACCCTACCTAAACCAACTCTCCGGTATCCTGACTGAACGGGACAAATCAGACCCATACGAGGAGCCTGAGATGCAGAAGCCATTTCGCGAGTGGGTCATGACCGGCGCGTTGAGCAAGAAATGCGGCGCAACTCGCGCCGACTACATCAACGCCCTGGCTCTCGTCCCGGCCGTCGCAATAGGGTTCTTCTTGCTCCACTTCACGATCAACTCAGGATCCACCGCCCTCGATATCGCAGCAGGATGTCTCGGCGGCACCATTACCGGCTGCCTGTATCTCTATCTCGCGTATCGGGTCGATTCGCGCAAGAAGCAAGACCCTGCTCCCGCACCGATACTGGGGGCACGTCCGACACGGCTGTGAGGCACCACCCTCGTAGCCGACTCCCACGCCGACCGGAGTACCTCGAGGCCTCCCTCGAGAGTGGCGTCTACGACTCTGCCAGAGGTCCACGCTCTCGCAGACCTTCGCAAACGCGCGCGCGTTTGCCGAACGCTCCCATAATTGCCACACCATTCCGGGCATTTCTGACAAGTGCGCGCGCGTTTGCGAACTATCCGGACCCGCACCTCCCCGCCGCCCCGCTCACCCCTCTGCCGACGGATCAATGCGACTTTGTTGCACTCCAAGCGACTGCAAGCCACATTGATCCGCAATGGGGAGCCGCGCGAGGGGTCAGCCGCACGTCGGGGAGCCGCGCGAGGGGTCAGCCGCACGTCGGGGAGCCGCGCGAGGGGTCAGCCGCACGTCGGGGGCCGCGCGAGGGGTCAGCGTCGTTTCGACGAGTACATGCGTTCGTCCGCGATGTGCAGTAATTTTTCGGGGCTGACGGGTTTGTCCCAGCTCCATCCGACGCTGACCGATGCGGGTACCGGAACACCGTCGATGAGGTACGGGCCGGCCAGTAGCAACCGCACTCGTGCGGCGAGGCGTTCGACTCCGTCGGCCGATCGGGAGCTACGCAGCAGAGCGACGAATTCGTCGCCTCCGGTGCGGCAGGCGATGTCTCCGGTGCGGAGGTTGGCGCGGATGCGGGCTCCGATGGCGGCGAGCAGTCGGTCGCCTACTGCGTGGCCGTATCGATCGTTGACGGATTTGAAGGAGTCGACGTCGACGAACAGGATTCCGACCGGGTTTTCGTCGGCGGCTTCCTTGAGGGCCTGAAGTTCTGCCATCAACCGTCGGCGATTGGCCAGGCCGGTCAGGTCGTCGATCAACAGTTGGCGCTCGAGTGCCGCCTCGGCTCCCTTCCGGGCGGTGATGTCCTGGATCTGGGCGATGATGATGTCGTCGCCCTCGTTGTCTCGCACCACGGTGGCGTTCCGCTGGACCCAGATGGTGGCTCCGTCCTTGCGGATGTATCTCTTCTCCGATGCCACGCTGGTGAGCGTCCCGTCGGCCAAACCGGCAAGGTGGTGGTCTGCCATCGCGATGTCGTCGGGATGCGTGAGGTCTCGAAAAGTTTTCTGCAGCAGTTCTTCCGAGGTGTATCCGAGGAGATCGCACAGCGCTTTGTTCACTTGCAGCCAGCGGCCGTCGGTTGTCAGTAGCGCTTTGCCAATTGGTGCGTACTCCATCGCGATCTGGAAGAGGCGCACGGCGCGGTCGCGTTCACGTTCGGCTTCGGCTCGGGCGCTGACGTCGACGACCATTTCCGTGAACCCGACGACGACGCCGTCGACGAAGTCGGAAACGTAGGTGGCCTGGGTGACGCGTACGACGCCGTTGACGTCGATGAGTGTGCGGTCGAACTGTTGTTGCTCGCCGGCGAGAGCTCCGGAAATGTAGGGCCTGTTCAGTTCGTACAGCCCCTCACCGAGGAGCTCGCTGATGTGCATACCGACCAGGCGCGCCGGCTCGATGCCGAAGTAGTCGGCATAGACCTTGTTGGCGAAGACGTTGCGCTCCGAGCTGTCCCAGTATCCGATCATCGACGGCAGCTGGTCGATGGCGCGCGCCAGGTGTCCCACTGGATACGTGCGTGGATCGGCCATTGACCACCCCTGGATATTCATTGAGCCGATAACACGACGCTACCGAAAATAGCCCCATCGCGTGGCGTTCGTCTGCGCATCTTGAATAAAACATATGAGTGCGCAAGTGCGCACTCATATGTACAGTGAACGCATGCTTCGGCACAATCACACTTTCCGACGCCTGTTCACCGCACAGGTGGTCGCGCTCGTGGGCACCGGGTTGCTGACGGTGGCGCTCGGGCTCCTGGCCTACGACATCGCCGGAAGCGCCGCCGGAGCCGTCCTCGGTACCGCATTGGCGATCAAGATGATCTCGTATGTGGTTGTGGCACCGGTCGTTTCGTCACTGACCAGCACACTGCCGCGCAAGACCGTCCTCGTGACCGCGGACGTCGTCCGAGCGCTCACCGCGCTGGCGCTCCCCTTCGTCGATCAGGTGTGGCAGGTCTACGTCCTGATATTCGTGCTGCAGGCGGCGTCGGCCACGTTCACACCCACCTTTCAGGCCGTGATCCCGTCCGTCGTGCCGGACGCACGGCAGTACACCCGCGCGCTCACGCTCTCCCGCCTGGCCTACGACCTCGAGTCCCTGGTGAGCCCGCTGATCGCCGCCGCACTGCTGACGGTCGTCACCTTCCACACCCTGTTCGTCGGGACGGCGGTGGGGTTCGTCGTCTCCGCAGCGGTGGTGGTCGGCACAGCCCTTCCCAGATACGTTGCACCACAACACAAGAAACCACTCGACGGCATAGCGACCTTCGTCCGGCAGCGGGAACTCCAGGGTCTGCTGGCATTGAACATCGTGGTCGCCGCAGCCACGGCTCTCGTCCTCGTCAATACCGTTGTCTACGTTCGTGATCTGTTCGGCGGTTCGAGCACCCAATTGGCTGTCGCCCTCGGCTGTTTCGGTGCGGGGTCGATGGCGGCGGCGCTGCTTGTTCCGAGAGCCCTCGAGCGGATCTCCGACCATCGCGTCATGCTCGCCGGTGCCGCCGTCGCTGTCGTTGGCACTGCAGCTGCAGCACTCGTCGCCACCCTCGGCGGCGGGCCGACCGCGTGGACCGCTCTGGCGATCACGTGGTCGATCCTGGGTATCGGCACCTCGCTGATCAACACGCCGTCGGCGAGGATCTTACGCCGAGAGTCGGACGAACACAGCCGAACCTCGATCTTCGCCGCTCAGTTCTCCCTGTCCCATGCGGCGTTTCTGCTCACGTATCCGTTGGCCGGTTGGGTCGGTGCGCAATTAGGACTGCTCGCCGCGGCGACGGTGCTCACGGCCTTGGCTACACTTGCGGCACTGTCCGCAGCACGCCTGTGGAGTCGCTCCCGAATCCCGGTCGCCGCCTCCGCATGAGGAGACGCCGTCCGCAAAGGAGACACCTCGATGCCACCGAAGAAGGAACAGCGCATCAGTCTCCATCACGAGGCACAACCCGACTCCGCGCGACTGGCGACGGCAACCGACACGTTCCGGATGCTGTCCGATCCCACTCGGCTGCACATACTCTGGCTACTCGATCGCGGCCCCGCCGACGTCAGCGAGCTCACCGCGGCCACCGGCACGTCCCGCACTGCCGTCAGCCAACATTTGGCGAAGCTCCGGTTCACCGGTCTGGTCGAGACTCGCCGCGACGGGCGAAACGTCATCTACAACCTCGCCGACGGGCACCTCGCTCGGCTGGTGCGTGAGGGCCTCAATTTTGCCGACCACAAGGTGACCGGTGAACCCCCGCACGAGTGACCTCCGAACCCCAACGCGCCCACAGCAGCCCGTGGAACATGAGACCATGCAGCATGAGTGACGGTGGCGCACGCCCGAAGGCCGATGGCCGCAAGCGGCGGTGGGAACAGCACAACACCGATCGTCGACGCCACATCATCGAGGCCGCGATGACGGTACTGGCCCGTGACATCGCTCCCGGGGAGCGTCTGACCACTGCACAGATCTCGGCCGAGGCGGGCGTTCATCGCACCGGCCTCTACCGGTATTTCAACGATCGCACCGATCTCGACACCGCGATTCAGCGTGCCATCTGTAAGCAGCTGAGCGCTGCGCTGGTCGCCTCGTTCGCATTGACCGGCACTCCACGCGATGTGGTGCATCGTGTCGTGAGTACCTACGTCCGCTGGGTCGCCGAGCATCCGGCGTGGACGCGTTTCGTCGAGCAGGATGTCAGTGCCGAGTCGCCCAGTCCGCTCGAGGAGACCAATGCCCTGCTCGCCGAGCAGCTGGAGGTCAGCGTCGCGGCGTTCCTCGCGTTGGTGAATGCGGATCTGTCGCCGGAGGATTGGTCGCTGGTGCGCCCGTGGGTCGCGGGCCTGGTCTCCGGATGCATGGGCGCGGTCCGCAGCTGGAGCGCGCAAACCGAATCACGCACCGGCCTGGATCATTTCGCAACGTTCCTGGCCGACACCATCTGGCTGCAGGTCAAAGGACTTGGGGCATCACGCGGAATCGCGATACCCCAAGTCCCTCTCGAATCTGTCACCGGCCCACAGACAGCTCAGCCGAACGAGGGCTCACTGCGGTAACGCGACGGTCGTCCGTCGATTCCGAGGGCGCGCCACACGCGCTTGGAGACGCGGTTCATCAGTCCCAGTTCACCGGCGAGCATCCGTACGTCACCGAAGGTGTCGCGCAATGCCTTTCGTGACGATTCACTGTTCCACCACACGGCGTCCACTACCTCGTCGGGGATGTCGAGTTCGCGTCGCATCTGCTTGCTCGGCTTCATGATGACGTCGCACAGCAACCGCATGATGACGGGCGTGAGAATCGAGATCGACGCCTTCTCGAAGGGACCGAGACGAGGAGCCTTGTACCGCAGGTACTGATGCGCGAAGCCGATGTGGCGGGCTTCCTCGGCGATGTGGATCTGCATGACGCGCTGGACCAACGGGTGGCCGACTGAGCCTCCGCGCAGAACGCCCTTCTGCATGTGGTCGATCGGCTCTTCGCCCGCGAGGACGCCGACGAAGAATCCGAACGGTGCCGAGCGGCTGGCGAACACCGTGAGCATCGGCACGATCTTGCGGAACCATCCGGGTCCACCCGGCACGTCGATGCCGATGCGGTTCACCAGCTCCTGGAACATCTGCGTGTGGTGGCACTCTTCGGTGGCCTCGTGCGTCGAGTACCGGAATTCCGGTGAGTCATTGGGCAGCGTCAGGGCGTACTGCATGAGGCCGCTGATGAGGATCTGCTCGAACTGCAGGCCCACCTTGACCATGCTGGCCTGGCGATACATGCCGATGTGGATCTGCCGATCCAGGGGAAGCGACTTGTACCAATCGGTGTGACCGAGAGGATCCTCGTCCGGGAGTACCCACCGGGGATCGTTGGGAACGATCGCGTATTCGGGCTCGTCCCAGGGAATGTCGAGGAAAGCGTCGAAGTGCTGATGCACCGATGCCGTCGACAAGGAGTGCAAGGTGTCTCGGTAGTGCGTTCGTGCGTCGTCGACTGCAGTCATGGTGGTCCTTCCGCCTGCGTCCCGAACAATCTTTACGCTACAGAGCGTCACATATAAATCCCGTTAGTGCAACGGACCGTCGCAGATACTTACCGAAATGTTGCCGAAGACGACGAAAGCCGGCCGACGCGTCGTCGACCGGCTCTCGCCACGAACCCTTACCTCACCAGTGCGGCAGCACCATCAACAGGAAGCCGAGACCGATGAGAACGCCGACCGCTCCGGTGCCGATGGCGAGCGCGGTATCGCTGCGTTCAGCGCGCGGCCCGGAGAGATCCGGGCTTCGATCCGCCCACAGCGCAGACACGATGGCGATGAGGCCGGCTGCGATGCCGAGGCCGGCGGCCCAGAACGACACGATCGACAGAGCGCCGAACATCACGGCAATCTCGGTCACCTGCGTTCGGGTGCGAATATGTCGATTCCACCACCGCGGCAGCACGTCATCCATGTCGTGAGCGTCGAAATCGGGGGATGTCACTGTCACTGCTCTCTCCTTCCTCAGGCTCGCTGAGCTGGGGTTTGTTGCACGAAAGTATGCCTCTCCATTTTGGCACCCGACGCCCGAGAGTGCTAATCCCAGATTAGTTGCATACGCGTTATAACGGCGTAGGCTCACAACGAACACGACGAGGAGGATCCATGCAGATAGATCTCGATGGACGTACTGCCCTGGTGTCCGGCTCCACGCAGGGAATCGGCTTGGCGATCGCTACAGCGCTTGCACAGTCGGGTGCCCGCGTGGTGATCAACGGGCGTTCGCAGGCCACCGTGGACAAAGCCGAGCAGCAGATACTCGACACCGTTCCGGGCGCGCGTGTCATCGGCGTCGCCGCCGACCTCGCCACCGCCGAGGGCGTCGAGCAACTCACCGCGCGCGTCCCCGCGGTCGACATCCTCGTCAACAACCTCGGCATCTTCGGATCCAAGCCCGCCCTCGAGATCGACGACGACGAATGGCGTCGCTACTTCGAGGTCAACGTGCTCTCGGCCGTCCGCCTGATCCGCACCTACCTGCCCGGGATGATGGAATTCGGTTGGGGTCGAGTGCAGAACATCTGTAGCGACTCCGCCGTGGTCATTCCCGAGGAGATGATCCACTACGGCATGACGAAGACCGCGTTGCTGGCCGTGAGTCGCGGATTCGCCAAAGCTGCTGCCGGGACCGGAGTTACCGTCAATTCCGTCATCGTCGGCCCCACCCATACCGGCGGGGTGGAGGATTTCGTGGCCGAGCTCGTCGGCGACGACCTCCCGTGGGACGAGGCTCAGGCGACCTTCATGAAGAACCATCGCCCGAACTCGTTGATAGGCAGACTGATCGAGCCCGAGGAAGTCGGCAACATGATCGTCTACTTGAGCTCGGATCAGGCGTCGGCCACCACCGGTGGCGCTCTGCGGGTCGACGGCGGTTACGTCGACTCCATCCTGCCCTGATCGAGCACTGTCAGCGGCTGCGGCGCAGCATCTTTCGGCGGTACATGTCGGCGTCGGCAACCTGGGTCAGCGCCTCGAGTACGTCGGGTCCAGGGGAACCGACGGCGATACCGTACGTGACCGAGACAACATGCCCGTCGACGAGTTCCTGCGCGAGAGTGTCGATCTGCGCCGTGTCGAGTCCGGCGACGAGGACGATGAACTCGTCGCCGCCGAGCCGGGCGATCACACTTCCGGCCGGTACTTTCTCGGTCAGTGCGTCGGCGAGCCAGATGAGAATGCGGTCGCCTGCAGCGTGGCCGTCCCTGTCATTGACCGCTTTGAAGTGGTCGACATCGAACACGATCGCGGCGATGTTCTCGGATCGACGAGCCGCTCGGGCAGCGAGATTCGTCGCCGCGTCGACGGCACCGGCGCGGTTGAACACCCCGGTGAGCGGGTCACGGAGAGCGCCTGCGATCAGGGCGGCACCGAGAGCGCCGAACACCTCGGCGGCAGCGAGAATGCACACGACGTAGAGCGCGCCCCACAGCATCGGTGCCGGGGCAGGCGCGAGCAGCAGTGCCGTGGCCGACAGCAGAGCCAACGCCACACACAGGACCCGTGCCACGACGACGGGGTACGTCGCGCGCAGGTAGAGCGCCAGAAACATCGCGGGAATCAGCGCCCACACCTGGGCAGCGAGATTCTGATGGGTCAGCATCGTCAGCGCTGGAGCCAGTGCCGCACAGGCAATCGCGATCCCCTGCCGCACCGGGCCTGGTCGACGAGACAGGATCGCGACGAATCCCACCGCAGCGACCACTGCGGCCCACATCTCACCCACAGCCCCGGCACCGTTCGTGTCGGCCCAGGATGCGAAAACCGCGGCTGAATAGAGCACCAGCTGTACAGCGAGAAGGGACGACAGAACGCGGCGACGCGAGTCGATCACCACCGACCCCGCGTTCGCCGGCTGCCTGTTTCGCCGTGGGGACACAGCTCATCATCGCCGCCTACCCGCTGGCGTTACCGGACCGCCCCGTACTTTTCCTGCACCAGCAACACGATCAGCCCAAAAAGCGGGCACGCTGTGGCGGCATTCACCGCCGCCGATGAGCTCGTTCGATGCGAAAGTCGTCGCAGGCAACGGAACGGCGGGGTCGTGGTCGAGACAGGCGCCGTGCGCCCTGGCAGGGTATTGGCCATGCCCTCGTTCCCGCACGTTCCGCATCCGAGTTCGGTGCACGGTACGGCGGGTCTACGGACGCGGCTGTTGATGTACTTTCTGCTGGCCACAACCGGTCTCTATGCAGTGGGGGTGATCTTGACGTTGCTGCCTCACGGGGACCGGGTGACGTCCGATGTCACCGGTGGTGTCGTGGCTGTCGGTCTGGGAGCGGCCGGCGTGGTGATGCTGTGGGTTCGGCCCGGTACCGCGGTGGCGCTTCGGCTTGCCCTGGCCGCGGCGATGGTGGCGACACCCGCGGTGATGGCGTTCCATCGGCTCGCGGCGGCGCAGAGCCAGTGTCTGATCGCGGCGATGTTTCTGGCGATGTACATCCGTGCGTTCCATCGGGACGGACCCGGCAGAGTGCTGGTCGGCGTGCTCGTGGTGAGTGTGCTGTCTGCGGTGTGGGTTTCTCCTGCTCCGATGTATCCAATTTCGTACCTGATCTTCGGCGTCGCGGTGATTGCCGCAGGCGAGGCGTTCGGTGTGGTGACCAAGGCTCTCATCGTGGCGTCGTGCACCGATCCTCTGACCGGAGTGTTCAACCGGGCGGGATGGGAGATGGCCGCGGCGGAGGTGGCAGGCAACAGGACTGCGGAGCTTCCGGTCGCGGTGGTGATCGTCGACGTGGACAATTTCAAGGCCGTCAACGATTCGGGCGGACATCGTGCGGGTGACGAACTGCTGATCGATCTGGCGCAGTCCTGGACCCGCGCAGCTCCCTCCGACGCCGTGATCGCTCGTCTGGGTGGTGACGAGTTCGCGGCGCTCCTGACAGGGCACAGCCGTGATGTGGTCGACGAGTTCGCCCGGATCACCACCGAGTCGTTGCCCTACGCCAGCGTCGGAACAGCTCAGTCCACGGATCCGCAGGAGTCTGTCTCGGACATTCTCGCCCGCGCGGACGAGAATCTGTACGGCGTCAAACATGTTCGCCGAGAACGCCCTTGAGGATCCAGTCGACGGTGCCCTGGAGAAACCACCACGCCGCCAAAGCAAATCCCTACCCGCATCGCTGCCGCGTCAGTTCCCGGCTACCTCGGTAGCCCGAGCGAGTCCGTCGACGAGGGTGGGCAGGAAGTACGGAATCGACAGTGCCGTCGGGCCTACTGCAGCACCGGCTTCCTGCCCGACGAATCCTGCCACTGCTCCCCCGGCGACGGCCGGGATCTGTCGCGTCACCGGTGATCCCGTGAATTCGGCCAGTGCAGCGTCGGTGTCGACCTGAGTGAACACCACGTCGGCGTCGATCTTCGAGATGTTCTCCGCCGAGACGGTGGTCGAGAACGTCGAGTCGCCGCTCGCCAGGGCCGTCACCGACGGGTCCGAGGTGAAGCCGAGATTCTCGAGCAACTCCACCCGCGGGTCGGACGGCAGCAGCAGGTAGTAGACATCTGCGGCCTCGGACACGTAAGCGATTGTGCGGCCATCGAACTCGGGGTGTTGCGAGCCTGCATCGGTGACCTGCTTGTCCAGATCGGCCACGAGATCTCGAGCCCGATCCGGTACGCCCAGCACGTCGCCCGTGGTGGTGATGACATCGCGCCACGGCGTAGACCACAGCTCTTCCGGCGGGGCGATGACGGGAATTCCGGCGTCGGTCACCGCGTCGTACTCGGCCTGGGTCAGACCCGAATGCGGGGCGAGCAGAACGTCGGGGTCGGCGGCGAGCACCTTCTCGACCGTCAATGCGTTGGTGACGTTGTCCAGCAACGTCGGAGCGGGGCCACCGCTCGCGTCGATGGCGTCGGAGATCCACGGATAGATCAGGTCGTCGCCGCCGCCGTATTCGGCCGACGGCATGGCCACCGGCACCACACCCAGTGCGAGCACGGCGTCGGTGGTGCCGAAGCCCCACGTGGCAATCCGCTCGGGCACGGCGTCGAGTGTGGTCTCGCCGTACATGTGCTGCACGGTCAACGGAAACGAGTCGGTGGACGATGCGGCGGGGGCGGAAGCGTCGTCGGCATCGGACGAGCTGCAGCTCACCAGAGCGAGCGAGGTGAGCACAGCGGCGGCGAGGCTGGTCAGTACACGATGAGTCATGAAAAGTCCTGTATGTCGGGGTAGTGACTAGAGGTTAGCCTTAGCTTGCTTGAACCGCGAATCGGGCTCCCAGGAACCTCCCAGCCGGAGCCCAGGGTTCTCCCCGGATCTCCGCAGAGTATTGGCACTACCGAAACATTCAGTGCCACATCGAAGGAGACTGAGCGCGATGCCTCGCATTCCCGAACCCACGAACACCCCCGACGGACCCGCGTACGAAGGTCGACTGCTCGACCGTCCCGACGAGGAGGTGGTCGATCAGGGTGCCGCGTTCGACATCACCACCCTCCTGACCCGTCGCCGCGTTCTGAGCATCGTCGGAGCCGGTGCCGGAGCACTCGCCCTCGCGGCGTGCTCGAGCACGTCGAACGCCGGAAGTACCACCACCACAGCTGCATCCACGACGGCGACCACCGCCTCGGCCACGAGCGAGATTCCACAGGAGACCAACGGCCCGTATCCCGCCGACGGCACCAACGGCGTCAACGTTCTCGAAGAATCGGGAATCGTTCGCCGAGACGTGACGTCGAGCCTCGACGGCGGCACCACGGTCAGCGGTGTCCCACTGTCGTTCACGTTCACCCTCACCGACATGGCGAACGACAACCGCCCCTTCGAGGGGGCAGCGGTGTACCTGTGGCAGTGCGACGCGAACGGCAAGTACTCGATGTACTCCGAGGGTGCCGAGGACGAGACGTACCTACGCGGTGTGCAGGCGGCCGATGCGAGCGGGAGCGCCACCTTCGACACCATCGTGCCCGGCTGCTACTCCGGCCGCTGGACGCACATGCACTTCGAGGTCTACCCCGACGCAGCGTCGGCAACCAACGCGGAGAACGCAATTGCCACCTCGCAGGTCGCCTTTCCGCAGGAGATCCTGAACGACATCTACCAGCTCGACACCTATCCGGGCTCCGCGAGCAACCTCGCCCAGCTCGGCAGTCTCGACAACGACAACGTGTTCGGTGACGGCTACGACCTGGAGATGGGCACCTTCACCGGCGACCCCACGAGCGGCTACGTCGGCTCGCTGGCAGTCGCGATCGACACCACCACCGAACCCGCCATGAGCGCAGCGCCTTCCGGCGGCGGTGCGGGCGGCGGCGGCGGACAACCGCCGATGGGCGGCACACCCCCGGCCGGCGGACCTGCCGGAACCGCTCCCACCAACTGACCCTCCCCGACACTACCCACCGAAGGAAACATCATGTTGCACAACCTCACTGGATGGCACGCCCTCGTCGTTCTCGCCATCGTTCTGCTCGTGTTCGGTTCGACCAAACTCCCCTCGCTCGCCAAGGGTGTCGGCCAGTCGATGCGCATCCTCAAAGACGAAGTGCGTGATGACAAAACGAAGACATCGACGACGCCCGATGACGTCTCGGTCCCGGTTCCATACCGACACGCCTCATGACCGCAGCCACCGCCGTGCGGGGTGCGATGCCCCTTGCCGGGCACATGCGCGAGGCACGTCGCCGTGCGATCCGTGCGGCGGTGTCGCTGCTCGTCGGCGTCGTGATCGGCTTCGCGACCTCCGATCGGATTCTCGACATCCTCCGCGGCCCCGTCGAGGAACTGGCGCTGTCCCGCCAGGCCAGCCTCAACTTCGAGACCGTCACGGGCGCATTCGATCTCCAGCTGCGGATCGCACTGTTCACCGGCGTCATCGTGTCGAGTCCGGTGTGGTTGCGGGAGATTTTCGCTTATCTCACTCCAGGATTGACCCGTCGCGAGAATAAGTACGTACTCGGCTTCTCCGCGGCTGCTACCCCACTGTTCGTCGCCGGCTGCGCATTCGGGTTCACCATCTTTCCTCGTATGGTGAGCGTGCTCGCGGGCTTCTCGTCCGACGAGGACAGCACCATCCTCAACGCGTCGTACTACGTGGATTTCGTCATGAAGATCGTGTTGGCAACCGGTATCGCCTTCGTCCTGCCGGCAGTGTTGGTCATGCTGAACTGCCTCGGCATCGTCTCCGCGCACAGGCTACGCAGCAGTTGGCGTGTCAGCGCGGTGGCGATCGCCCTGTTCAGCGCGCTGGTCACCCCCGCGGCAGACGTGCTGTCCATGTTCCTCGTCGCGCTGCCGATGGTCACTTTGTTCGGCGCTGCTCTCGCGATCACCGAGATACACGACAGACGATCGTCCAGACGTGCTATTGCACAGGAGAATTCATCATGTTCGGCCTGACATTCGAGAAATTGTTGCTCGTCGCGATCATTGCGGGGTTCGTCCTCGGCCCGCAACGACTGCCTGACTACGCCCACCGACTCGGACGGGCGGTGCGCACGCTGCGGCACTTCGTCGACAGCACCCGCAGCACAGCGGAGGCCGAGATGGGCGTCCCGCTGCGCCGCAGCGAGTGGGAGTCGTTGGACCTCAGACAGTACGACCCACGCCGCATCGTCGCCGACGCACTGCGAGAGAACGACGCTCTGCGAGAGAACGACACGGGGACGCCGACCGATCCAGAACTGGTCGCAGAGGCCGCCCGAGTGCGACCCGGTCAGAAGTATCTGATCACGGGACCGTCGTCGCATCCGCGTCGCGTGCTCATCGAGTCACTGCCCGAGAACGATCCACGCCGGCTCGCTGCCGAGGCATCGACGCGCGAAAGTGCGTGCTGAGGCGGTAAATTGTCGGCTCAGCAGCTAGGACTCCAGGAGAGTGAACGCCGATGTCCGATCACCGTGCACACGAGTTCGAGATCCCCACGATCGACATCGACCCCTTCGCCTCGGGCAGTACGGCCGATGCGGTAGCCCGAGGTCGCGTGGTGGCCGAGATCGACGACGCCTGCACCCGTTCCGGATTCATGCAGATCACCGGGCACGGCATCGGAGACGACGTGCTCGACGGTCTGGCGCGGTCCATCGACTCGTTCTTCGCGCTGCCGCTTGCGACCAAGAACGAGTACCGGATACCCGACGCGAATCGTGGATACAGCCCGCCCAAGAGCGAATCATTGAGCCTCAGTGTGGGAGTCGAGTCGGCGTCGCGAATGAACGACTTCTTCGAGGCATTCAATGTGGGGGTGGAAGCGCGGTCCTTCGACTCCCTCGATCTGGACGAATCGGATTACGGGATCAACGTGTGGCCCGACGAGCTGCCAGATTTTCGCCGCGACGTCGACAGATATTTTGCCGAGGCGTCTCGGGTCGCCCGCACTCTTACCGGAATCTTCGCTGCGGCACTCGAGCTACCGGTCGACTTCTTCGACACGCTCACCGACCACTCGATCGACGTGCTGCGGATGAGCAACTACGCCCTGCCCGAGGGCATGGTCACCCTCGACGGTGACCTCACCGGGATGGGCGAGCACACCGATTTCGGGATCGTGACGGTGTTGTGGGCCGACCAGGTGGCCGGTCTTCAGGTGCTGGGTACCGACCGCGTGTGGCACGACGTCACTCCTCGCGACGGAGCGCTGTTGGTGAACCTGGGAGACCTCACTGCGCGATTGACCAACGACCGGTGGCTGTCCACTCTGCATCGCGTCAAGCCACCCGTCGTCGACGGCACCATCGTGCGTCGGCGGTCGGCGGCGTTCTTCCACGACGGCAATGTCGACGCGGTGATCTCCACGTTGCCGTCGCACCTCGACGCGGATTCCGGCCTGGCGTACGAGCCGGTGTCGGTACGCGATCACATCGCCGCCAAGCTCGCCGGATCGCGGCAGGGCAAGGCGAATGTCGGCGCGGTCCGCGAGGCCGCACGCGTCCGCGCGGCGGAAGGCCGATGACGGACGCGTCGGTCAGTCTTCCGACCTCTTGAGCACGGCGATGCACGTCAGAAAGACGATCTTGATATCGAGCCGGAGGGACCAGTTCTCGATGTAGTAGTTGTCCCATTCCGCACGATCCGCGATGGGGGTCTGACCGCGTAGTCCGTTCACCTGAGCCCATCCGGTGAGACCTGCTTTGACGCGATGTCGCTCTCCGTAGCGTCTGATCTGCGCTGCGAACAGGTCGACGTACTCCGGCCGCTCGGGACGGGGGCCGACCAGGCTCATGTCGCCGCGCAGCACGTTGATGAGCTGCGGCAGCTCGTCGAGCGAGGTCTGCCGCATGATCTTGCCGATCCGGGTGCGTCGATCCACGCCTTCCACACCGCCGGGTGCCGCTCCCTCGGTCCGGACGAAGTCCGCATCGGAGTCACGTGGTGGCCGCATGGACCGGAACTTCAAGCAGTCGAACGGAACTCCGTCTCGGCCGATTCGTTCTTGCGCGAAAAAGATGGGCCCGGGGGAACTCGCCCGTACCAGCACGGTGAGCACGAGGAACACCGGCGACAGCAGCAGCAGAGCCAGTCCGGCAGCGACCCGGTCCAGTGCGCCCTTGAGGACGAACTGCCACCCCCTCGGATCGACATGCTGCAGCACCATCAGGGGCAGCCCGCCCAGATGCTCTATGCGCGCGTGCATTCCGACGGTGTCGAACATGCGGGGTACGAGCCAGACGCGGGCACCGGCATGCTGTGCCGCACGGATCGCGTCGACTATTTGTTCGTGCGGAGCCGAGGCGAACGCGACCACCACCTCTTCCACCCGATGCGCTCGGAGTATTCGAGTCAGGTCGGTGAGCGGTCCCAGATACGAAAGCCCCTGTTGCACAGAGGGGTCGACGTCGGGCGAGGAGTCGACTGTCCCGACGAGATCCATCCCGTATTCGGAGGACTGCTTCATTCTGCGCGCCAGTTGCTCTGTGACGGGACCACTACCGACGATGACAGTCGGTGCACTCGCATGGTGTTTCGCGCGAAGCCAGCGCTGTCCCCATCCTTCCAAGTTTCATGTCCTCAGAGCGGTGACGCCGTTCGGCAGTCGACATTTCGTACACCGAAGACATATCACCCTTCACCTTCATCCGGCGTGCAACGCAAGCATTGTCACTGCCGAAACAGCGCTGCTGTCAACGAATTCGCTGTTGAATGAGCCAGGCGATGTCTTCGAGGGTCTTCACGTGGCCGGACGTCCATTTACGTGGCCGGTAGTCCCACACATCCAGCATTCCGACGGTGAACCCAGCGTCGGACTTGATCGGCGCTGCCATATAGGCGATCAGATCCGCAGTCGCGTGATCCCTCAGTAGCGCGTGCTCTCGAATGTCCTGCGCCACCAGCGTTTCGCCGGTTTCCACCACGACACGGCATGCCGACCGTTCCACCGCTAAGGTCTGTGGCTGCGCTGCCGTTCCCGATGTTCCGACGCTGGCTTTGATGAATTGTGTGTGATCGTCGACGAACGAGATCGACGCACCCTGTGCTCCCATGGCTCGCAATGTCATCCGGGCCAGTTTGTCGAACTGCTCGTCACGAGAACTGCCGATCATGCCGGTAGCTCGTACCGCGGCGAGACGGTCGACGTCGCCGATCTGTAAGTACGTCTGCGGAAGTGACGTCGAATCGGGATCGGACAACTCGATGTTCTCGTACTCGAAACTACGGGCGTCCGCGAGCACCGCGGCCACTTCCGGTGAAGACTCTCGTTCGAGTTCGGTGACGAGGCGAGTGATGATTGCCCGACGTGCGTAGGTGTTGAGGGACTCGCCGGCCTTGTCGGCATGGTGCGTCAACAGCCTGTTGATTCGATCTCCGAATCCGGTTTTTCCCAAGTCCACCTATCGGACGGTAGTTCACTACGCGCTGTTGCGCGCAGCGATCGGCCGGCCACCCCGGCTCACACTGGACGGAAGCCGGCTCCCGGCGCTCCCGATTGATTCAGCAGCCGAACAGATTCCGCCGCCGACGCGTATGCGGTGGGGCTGAGCAGCGGCACCCCGGAGGCGTGGCTCGTGATGCCGACGAGGGTGGTGCCGACGACCAGAGGTCCACCGGAGTCGGACCAGACAGTGAGGGCGTCGGACATCAGGTCGCTGCCGCGGGCGTCGACGATGCTGCCGCATGTCACTCCGCTTCCGAGCCCGGTCTTGCAGACGGGCTGCCCCACCGATGCGGTACCGATGTCGGTGACAGTGACTCCGCCGAGACTGTTGACGGGTGTCACTTTGGTGGGGTCGAGAACGATGACGCCGTAATCCGGCCCCCAATGTCCGACGGCGGTAGTACCGACCGGGGCCGCGGGCGATCCGACGAGCGTGACGGGTAGGCCCGGGCGAAGGATGCAGTGGCCTGCGGTGAGTGCGACCAGCCGGCCCGCGTCGTCGTAGCCGACGGCCGCGATGGAACAAACGGTGAGGTCGTCGAGGCCTCCGGTGGTGACGAACCCACTACCGGGGCCGACGACCGGAAGCGGCGCTGCGGTTGCGGTGCCGGTGGACGTCGCCGTGAACGCAAGAACCAGGGCGGCGAACAGTCCACTGACAACACCGAGTCGAGCAGTCTTCATGGTGGGCATTCCTCGTCGATGAATGTCGGTACGGGGTGAGCGACGCTGGTCGCGTTTCACACCCATCCAACCAGCGCCCCGCTACGAATGCGACTCGTGTGGTGGGTTGTCGGCATCGTCGCCGTGTGGTTGCTGATCGGCGCGCTCGTTGCCGTGTGGATCGGTCGTGGCATTCGCCGGGCGGACGTCGAAGAGTCGGCAACCGAGTCCCCGAGCAGGTCGACACAGGAACCACCACCTGAAAAGGACGCCGCGTAGCCGAGCGGAGCCACTGCGAGCCGGCTTCAGGAACGCGTCATGGGCGAACCGTGCGACCTCGGATCAACACGGCAACTCCCATCCCGATCAGGGCCAGAATCAGCGGTGCCACTATTGCCATGTTCGCGCCGATGGCAGTGAACAGGACAACCGTCGCCAGCGCCGCGAGAAAGTACACAACCGCAAAACGTGGTGCCCAGAACACTGTGTGCACGGATTCCTCCTACATCGGAAGCAGTCTCACTCGGACCAGAAGACAAGAACGATTACGACCAAGACGACGAACAGCACCAGGCCACCGCCGGACAGAGCAAGTGTTCGCGCGTTGGTCACGGTGAAAACCCCGTCGCCTGCTGGGGTGGCGTTGCTTTCGGTGATCGAAAACGTGACCGCGAGCAAGAGCAAGAACTCGACAACCCATACCCACCAGGGCAAGTCGAGTCGTGCCATCGTCAACGCGGATCCAAGGGTGATGGCCAGCGACACTACTGCCGCATAGACCACTGACGGCAGGGTCACACCCCACGGAGTCCGGATGCTCTTCATGTCTCCACCCCGGCCCAACCGCTGCCCTGCATTTTACGAACATGGCCACTGTCGTTAGCCAGAGTACCTAGTTGACCTCCCCAGTCAAGGGCTGGTCGCACCATCACTCCGCAGGCGTGTCCCCGGCTTCGAGGGTGAACTGCACAACGTTGATGCGTGAGTTCTTGAATCGCTCCGACGACCCGGTGAGGTATTGCACGTATTTGTCGTAGGTCGCTTCCGACGACAGTGCGATGGCCTCGTCCTTGGATGCGATCAGCTTCTCGGCCCACGTGTCGAGTGTGCGTGCATAGTGCGGTCCCAGCGCATGCTCGCGGAGCAACTCGAATCCCGCTTCGGCCGCTTTCGCCTTCACCACCTTGACCAACGTCAACTGCCCACCGGGGAAGATGTCGCGCAGGATGAAGCGGGAGAAATGCGCATCCTCACGCGTGAGTCCACCCCCGGAGGCTGGGTCGGGCGGCGTGATGACGATGGTGTGCAACAGCATTCGGCCACCGGGCTGCAACACCGAACGGCACTTGGCGAAGAACGCCGAATACCGCTGACGTCGGAAGTGCTCGAACGCGCCGATGCTGACGATCCGGTCGACGGGCTCGTCGAATTCCTCCCAGCCCTGCAACCGGATGTCGACGTTGCGTTCGGTCGGTAGGTCGGCGACGAGCGCGCGACCGCGCTCGTACTGGTTTCGACTCAACGTCAGACCGATGACGTTGACGTCGTACTTCTCCACCGCTCGCTTGACGAGAGCTCCCCAGCCGCAACCGATATCGAGCAGTGTCATGCCCGGCTTCAGATCGAGCTTGCCCAGTGCCAGGTCGATCTTGGCCGTCTGCGCTTCCTCCAGCGTCATGTCGTCACGCTCGAAGTAGGCGCAGCTGTACGTCATGCTCGGATCGAGGAACAGCGCGAAGAAATCGTCCGATAGGTCGTAATGCGCCCGCACATCATCGACGAACGGCTCCAGTTGTTGATTCATCACGCCACACCCTTCCCCACAGCATCGGCGCCGATCACTCGGCCTAGTGCACGGGCACCCTGCTCGCCCAGCATGTCTTCATGTTCCACATCGACCTCTGTCACCGAGATCCGGCCGTCGACCAGAGCCGTCCAGTGCTTCGCGCCGTCCGAGCCGCGGGCAGCGAAGTATTGGACATCGCCCGCGAACACCGCCGGCTCGTACGACGCGACCCAGCTGGCAGCGGAGACGACCGGTCTATACATGGCACGTAAATCGTCCTCGGTGAGGAACGCCAGTTCGGTTCGCGTACTCCGCAATTCCGCCACGATGTCCTCGAAGGACGTCGCCTCGACCCCGAGCTGACGAGCCAGATCGTCGACGCCGAATTCCTCGGCGTCGTCCGGGGCTGCGAGTTGCGCATCGACGAGGGCCAGCAGCGGGACGTCCTCGCCTTCCGACTGCAACTGCACGGCCACCGCGTGGGCAATCACGCCGCCGAACGACCACCCCAGCAGGTGGTAAGGCCCGTGAGGCTGAATATCTCGAATCATCCGCACGTATACGAAAGCGAACTCCTCGATCGACGACGGCGCAGCGTCGCGGTTCGAGATGCCCGGATCCTGCAGGCCGTACACCGGGCGGTCCGTCTCCCCGAGCAACGACAGGTAGCTCCAGGCAATTCCGATGGCCGGGTGCACACAGAACAGGGGCGCGCCCACGCCGTCGGTCCGCAACGGCAGCAGCACGTCAAACGCGCCACTCGGTTCGATGTCTCCGTCGTCCATGTCGAGGCGCGCGGCCAGTGCCGTGATCGTCGGGTGCTCGAGCAATGCACTGATCCGGATTCGACGGCTCAGCTTGTCGCCGAGGGCGTCCATGACCTGCACCGCCGAGAGGGAATGCCCACCGAGGTCGAAGAAATTGTCGTCGATGCCGATGTCGTCGGCGGCGAGGTGCAGCACGTTGGAGAACACGGTGTGTACGAGTACTTCGGTGGACGAGACCGGCGCGCGTCGTTCGGTCGACATCACTGCGGGCCCGGGCAGCCTGCTCGTATCGACCTTGCCCGACAACGTCATCGGCAGTGCATCAACGACGGTCACGGTGCTGGGCACCATGTAGGCAGGCACCGTTCGCGCCAGGAAGCCGCGAGTCTCTCGCGGTTCGACCGCACCCACCACATAGGCAGCCAAGGAGTTCGCATGCCCGATCACGCTGGCTTGACGCACGGTGGGGTGACGCAGCAGTGCCGCCTCGACCTCGGCGAGTTCGACGCGATGGCCGCGGATCTTCACCTGTGAATCGACTCGACCCAGATATTCGAGTTCGCGTCCGGTCTCGCGCGCCACCCACCGCACCAGATCGCCGGTGCGATAGAGCCTGCCGTCACCGAAGGGATTGGCGACGAAGCTGCTCGACGTCAACGCCGCGTCGCCCACGTACCCGTCGGCCAGGCCAGCCCCGCCCAGGTACAGCTCCCCCACGACGTCGGTGCCCACCGGTCGCAGACGCGCGTCGAGCACCACCGTGTCGAATCCGAGGGTCGGTTCGCCGATGGTCACCGCAGCCGATGCCCAGTCCCGCTGATGCGTGGTGCAGGTGCTCATGACGGTTCCCTCGGTGGGCCCGTACGCGTTGAACACCGAGCGATCCTGCGACCATCGCTGCAGCAGTGCAGAATTGGCGGCCTCGCCGGCCATGACGACCACTCGGAGGGAGGGCAGCGCGGAGTCGGTCACCTGCAGCACGGTCGGCGTGAGGCAGGCGTGGGTCACCTGGTGCCGGTCGATGAGCGCTTCGAGCTCGCGTCCTCCGTGCACCTCGGGCGGCACGATCACCACGCTCGCTCCGGCACCGACGGCCATCAGCGTCTCGAAGATGGACGCATCGAAACTCGGTGACGCGAACTGCAGCACCCGGGATGTCGGCTCGACGCCGAACAGATTTCTTTGGCTCTGAACGAGATTCGCGATGCCGCGGTGCGTCACCCGGACGCCCTTCGGTGCCCCGGTCGATCCCGAGGTGTAGACGACGTACGCCGTGCTGTCGACGCTTGCTTCGCGTACCTGGAACAGGTCGAGCTCGTCGCCATCAGCCGTCAGCCAGTCGTTGCCGGCCGAGTGGAAGTCCACGGACGCGATTCCGGTGACGGGGGCTGCGCGATCGAGGATTTCCCGTACTCGCGGGGCCGGTTGCGACGCATCGATTGGCAAGAAGCCGGCACCGGTCTTGGCCACGGCCCAGATCGCGGTGAGGTACTCGACAGACCGTGGCAGGGCGATCGCCACCAGAGATCCCGGCTCGACTCCGGCCCGAACGAGGTTGTCGGCCAGTGCATTCGATTGCCTGTCCAGCTCGTGGTAGGTCACCGATCGTGCGTCGTCGATCGCCGCGATGTTGTCGGGCCAGCTACTCGCCGCCCGCACGAGCACTTGCGCCAGTGTGGACTGATCGGCCGTACCGTCTCGACGGGACACGACCGCCGATCCGCCCTGGCCGAAGTCTGCGCTGCCGAGCCGAAGGTCCGGTGCCGCGGCGACTGTGTTCAACACCGTGGTCAAACGTTCCGCGAGTCCGGTGACGACCGCCCGCGAGAACCGGTCGGCGGAGTACGCCAGAGTGCCCAGCAGCCCGGCATCGGATTCTTCGACGACGAACTCCAGATCGAATTGCGTCGCCGTGATATCCACTCGACGCGGACTGACTGCGCTCGGGCCCAATTCGATTGTGGGCGTGCTGACGTCACCGAAGGCCAGAAGCACCTGGAACAGCGGGTGCGTGTCGACGGCGCGGGTGGGTTGCACTGCGTCCACCACCCACTCGAACGGGACGTCCGAGTTCGCGAAGGCATCGAGGTCTCGATTGCGCACCTCGGTGACGAAGTCCTCGAACGCCGTCGCCGGATCGACGTCGGTCCGCAGGACGACGGTGCCGACGAACATACCGACGAGGTGGTCGAGCGCCGGATCTGCTCGACCCGACACCGGAGTTCCGATGGCGATGTCCCGCGTGCCGCTGGCCTCTGCGAGTACGGCGGCCAGCGCCGCGTGGACGACGACGAACACTGTCGCACCCAGGCGATGCGCGAGCGACCGCAAATTCGCGAGAGTGTCTGCGTCGACGGCAAACTGGACTCCAGACGCGTCCTGCTCGGCGTCAGGAGTGCCGGTGGGCAGGTCGAGGAATTCCGGCAGGCCGGCAAGGGTGCGACGCCAGAAGTCGAGTTGGTCGGACGCCACCGCGTCGAGTACGTCGCGTTGCCACACCCGGTAGTCCGGATAGTCGACGGCGAGTGGAGTGAACTGGGGTGCAGCTCCGGCCGTTCGAGCCAGCAGAGCCGTCTCGATATCGCGGCTCAGTGGACGTAGCGACAAGCCGTCGACCGCGATGTGGTGCGCGACGACGGTCAGCACGCGCTCAGCGCGACGTTCCGCGAGCATCAGTCGTAGCGGTGCCTCGACGGTCAGGTCGAAGCCCTGCTGTGCCACCCCGCCGATGCCGGCATGAGCGTCGTCCAGGGTCGAGAGCACGATCTGCGGATCGAGCACGACGGTCACGGGCCCATCGCCCGTCGACGGGTATACCGTGCGGAGCGGCGTATGCCGTTCCAGCACATCGGCAATCGCCGCGCGTAGCACCTCGAGGTCGAGGCCGTCCGGAAGCGTTACCTCGAAGGCGATGTTGTAAGCCGCCGATGTCGGGTCGTATCGATTCTGCAGCCAGATTCGTCGCTCGGCCGGCGCGAGGCCGGAGTAGGAGCGCGCATCCGCGCGGTGCACCAGCGCAGGGAGCGCGGTGTAGTTTTCGGACAGCAACTCGATCGCCGACGCGAGCTGCGCCGCGGTGGGGGCCTCGAACACAGTCCGCACCGGCACCCGAACGCCGAGCACCGCACTGATGCGGGTGGCGACGCGGGTGGCCGCGAGGGAGTCTCCCCCGAGGACGAAGAAATTGCTGTCGACCGCGGGGGCGTCGATTCCCAACGTGTCGGCGAAGATTCCGAGAATGACGTCCTGCGTCAACGTACGTCCGACACCCGACTCGGAGTCCGACGCTATCGCTGGAATCAAGGCCGCCTTGTCCACCTTTCCGTTGCCGGTCAACGGAATACGATCGATCGACGTGATGACGGCCGGCTGCATCGCCAACGGCAGCCGGTCCAGGAGCCACTGGGCCGCATCGAACTCGCTGGTTCCCACCACCCAGGCGTGAATTCTGCTGTCGACCACCAGTGCTGTCGCCGCGCTGACGTCGGGATGTGCCGTCAGTGCGCTCTCGATGTCGCCCAGTTCGATGCGCACACCGTTGATCTGCACCTGGTCGTCGCGCCGACCGCGGTAGTCGAGTAGTCCCGACAGCTCACGTCGGACGAGATCGCCGGTACGGTACATCCGGGCACCGCCGTCGGTTGCGACGAAGCGCGCGGTAGTCGACGCCGGATCGGCTCGGTAGCCGCGAGCTACTCCTGACCCCGCGAGATACAGCTCTCCGACGCCTCCGAGCGGCACCGGCTGCAACCGGTCGTCGAGCACGAACGCTCCGACGTGATCCAACGGCCGGCCGATCGTGGCGGGCTTTCCGGCGCGCAGCGAATCGGCCAGGGTGGCCACCACCGTGGCTTCACTGGGTCCGTAGGCGTTGAGCATCGACCGTCCCGGCGACCACGCGTCGACGACCCCGGCACCGAGCACGTCTCCGCCGACGGCGACGGTCTCGACGCCGGCCACCGGCGGCACCGTCGCGAGTACCGCGGGCGTGGACAGGTAGTGGGTCACCCGCTGCTCGGCGAGGAAGGCGGCCATCTCCTCCCCGCCGAGGAGGCCGTGTGGCGCGATCACCATGGTCGCTCGGGCCCCGAACGCAAGCACGAGCTCGAGCACTGCGGCATCGAAGTTCACCGAGTATCCGTGCAGCACCCTGGACGTCGCTTCGACTCCGTAGCGCGAAACGACCTGCTGTGCCAGTGAATACACACCCTGATGCGTCACGATGACGGGCTTGGGCGTACCGGTGGAACCCGACGTGTGGATTACGTAGGCCGGGTGCGCAGGGTCGAGCGTCGCCAGTCGGTCGTCGTCGGTCAGTGGCGCGTCGTTGAACGTCTGCGCGTCGCTCTCCTCGACCCACCCCACTCCCGGTTCCGTTCCGCCGAACCCGATCTCGATGGGCCCCAGCATCTGCTCCCGACGGGCCGCCGGGTAGCGGGGATCCACCGGTACGAATGCGCCGCCGGCCTTCACCACGGACCACAGCGCCACGATGTACTCGGCCGAGCGCTCGAGCGACAACGCGACGAGGGTTTCCGGTCCGACGCCGTGGGCGATCAACAGTCTCGCGATCCGGTTGGATCGTCGATCGAGTCCGGAGTACGTCAGCGATTCCAGGCCATCGATCGCTACCGAATCTGCTGTACCACCGATCAACACGTCCAGGAGCGTGCCAGTGTCGGACTCGACCGGTTGTGTCGGTGCGTCGGCAAGAGCGAGGTCGCCGACGACGAACGCGGGGTCCGACACCGCCGCATGCAGGAGTGCCGTCACCGCCGACGCGAACTGTTCGACGGTGGCCCGCTGATACAGGTCCAACGCGTATTCGATCTGTCCGACGAGACCGGCCGATTCGGCCTGTGCGGCGGAGGATTCCTCCAGCACGAGATTGAGGTCGAACTCGGAGGTACAAGTGGGTATCTCCAGCACCGAGAACGGCAGGTCGTCGACCGATCGGTGCGGTGCGTTGTCGAATGCCAGCATCACCTGGAACAGCGGGTGCCGGTCCAGGGATCGGTCGGTCGTCACGGCGTCGACGATGCGCTCGAACGGCACGTCCGAGTGTGAGAAGGCGTCGAGGTCTGCGGAACGGACGGCATCCAGCAGGTCGACGAAACTGCCGGCCGGGTCCACTGTGACTGCGAGAGGGAGTGTTCCGACGAACATTCCGACCATCTCGTCGAGGGCTTCGTGGCCTCGCCCGGCCGTCGGCGATCCGACCACCACACGGTTCGACGTGCCGAATCGACTCAGGGCCGCAGCCACCGCGGCATGGACCACCATGAAGGTGGTGGCGTTGTTCGACCGCGCCAGCTCACGGATTCCCGCATGCAGGTCCGGCCCGATCTCGAACGGAACCGCATCGGTGGTCATCGATTGCACGGCAGGCCGGGGGAAGTCGGATGGCAATTCCGCCAACGCGGTGTCGCGCTCCCCCAGCACCGAGGTCCAGAACGAGAGTTGTTTGTCGGCAACCGCATCCACCGTCGCGCGGTTCCACACCGAGTACTGGCCGTACTGCGCGCGTAGGCGCGGCCACGTCGGTGCATGACCGGCCGTGCGTGATGCGTGGGCGAACGCGAAGTCGCGCACGAGTGGGTCGAGGGACCATCCGTCCATCGAGATGTGGTGCACTGCCACGACGACCACCGTGTCGCCGGACTCCTCCACGCTCAGCAGCGCTGCCCGGATGGGCACGTCGGCCGCGACGTCGAACCCTTGTCCGGCAATAGCCGCGACGGCGTCGTCGAGGTGGTGCTCGGGCACAGTGCGGGCCGGTACATCGACCAGGACGGTGTCGGTAGGCCGCACCACCTGCCGCGGACCGTCACCACCGTCCGGGTAGTAGGTGCGCAACGCTTCGTGTCGTTCGGCGACATCGCGCAGTGCTGTCAGGACCAACGACGCATCGCCGCCCGCTGCGACCCGGATGGCGATGGGCATGTTGTAGGCAGGTGATGTGGGGTCGAACTGGTTGAGGAACCACAGGCGTTGTTGCGCGTACGACAGCGGGACACGTTCCGGCAGAACGGTATCGAGCAAGTCGAGGGACACTTCACGCTCGGCCGAGGAATCGATGGCGGCCGCGACGGCGTGGACGGTGGGGTCGGCGAACAACGCGGTGAGCGAGACTCCCGAGCCGAGGCGAGCGAGAACTCGGGTGGCGCTGAGCGAATCACCGCCGAGCTCGAAGAAGGAATGCTCACGACCCACCTCCTCGACGCCGAGGACGTGGGCGAAGGCTGCGGCGACTGCGCGTTCGGTCTCGGTCTGCGGCGGTACGTACTCGGTGTCCGTCGGCTCGGTGGGGGCCGGTAATGTCCGGCGGTCGACCTTGCCGCCTGCCGTCATCGGCAGTGCGTCCAAAACCACGATGTGACGAGGAATCACCCACGCGGGCAAACGGTTCCGCAGGTGACCGTCGAGCCCGTCGGAGGCACCGGTGACGTACAGGGCCAGTCGGTCGTCGCGAACGACGGCCACAGCCGCGGTCACTCCAGCGAAAGAAGCCGCGGCGAATTCGATCTCACCGAGTTCGAGCCGACGCCCGTGCAATTGGATCTGATGGTCGGAGCGGCCCAGGTATTCGAGCGACGACCCGTCGAACGACCACCGGACGATGTCGCCCGTCCGGTACAGCCGCGCACCCGCCACACCAGGGTCGGCGACGAATCGCGCCGCCGTCGAACCGAATTGGCCGTCGTATCCCCGGGCGAGTCCGTCGCCGCCGAGATACAGCTCGCCGACGCCTCCGTGGGGTGTGGGCCGCAGGTGCGAATCCAGTACCAGTGCGCGAACGCCCGGCAGCGGCGCACCAATCGTGACGCGCTCACCGACGACCATCGGGGCAGACAGTGTCGCCAATACCGTTGTCTCTGTAGGGCCGTAGGCGTCGAGCATCGTTCGTTGGGGAGAGGCGAACCGGTCTCGCAACGTGGGTGGGCACTCCTCGCCGCCGACGTCGAAGACTTCGATGGAATGCAGATCCTCCGGGTCGAGTGTCGCCAGCACCGTCGGTGAGGTGATCAGATGCGTGATCTTCTCGCTGGCCAGGAACGCGGCGACGGCAGGCCCGGCGTAGACATCGGCCGGGGCGATCACCAGGGTGGCACCCGCCGCGAAGGCCGCGAGAATCTCCTGGACGGACGCGTCGAACACGGGCGAGGCCAGGTGCAGCACTCGTGAGTCGGCGGTGACGGCATACCGATCGACGACGTTGTCGGCCAGTTGCGCCAGGCCGCGATGAGTGACGCTGACGGCCTTGGGTTTTCCGGTCGATCCCGAGGTGTGGATGACGTAGGCCTCGTTGTCGACGTGCAGCGCCGGCGGCGCGAGGTCGCGCTCGTTCGCGTCGAGCAGATCCTCGATGTCGAACCATTCGATGGTGTTCGGAAGTTGTTCCAGCACATCCTTGGTGGTGATACCGAATTCGATGTCTGCGCCGGCCAGCACCGTAGCCAGTCGCTCGGCGGGCTCGGTGGGGTCGACCGGCACGAACGAGGCCCCGGCCGTAGATACCGACCACGAGGCAAGCAGAGATTCGTAGGAGCGTTCCATCGCCACGGCAATGCGCTTCTCGACGCCTGCGCCCAGCGAGACCATTTGCGCAGCAATATGTTCTGCGACCCGGGTGAAGTCCTCACTGGACTGATCGACACCCGCGGCACGCACCACCGTCCCGCGTTGCAGCAGCGACGGCAACGGCCTAGGCCACACCGTGTCCGCTGGACATGCTGTCAGCAACGCGGATTCGTCCGCGGCGTCGAGCACATCCAATTCCGATACCGCAAGGCCCTCAGGGGCATTCACCACCGCACGCAGCAGAACCAGGAACCGGCGGTGATGGGCTGCGAGTTCGTCGGTGGAGTAGAGGGCCGGGTTACCGAGGAAGTCGACGCGTGTGCTGGTGCCGGCAACTCCGGGGTAGACGTTGACCATCATGTCGTCGATGGGGCCGCTGGAGAGCACGCGGTATTCGCCGATGACGTCGCCGAGGCGAATTGTGCTGTTGTACATCATGATGTTGACCGTGGGGCCGAACACTCCGCGTCCAGCGGCGGCGCTGCCGGTGCCGTCGCCGGTATCGCGCTGCATGTCCTCGACGCGGAAACGCTGATGGCGCAGTGCACCGGTGAGTTCCACCTGAATGCGTCGGAGGAGTTCTTCGACGGTCACACCCTGTTCGACGCCGATGCGCAGGGGCACGACGTTGGACATCATGCCGGAGGATTCCCGCAGTTTGGTGGTGGCTCGCCCCGATACCGGGAGGCTGAGCATGACGTCGTCGGTGTCGGTCATGCGCGCGAGATACAGCGCGAACGTGGCGAGTACGACGGGGACGTCGGAGCTGTTGTACCGATGTGCCACGGCCGCCACGGCTTCGGTGAGGTCTGCGTCCAGCACGGCACCCACACTCACCGTCACGCCGCTCGGTGCCGCGCGCGTGTACGTGTTGCCGGCCAGTCGGGGTGCGTCGAGGTGGCCGTCGAGTCGTCCGAGCCAGTACTGGCGGTCGGTGTCGTAGCGAGAGGAGTTGGGGTAGGCGGCCTCGTAGTCGTAGATCTCACGGACGCCGATGGCGCGCGTCTTGGGTATCTCGGTGCCCTCGGTCAACGCGGTGTACACCGCCGCGGTGCGTTCCTGGACGGAAATCGCGCCGAGTCCGTCCATGACGATGTGGTGGGCGCGGCTGTACCAGTAGTAGTGCCCATCGTTCACCTGAATGATCTCGGAGGCGATCAACTGATCGCGAACCAAATCGACGGGGCGACGATACTGCTCGTCCATGTAGCGCTGAGCATCCTCGACCGGATTCTCGCGGTCTCGGAAATCGCGATAGATCATCGCGTACGGAACCCGGAGGTCTCGCCACTGGTACGGATGACCGTCGTGCAGCCCGATTCGGACGGCCGGGGATTCGAGTTGTCTGCACGCGATGTCCGTGGCTCGGATCAGTACGGCCGGGTCGATATCGCCACGAATTTCGACGTATTGGGCGATGGTGAACGGTACGTCCGGAGCCAGCTGCTGGGCGAGGTAGATATTCATCTGCGCAGCGGACAAAGGGAAGCGGCCATCCTCGAACAACTCACCAACCTCTGGCGACACTCGATGACCTCCTCAACGCATATGCTTCGACGGCGTGAATTTTCGGCTGACGTGCCGCCCAGCAACGTCGATCTACATCGCCCGTGACAAACCTAGTCGACCCATTGTGAATGCTCTACCCGGATCGAACGACAGGTACGCCGGAACCGCCGCTCCCCTTTAGGCTATGCACTCGACCGACTTCCTATGACCGAGAGGCCACCGACAATGGCGACCAGTTCCACCGATGTTCGTGGTTCTCGATCCGGCAAGAAGCGGCCGATTCTCCTCACGGTGGGGGTGCTGCTGGTCGTCCTCGTCGCATTTCTGGTGTGGCTGGGGTACGAGGCCTACACCGCTCAGTCCAGCCTGAACGCGACGCGCGACTCCGCCACGCAGGCGAAAGATGCTCTGCTCGACGGTGATGCGGCCGGTGCCGAGGCTGCGGCCGCTCGGGCCTCGGAATCGGCGGACGACGCGGTGTCGGCAACGACGTCCATCCCGTTTTCGATAGCGAAAGCCGTTCCTTACCTTGGTAGTCCGCTGAAATCGGTAGCTCAGATCACCGACGTGGTGCACGGTTTGGCCGTGGACGTCCTCACTCCCGCATCGACGGCGGGCGAAAGCCTGAACCCGAGCAGCCTCGTCGAAGGTGGCGGCAAGGTCGATACCGCCGCTCTCCGGGACGCACAACCTGTGCTGGAGCAGACCGCCGCCGCAGCCGAGGAATTGAGCCTCCGAGCCCAGCAGGTGGACGAGCCCGCATTCCTCGGCGTCGTGAGCGATGCACGTACGTCGTTGATCGATCAAACACACGACCTCGCAGGCCTGCTCACCAACACCCGCATCGCCAGTCAGCTGTTGCCGTCGATGCTCGGCGACAACGGCCCGCGCAGTTACTTTCTCGCGTTCCAGACCAACGCCGAGGCCCGCGGTACCGGCGGCCTGCTCGGTGGCTACGGCATCATTCGCGCCGAGAACGGCACCGCCCGTGTCGACACTCTCGGTGCCAACAACGAACTCGAATTCGCGAAGCAGCCCATCGACCTGGGCCCCGACTACAACGCACTGTGGGCACCGCGTAACACCACCACCGACTTCCGGAACTCGAATGCGAGCCCACACTTTCCGTATGCCGGCCAGATCTGGTCGTCGATGTGGACGGAGCAGACCGGTGAGGTACTCAACGGTGCCATCGCTACCGATCCGATTGCGTTGAGCTACATCCTCGGAGCCACCGGCCCGGTCACGCTGGCCGACGGCGAGCAGATCACTGCAGACAACGTCGTCGAAATCACGCTCAGCACAGCCTATTCGAGGTTCGGTAACGACCAGTTGGCACGTAAGGCGTATCTCCAGCAGATCGCGTCTGCAGTGGTACAGAAGATGACCACGGGCGCTGCCCCCACCAGATCTTTGCTCGACGCGGTGGGCCTCGCCGGCAGCGAAGGCCGTATTTCGGTGTGGAGCGCAGATCCGGCCGAGGAGGCAATTCTGGCCGGCACCAAGGTGGGTCACGTGTTGCCGGACAGCCCGGCTCCCTACGCCAATGTTGTGGTCAACAATGCCGGTGGCAACAAGCTCGATTACTACCTGGCGCGGGATATCAAATATTCGGCCGAATCCTGCACCGCCGGGACCCGTAAGTCGACAGTGACGGCGACGCTGACCAACAATGTGGATCCGGACGGCCTGACGTCGTACGTGGCGAGCACGTTCCAGCCCAACGTCCCGTACGGCACCAACGAGTCGATCGTCTATCTGTATGGCACTCAGGGCGCGAAAATCACGTCCATGAAGGTGAACGGTGTTTCCGGATTCTCCATCCAGGCCGGAACCGAATTGGGTCGCCCCGTACAGGCCGCGTATCTGACCATTCCGCCCGGAAAGTCACAGACGGTCGCCTGGGAGCTCGAAGAACCCTCGGCTCCGGGTGAGGCGACGGTGCCTGTGCAGCCGTTGGTCGATCAGCCAACCGTGAGCATCGACGTTCCGCAATGCTGATTGTCCAACGGTGGTAGCCCAGCGTTGAGACCCCGATGACCCCAGCCCCGCGCGTCTTCGTCACAGAGGGCGCGACGGGGCTGCGGTGGTTCTTCGACTGACTTACAGTTCGGTCCGTGTTCGGAAAACGACGTAGAAACCGAGTCAGGCCACCAGGAGATGCGCATCCATTTGTTTGGATCGCGTTGGTAGTCCTGACGCTTGCACTAATCGTGCTGTTCGTGGTCGCGGAATTCGAGGGTCGCGTCTAGCCTCCAACAGTCGAGAATGCCCCGCCACAGCAATTGTGGCGGGGCATTTCGGGTTGTGGCTGTGAGTAATCTCGGCCGCGCTAGTTCTGTCGGTGGAACCGATTATTTACGGAAACGGGGGTTGTCGGTGCCGTTCGTCGACGGGTCGGTATGCACCTCGGGACGGCGCGCTCGTCCGTATGGAGCCGCGCTGACGGCCGTGCGTGCGGACTCGGTCGGTCCCGAGGGCGCCGACTGCGCCGAGCCGGTGGATGTCGATGCAGCCGGCGGCGGCGTGGGTGCAGCGACCGGGCCAGATGGCTCGACCGGGCCTTGCGGTGCCGGTGCGGGCACCGGTGGCACCACCTGACGCGGCAGGTTGGTGTCGGCGGTGTAGTTGTACGAGTAGCTGTACATATCCCCCTTCTTCGACGGGGTCAACGCCAGCACCACGCCGAGGACACGGGCACCGATGGTTTCGAGATTGCCGATCGCTCGTGCGAGTTCGTTGGACTTCGTGTGTCCGTAACGCGTGACGAGCAAAGCACCATCGGCATGGGTGGTGAGGACAGCGGAGTCGGTCACGGGCAGCAACGGGGCACCGTCGACGATCACGTAGTCGAACCTCGAACGCAGTTCGACCAACAGAGCACGCGAGGCTTCCGAGCCCAGCAACTCGGACGGGTTCGGCGGGATGGGACCCGAGGCCATGGCCTGCAGGCCCTCATACTTGGTGGGCTGCAGCACCTCTTCTACCGTTGCTTGGCCGGCGAGCACGGTGCTCATTCCGACCGAGCCGATGAGACCCATGTACTTCGAGACACGCGGACGACGTAGATCACCTTCGACAAGTGCCACATGGTGACCTGCTTCGGCCAGGGCCACAGCGAGATTCACTGCGGTGGTCGTCTTGCCTTCACTGGGAATCGCACTCGTGACGACGATGACCCGTGGTGGGTGGTCGACCTCGAGGAACTGCAAGTTGGTGCGAAGCTCGCGGAACGCCTCGGCACTGGACGATTGAGCGAGGTCCTGAAAGTCGACGGCCGGATGCGTCTTGCGCTCCTTGTCGAAGGGGATAGTGCCGACGAGCGCCTTGCCGGAGATTGCTTCGATCTCACGACGACCCTTGATGGTGTTGTCGAGGCGGTCACGCAGAACCGCGAGAGCGATTCCGAGCAGCAGGCCGACAGCCGCCCCCAGAGCGAGATTGCGCTTGGTCTTAGGACTGACAGGCGTTGACGAGGCCTCGGCCTGTTGGAACGTCTTGACTCCGGCCGCAGGGTCCCCGCCGTTCGCCGGTGTCTCCAGTTCGCGGACTTGCTCGGTCAGTTCGGTTGCCATCGCATTGGCGATGTCGCGAGCCCGTTCGGGCGACGGGTCGGTCACTGTCAGATCGAACAGGACCGTGTCGGGAGTCGAGGACGCCTTCACCTTCTCTGCCAACTGTGACGCGCTCATGCCCCCGAGCGGAAGTACGTTGAGGACCCTGGCCGCCAACGCGTCGCTGGTCGCCAACTCCGAGTACGAAGCCACGAGTTGCTGCGAGGTCAGGTTGCCCTGGTAGGTCTCACTCACCGTCGCGCCACCAGAGGTGGAGACGAACATCCTGGCGCTCGACTCGTACAGCGGCGTCGTCAGCAGGGACGCACCTAAGGCACCAAGGATCGCTACGACCACGGTTACGGCGATGATGATCCATCTCGCCTTCAGGATTTTCAGATAATCCTGTATCTCCATGCTTCGAGCTCCTCGTCCGTTCGTACAACCCCGCAACGGGCTACTGTGTGGCTCAATCGTTACATAAGTATTCGATCGCCGTGCACCGGATGAGTACTGACACTGAAGCCGCACACTCATTCGTTTGATTCACGAGACTTACTCGGCGAATTCCCTGTTGTGACGTGTCACGACAATCCGTGTCCCCAATTTCGACTTCAGAATTCACTAACGGGCCAGGAGAGCCAGCAGCGTTCGCCCCAGCTAGAGCAGGAACGATAAAGAGCTTCGCCACCCAGGCCCAAGCGAGGGTGATTCTCGACACCTCGGGACCCATGCATCCCTGTCGTTCGAGCAGCGAGACGGCCCGGACCCCGGCGAGCCCTCGTCTCTGTTGCCGGCGACCCCCAGCTCTGCTATCGCCACGGCCGCCCGCCTCTGAGACGGCCGGAACGATGAATCCAGCCCCCGTAGGCCTCGGAAGGACTGCGCGAACAGGTAGAGCGGTTGCCCTTCACCTTCGGGGAGTCCCGGGACGCTGGAACAAACCGCGGGTCCCTCGAACGAACAACAAATAGACTTTCGGGCTCTTAAAATCGCCTACTAGACAGAATTGATTCTGTTATGAGCAATTTTCAAAACCGACACCGAGTTCACGAAATCGGTTTGTGCACGCAATGTTTCGTCTTCACACGTTGGACGGACAAAAGCGTGGCCGCGTGTATAACATCCCTTTCAAATTGCTACGTCGAATGCTAGATAAAACGACGAGCGCACAAATACGTCGACGCTCAGCGGGAGCATTATGACTCGTACGGTCGCCATCATCGGCACACGGGGATACCCGAGTTTCTACGGCGGTTTCGAGACCTTGGTCCGACATCTGGCCCCCTACCTGGCCGATCACGGCTGGAACGTGGTTGTGTACGGCCGAGAAAAAGCCTTGAGCACCAACCCGGTCGACGTGGATCCGCGGATACGATCCGTGGTCACCCCTGGCATCGACACCAAGTCGGCCAGCACCATCACCTACGGGGCCACATCGTCGGCACATGCCGCGGTGACGAAACCTGATGCCGCACTGGTGATGAACGTCGCAAACGGGTTCTGGTTACCGTTACTTCGGCTTCGGAAAATTCCTACGTTGGTCAATGTCGACGGCATCGAATGGGAAAGGGAGAAGTGGGGACTTGTAGCGAAGACGATCTTCGCAATCGGCGGCCGTGCAACAGCGCGGTACGCGACCACTCTCATCTACGACTCCCGAGCGCTGGGTGTTCGATGGGAGGAACTCTCCGGCCGGGCAGGTGTATTCATTCCGTACGGCGGCGATCCTCGAACCGGAGACGATCCGCCCGACGGTCTAGCGCGCCGGAAGTACATTCTGATGGTGGCTCGCTTTGTTCCCGAGAACACCATCGGACCGTTCTTGGGCGCCATCGAAACACTTTGCGAGCGTTGGCAAGTGGTGATCGTCGGTTCGTCAGGGTACGGCGGTGCCCTGGAGGAGCGGGTGGCCGACATAGCCGCCCGAGAGACCAACGTGCGGTGGTACGGGCACATCAGTGACGACGACATGCTGTTCTCATTATGGGAGAACGCCGGTGCGTACTTCCACGGGCACAGCGTGGGAGGAACGAACCCTGCGTTGGTCCAAGCTATGGCCTGCGGTGCGCCGGTAGTCGCACGCGACACCGTCTACAACCGTGAGGTTCTCGGCGACGGAGCGGTGTTCGTCGACCCGGATCCGCGGTGCATCAGCGCCGGACTCGAGACCGTGCTGGACGACAGCGAACTACAACAGGAGCTGAGCACAGAATCGATCCGCCGAGCTCACGAGCACTACACCTGGGAACGAGTCTGTGCCGATTACGATCGAGCGCTTCGCGACCACCTGTCGTCGGCGGACGCCGTCAGTGCTCGGAACACCGCGTTGGAGTGACGAGTGAAATCTCCGGCTGCACCATGCAATTCGGCCGAGCGATGCAACAGAGACTGCAACAGGAAGACGACGGCCCGGAACCGTAGACCACATCCCACCACGAGCGCCCACACGATTCGCTGCAGGCGCGACTCGGCAAGGTATGCGCAGTAGAACTCGTAAAGATTGAGCACCCAGGCGGAGTTGGTGCCTGCCTCCGGCGCACCGTTGCTGCTGCCCACCAGATGTTGTGCATGCGCAAGCGGCTGGATCAACACCACGCCCCCTGCGCGGCCTACGCGCCAGCAGAATTCGATGTCCTCGGCGTACATGAACCACCGCTCGGTCAATCCGCCTACTCGCCACCACGTTTCGGAATCGACCATCAGGCAGGCACCGGTCACCCAGTCGGTGCAGACCACGCCCTCCCCGACGTCCGAGGGGAGCAAATAGTGCCCCTGCAACCGCGTCCGGCCCCGCGAGAGCCGGGAGATCCCGAAATAGTGACTGGCCATCGCCCAGATCGTGGGCATTCGGCCGGCTGCCATCACGCGCACGCCGCCGGTATGGATGACGGGCGCGACGATCCCGCCGTGGGTCGACGGCACCGTCCTGGCCAGAACCTCTACGTCCGCGGCGGCGATGACGGCATCGGGATTGAGCAGCATGATGTTCAGGCCGGTGGCTGCTTCCGCAGCTCTGTTGACACCCTTGGCGAATCCGAGGTTGCGCTCGCCCGCGATCACGCGCACGGCTGGCCAATTCCGCTCGATCAGCGGCACCGTCTCATCCGTCGAGGCGTTGTCATACACGATGATTTCCAGCTCGCCGTCCCGTCCGTACCCCGCTTCGAGCGCGTCGAGGCATGTAGAGATTACGTGCGCACTGTTGTAGGTGACGATCAGAACCGAGACCTCGGGTCGAGTCATGTGGCGGTGTGTTCGCGGGCCTTGATCAAACGGGCCGGCACGCCTCCTACGATCGTGTAGGGCGCAACGTCTTTCGTGACCACCGAACCGGAGCCGACGATAGCGCCTTCACCGATAGTGACCCCGCGGGTGATCACGCAGCCCGCCCCGATCCACGTGTCCGCTCCGATGACCGTCGGGCTCCGGAGGTAGCCCTGCCTGTTCATGGGCACCGACATGTCGGCGAAACCGTGATCCTCACTGAAGATCGACACATGGGGCCCGATCATGGCGTTGTCCCCGATGGTGATCCCGCCCTGACCCCAGATCACGTTGTACATCCCCACCGCGACTCCCTCGCCGATCACGACGCCGACACCGGGTTCCGAGATGACCCCCGATCCGTTGATCGACGACCCACGACCCACAGTAGTCCTGTCGCCGAACGTGATTCCATGTGCCGAGTGCGCGTCGATGGCCACGCCGTCGCCGAACACCACGGCGGTGCCCACGCGCAGTTTGGCTGCGTTGCGCACCTTCACGCCGCGGCCCCGAAAGTGCAGTGCCGGTCCCCTCAAATAGGGCAGGCCCAGCAGTTGCCCCCGGAGCGCCTGACCGACTCGATCGACCACAAAGGTCAACAAGGCCGTAGAAGGAATGTCGTCGGGCATTCGCCTCCGACGCAGCTTCCAGTAGATGGTGTCGATCAACGCGTGCAGCATCTTGCACTCCTTAGAACGCAATTCGGTGCGCTCACGGTAACCGTCCACGCCAGGATCGGCACCCCGTTCGGACGCTATGAGCTTGGCGAACTACTTTGTCGCACAACATGAACCAGATGGGCATCATCAGTCGGCGGTAAGAAACAACCAACATGAAGGTTAGCGGGCCATTCGCCGGACCACCCTGAACGCATACCGCCTTCTAACCGCCGTTCGGATCGTTGACGGTTTCCGTGTTCGCTTACCAAAGCTCCGAATCCGGCTAGTATTCGCTTCACCGACCGGGGTTTTCCGGAAGTCACGCACATGCCTCGAGGACTGCAGATGTCACTGCACGAAAGGAAAGCCGGCCGACCGCCGGCTGTTTGCACGCCACCGAGTATTCCCGGCAAGTCCAACGACTTCGGATTCCTGCTCGACATTCAGGGTTTGCGGATGATCGCCGTGACCTTCGCGATTTTGCATCACGTCGTTCGTTGGCCCGAAGGCGGATACGTCGGCGTGGACATGTTCTTCGTCATTTCCGGGTTCCTCATCACGAGCCTGCTACTGCGAGAGGGCATGCGCTACGGCCGGGTGTCCATAGCGAACTTCTATCGCAGACGGGCCCGCCGGATCCTGCCCCTCGCACTACTGGTCCTGGGCGCAACTCTCACCGCGTCGTACGTACTGGTTGTCACCAGCAGGTTCGAGGCGATCGTGGTCGATACGTGGTGGTCGGCTGCGTTCATGATGAACTGGCATCTGATCTCGATCGGGACGGACTACTTTCAGACGGCGTTGCCGCACTCTCCGTTGCAGCACTACTGGTCTCTTGCCGTCGAGGAACAGTTCTACGTGGTGTGGCCTCTACTCATGGTCGGCCTGCTCTTCATCGCCACGAGATGGCGAAAGAACCTGCCGCTGCGGCCGTTCGTCGGCGGATTCGCTGTGGTCGCGATTGCGGTGTCGTTCCTCTGGGCCATGGACGAGAGCGTCGCCAGCCCCACCGCGGCCTACTTCTCCACCTTCAGCCGGGTGTGGCAACTGGCAGCGGGGGCATTGCTGGCATCCATTGCGCCGATCTTCCACCGGATGCCCGTGTGGCTCCGGTCCGTCATGGCGGTCACCGGCCTCGTGGGAATCTTCTATTCCGAGTTCACCTTCGAGGTCACGTACACCATCCCTGCGCCCTACGGCGTCGTCCCCGTCGTGGCCACGTGTCTGGTGATCGCAGCAGGTATCGGATCCACCGGCCTGGCCGTGACGAAACCGCTTCGGCTACGACCCGTGGTGTACATCGGTGCCATCTCGTACTCGTTGTATCTGTGGCACTGGCCGCTCGTCGTGCTTCTCCTCACCGTCATGAATGTGGGCATCACGTACTACGTCACCGTCATCGTGTGCACCGTTCTGCTGTCCGTGGCGTCCTACCACCTGGTGGAGAAAGCCGTCCTCGACTCGGACTTCCTGGCTCCCCGATCGAGACGCCCCGGGCACCGCTCCGTTGAGAGCGACAGTCACGACGGTCAACGCGTGTTCGTAGCCGGGCTGGGGGCGGTCATGGTCTTTCTCCTGGTCGCCCTGTTCAATCAGCCGTCCGTCGTGCTACCCGCGAGCGGGCCCGCCCCGGTTCTCGCCGCAGCATCCGTCGAAGAGGACCGCGACCCGCTCGAGGCCGCCATCGTGGAGTCGCTCGGTGCCACGTCCTTTCCGGTCACAACTCCCCCGCTCGACGACGTCGAGAGCGGTAAACCGGTCGAGATGAGCCCGGAGGCCGGGTGCTTGGATCCCCCGGAACTGAGCCTCGATGTGTGCAATTACGGACCTCCCGACGCGCCTCGTTCTGCGATCGTCGTCGGCGACTCCTTCTCGGCTTCCTGGCTGCCCGCCATCGTCGGAGCGTTGATTCCCAACGGCTTTCGGGTGCACGGCATGGGACTCAACAACTGCCCGTTCGTCGCCTCCGACGTGACCATCGGCGTGGACGAGCAGTCCACCGATCGATGCAACTCCAGCCGCGACGAGATGGTCGATCAGATCAATACCGCCCGGCCCAGCATGGTGGTGATGGTGGATATGGAATACGGAATCCAGGCCATGGTGGACAACAAGGGCTCGGCGCAGGCGTGGACAGCCGCGCGCACCGCGATCATCGAGCGGATCGCGCCCAGCGATGCCGCCGTCGTGATCCTCACCCCGAACCCACTCGGCAAGGCCGCCACGGAATGCGCGGGCAGGCTGGCCGTTCCATCCAATTGCGTCAGCACCATTTCCGAGAACTGGCTGACCAAACGCAGCGCCGACGAGGCAGCCGCACAACAAACGGGAGCCACGTTGATCGACACTCGTTCCTGGTTCTGCTATCGCAATACGTGCCCATTGGTCGTATCCGGCATAGTAATCAGCTGGGATACCGGTCACATCACCCGACAATACGGCGAATACCTGATTCCCAGAATGCAAGAAGCGTTGCTACCGACCTGAATTGTCCCGCCACGAATATCGTTCTTGCACCCGACGAGTCACGTAATGCGTTGCTATGGTTTGCCAATGACGACGGAAGTCACCGATATCGACTTGGTGAGAGGTCTTTATCTGAACACGGTCAAACGCGCTCTGACGGGCGCTCTGGCGGAAGACAACGATTCGGTGCTGGGCGGCGTTCGGTGGCAGGGAAATCCATCGCTACCCAAACGATTGGCGAGCTCTTTCGCCCATGCGGCCGGCCGGTTCGGTGTCGAGATTGCGATCAAGAAACCGTACGACGAACGCGAGCGAGAATCCGGCCTCGACTGGCCGTCCCGGGCGGAGTCCATGATCGGTCTGCGCCGGATGACCAACATCGAGGAGTGCGTCGCAACGATCGTCTCGGACGGGGTCCCCGGCGATCTGATCGAGACCGGCGTATGGCGCGGCGGCGCATCGATTTTCATGAAGGCGAACTTGGTCGCCTGGGGTGACCGGAGTCGGACCGTATGGGTTGCGGATTCGTTCGAGGGACTCCCGCCCCCGGACGCCACCCGGTATCCCGCCGACGCGGGCGATCGCAACCATCAACTCGGCGGCCTCGCGGTGGGCCCCCGCACGGTGCAGCACAACTTCGAGCGATACGGCCTTCTGGACGAGCGAGTGCAATTTCTCGTGGGGTGGTTCAAGGACACGCTTCCGACCGCACCGATCGATGCGCTGGCGCTGATGCGACTCGACGGCGACATGTACGAGTCGACGATTCAAACTCTGGAGTCGTTGTATCCCAAGCTCTCACCGGGCGGGTTCTGCATCGTGGACGACTACGGAAGTCATTCCTCTCAGGCCGGACAAGCTGTCCGGGACTACCGCCGGGCTCACTCGATCCAGGACGAGATCATCGACATCGACGGTTCCGGCGCATTCTGGCGACGCACAGTTCCCTGATCGCTCGGCACACAACACCGAAGTTCGAGGGTCTGCAGTTCGAGGGAGAGATGCGAATGCCAGTTCGCCGGTACGCTGCCGCGTTGCGCGCGAGGTGGCTCGTCATCGTGGCCACGACCATTGTCGGCACCCTCATTGCTGTCGTGTTCTCGCTCGTGTCCACACCGATGTATCAATCGACCACGCAATTCTTCGTCACGACGACAGCGGTGTCGTCCAGCGACGTGTACCAGAACAACTTGGCGTCGCAGCAGCGAGTCGTCTCCTACACCGAGTTGCTCACCGGCCGGGAGTTGGCTCGTCGTGTCGTCGACCAGCTCGGGCTGCCCATGAGTCCGGACGAACTGACCGACCGCATCACCGCCACGGCCAAACCCAATTCGGTTCTACTCGACGCGTCCGTTGTCGATTCGTCTCCTGCTCAGGCCCGCGACATCGCCAACGCCATCGGCGAGCTGTTCCCCACGCTGGTGGGCGAACTGGAGAAGCCTGTCGACGGGGGTACGGCCAGCGCTGCGGTGACCGTGGCCGAGACCGCCGAGGCATCGACCACGCCGGTTTCGCCCAAAAAGGTCCGCAACGTTGCCCTCGGATTCGTCCTCGGACTTCTGGTCGGCATCGCGGGCGCACTGGTTCGCGACAGGATGGACAACACCGTCAAGGAACTCGACGAACTCCAGGCGCTGACCGACAGCGTGCTCATCGGGTCCATCCCGTTGGACAAGAAGATCCGTGACACCCCGCCCATCGACTTCGGTTCGTCCACCGCGCCCATCGCCGAGGCGTTCCGTCAACTGCGGATGAACCTCAAATTCCTTTCGGTCGACAATCCGCCCCGCATCCTGCTGGTCACCAGTTGCATTGCGGGCGAGGGCAAATCGACCACTGCGGTCAACCTTGCCCTCTCGCTCGCGGAATCCGGCAACCGGGTCGTCCTTGTCGATGCCGACCTGCGACGGCCACACATTGCCGACTACCTCGGCATCGTCGGCTCGGTAGGGGTCAGTTCCGTTCTCGCACACGACGCCGGCCTCGACGAGGTGGTGCAGACCACCGGCCACACAGATCTGTGGGCACTGGGTTCGGGCCCGGCCCCGCCCAATCCGAGCGAACTGCTGGGAAGTTCCACCGCCCAATCACTTCTGCGCGATCTGGGACGGGCCTTCGACTATGTGGTGGTGGATTCGCCTCCCCTGTTGCCGGTCACCGACGCCGCCACTCTCGCCACGCAATGCGATGGCACCATCCTGGTCACGCGGTACGGATACACCCGCCGCGAGGAATTGACGCGCGCTGCGGCCAACCTCGAGAACGTGGGTGCCTCGTTGCTCGGTGTGGTCATGTCGATGGTCCCGGCAACGGGACGCGGACGAGATCAGTACGGTTACGACTTCGAGCCCGGTCGAGTGCCGACACCGCCGACGCAATCGGCACCCGTGCGCACCAACCGGCACTGACCCAATGATTCTCACCGGGCGAGTAGGCCGCAGAGCAGGCCCATCCTCTGCAGAAATGACAGGCCTCGTCTGCGCTGCCTCCGTCGTCGTGTACCTGGCGCTGGCCGTTCCCACGATCGCCTCGATCGCGCTGGCTGCGGCGATTGGTGCTGTCCTCGCTGTCGGATCCTTGAGAAGCATGGAATGGGCATGGTGCGTCTTCTTCTTCGCGTTGTGCTCCAACGGTGTTCAGGTGACGGTCGCAGGGCTGAGCATTCGTCCCGAATACTTCGCAACACCGTTGTTCCTGCTCGCCCTGCACGCCCATGTACGGCGGAACCCGTCCGCGAGCGTCGGCAACTCACTCGGTCCGGGTCTCGTCCTCGGCGGGGTCGGGCTCATCGCAGTCGGACTCACGTCGAGCATGGTCTTCGCTCTCGACCCCGGAGCGAGCCTGCGCATGGCCATCCAGCTGCTCGTCGCGCTCGTCGCGGTGGTTCCACTGGTCACGTCGGCCCTCGACCTGAGGTTCATCGTCCGTTCCGGCACAACTATTCTCGGGTTCATCTGCGTCGTGAGCATCGCTGCCTTCGTACTCGATCCGAGTACCCGCATCGACGGCCTGGCCTTCGAGTACAACATCATGGGCTGCTTGTGCTTCGGATGGCTGGGCATCGTCTACTACTTCGCCGGCACCCCGGCCGTGACCAAACACGTTCTGGTGATGACAATCCCGATCACCATCGCACTGATACTGACGTCCACCAGATCGGCCTGGATTGCCCTTGTGCTCCTCGCCGTCTGCGTCTTGTTCCGTTGCGTCAAGCGTTATCCCACCGCCGTAGTCTCGGCGGTGGCCGCGTTCACCCTCGTCGCCTTCTACCTACAGGACGTGTATTACCGCGTGGGTGACGAGGACACGTTTCTGTGGCGCGTAGTCCACGTGATCGACACACAGAGCGGGACCGGTGCCTACCGCGTCCAACTGTGGAACAACGCGATCGATCAGATTGCCGCACGCGGCTGGGGCGCGTCGTCGTTCGGAACCGGACTGAACACGTTCTCGCAGTTCAACCCCGTCGACCCGACCAATACCGGCCCCGCGTATCTCAGCTCGATGTGGCTGTCACTTCTGTACGACGTGGGCTTCGTGGGGTCGGCCTTCTTCGCCGTCTTCGCCGTCGCACTGTTCCTGGCCGCCCGAGACAGGGCGCACGCCCTCCCCCTGTTTCTGGGATTGGCGATCTGCACATCGGTGACCAGCGTGATCTGGTTTGCATTCCCCTGGGTCTTTCTCGCACTGACGGCGATCACACCGATTCGGAACACACGCACGCATGCCCCTATGCCGGCGTCCCACGGATCGTCCCGACGGCGCAGACGGCACCGCCTCGCGGGGACGCGATGACCTTCACCGCAGTCGATGGTCGACCGCATGCAATCGTGCTGTCGTCGTTCACGGTTCACCCGGACATGCCGAGCGAACCCGGCATCGGGTGGCAGTTTCTGTTGGCGACCCTCGAGCACGCGAGGGCTGTCGAAGCCCACGTGATCCTGTTGACGATGCGACGTTCGGAGCAGGCATGCCGAGGCAGGATTCCCGAGGAATTCCGGGATGTTCTCGAGATCATCGCTGTCGATCTTCCCTTGTCCCCACCGTTCTTCCGGTGGCACTATCCCCGGTTCACCCGCATCGAACACGAACTGTGGGTGCGATTCGCCGCCAAACAAATACCGATGCTGGAACAGCGTTTTCGTATCGTCTACGCACATCACGTGACGTTTGCTTCGGAGATTCTCGGGACGCCGATCACCGCTGCGTCTTCGACGGTCTACAAGGTGTGGGGCCCCGTCGGTGCTGGGGGCGTTGCCAATGTTTTCGCTATCGCGCCGACCTCGTCTGCGACACGTCGACAACGGGTTCTTCAGACAACACGCGACCGAGTGGCCTCGATCCCTGCCGCGCGTATCGCTCGACGGTGCAATCTGGTGCTCGCACAGAACGGTGCGATGGAATCGGCCGTCACTCGCACGGGCACTCGATGCAGGCGGTTTCCCAACGTCGTCGTCGCCCTCCCGCAAGACCTGCCGCCGCGGGCCGAGCACGAGGGCATTGTCATCCTGGTCGTCGGGCATCTCATCACCCGTAAGCGTCAGGAATTGGCGATCGAAGCGCTGGCATCAACTGTGCTGAGGGACGCTCACCTCCACATCGTGGGCTTCGACAGTACGAGCCACGGCGCGTACCTGCGCGGACGGGCAGAGATTCTGGGCGTCCACGATCGGGTGACCTTCCACGGATCCCTCGACCGCGCAGCGGTATTGAATATGATGGTCCAATCGGATGTGCTGATGCACCCGTCGGGACGCGAAGGTGCGAGCGGCGTCGTGGGCGAGGCGGCCTCGTGCGGATTACCGGTGGTGTGTTTCGAGCGAACCGGAGCCAGTTCTGTGCTCGAGGATTCCGGAACATCCGGGGTCGTGCTCCCTGCCGACCCGGCGACCACACGGGACATGTTGGCGGAAGCCGTAGTCCGCGCGTCGACCATGCCACGTATCAGCACGACGCAGTGGACCAAGCAGCGGTTCGTCGACCTCGCCGCGCAGCTCTACGCCGAGGGCCTGGCATTCGGCACAGTGATGTCCGGCCGGGTAGGTCGGCCACGATGACCGGGAGCCCCTCGGTCGAGAACTCGGCCGTCACCCGAGCCGGCATTCTGGTCCGCACCCTCGATCAAGGTTTGTGGTCACTCGGCTTCTTCGCCTTCAACGTTACGGCCGGTGTGTCGTTGACTGTCGGCGAATTCGCTTCGCTGTCGGTCGGTGCCGCACTGGGTTTCATCGCCGTCGGGACCTCACGAGCGTGGGGGATCTACGCCCCCATCGTCGACGCAGCACGAATAGGTATCCGCCCCGAGGATTCCATCGACCGGTGGTCGAGTTGGCGCGGAACCCTTGCCTTCGCGACCGTCGTCGGTGTTGCTTCGTTCGCATGGATAAGCCGCGGCGGCGAATGGGGCTATGCCGCCGCAGTAGGGGCTCTGGCGGCGACGATGGTGATCTCCGATCTGCCGCGTCAAGTCCTCATCATCCGAGGCAGCTACTCCCGTGCGGCACTGTTGGCGGGGATCTACGCCGCCGGCGCGCTCCTGGCCGCGGGTATGACTGCACTCGGTGTCGACAACAGTGCGCTGCTGCCGATCTGGTTCTGCACCTTGCTGATCGTGCTCACGGCCGGGGTCGTCTTCTGCGGCACAGCCACCTCCACCAGCAAGTCCGATTCCCACTTCTCCATCGCGTGGCGAATCACCGCAGAGGCCGTCTACCTGGGATTCGGAAGTCAGATCGCCACGTTGCTGCTCTATTCGATCCAGGACGACACCGCCACTGCCGGGATCCGATTCGCCTACTCATTGGTGTTCGCGCCGGCGTTCGTGATCATCCAGAGCATCCAGCCGTTGATCTTCAAACAGTTCGCCACACTCAGTGCGCAGGGCACCCGTGCAGTACTCGCGGTCTCGGTGCGCTGGAACACCGCGGTGGCCTTCGGCCTCGGCGCGTGTGGGGTGGTGGGTTACACGGCGCTTTCGACGGTGTTCTCCGACATCGGTCCCGCCGCTGCGCTGCCGTACGTGGTTCCGGTGGGAATGGCGATCCTGTCTGCGCAGACCTTCGAGGTGGCACTGATGGCCACCCGATTCTTCGTCGGCCCTGTATTCACTCATCGAGCCCGACTGGCCTCGGTGCTCGTCGACGTAGGTAGCCAAACGATCGGTGTATTCACCGGCGGTGCAGCAGGTTTGGTGTGGACATTGATAATCCTGAGCGGGCTACGCATCGCGGTGTCGGTGGCGATGCTCGTCGTACTGCCCCGACGCGACAGAACGGAGACAACATGAGGGTCCTGTTCGACGGGTACTACTGGTTCGACGGTCCGCCCGCCGGCATCGTCATCACACACGAGCAAATTGCGGCGTGGCGACGCGAGTTTCCGAGCGATGTGCTGACCGTCGCGCTGCGGCGCAGTCCCACACCGGCGGAGGCGGCAGACTTGGAACGGCAAGGTGTGCGATGGATCCGCACATACCTGCCGACGCAGCCGCTGAAGAACATGGTGGAGCTGTCGCTTCGAGTTCGCCTCGGCCCGTTCGACATGGCGTGGGGATCCAATTATTCTCCGCTGCTGGGTAAATCGGCCGTCTTCGTGCACGATGCGCTGTTCCAATCCAACCCGGAGTGGTTCACCCGCATCGAACGCATCTACCTCTCGCCGATCATGATTGCCGCCCGTTTCGCGACCGTGATGTTCGTCAGTAGCAACACCGAGGCCGCGCGCATCGTTCGGCATAATCCTCGGCTGTCGCCCACAGCGGTGACCGGCTTCGGCATCTCGCAAGCATTGCTGGACGCCGATCCGCAACCACCGCCCGGCCTGAATGTCGATCCCGGCTCGTTCGTTCTCTCCGTCGGCCGACTCAATACTCGTAAGAATCTCGCGACGACACTCTCCGCTGCTGTGCGTTCGGGATCCATCTCGCCGAACCGACCATTCGTGGTCGTCGGACCGCGCAACGGTAAGGCCGACAAGCTCGAGCAGCCTGTTCTCGACGCGATCGACGCCGGCGCGATTCGCTACACCGGGTTCGTCGAAACCGAGCATCTAGCGTGGCTGTATCGCAACACAGAGCTGTTCGTCTACCTCTCACTCGACGAGGGTTACGGTCTCCCCCCACTCGAAGCGCTGCGGCTCGGCGCACCGGTGCTAGTAAGCGACCGCCCGATCTTCCGGGAATTGCTTGGCAGTAGCGTCCGCTACGCCGAGCCCACCGACGTCGCTGCAGTGACCGACGCAATCAGTTCTGGTACTAACGAACCCCAGCCTGCATCAGACCCCGAGTTCGAATTCCCGTCGTGGGCGAAGATGGTGTACCGGATGCGCCAGGCCATGGTCGAGTCGAAGGCCAGGTCCCGACGGTGAGCGGCATCACGAAGAGGCGCTCCACCACTGCCGTTTTCGCTCTCGTCTCACTATTGGTCCTAACCCTCAGTGGTTTCGTTGGTTGGCAAGTCGGATCAAGCACCGCCCCCTCCCACGCACTACCCTTGAGACCTTCAACATCCTTCCGACCGATTCCGGACTCGGTACCCGTCGTGGCGTTCCTGGGCGACTCCTATAGCAAGGGCCTCGGCGCTTCCTCGAACGGGAAACGTTGGACGACTCTGTTTTCAGCAGCGATGGGTTGGTCGGAACTGAATCTTGCCGAGGGTGGGTCGGGCTACACTACGACGTACCTGGGTCAGAAGACCGACTACAGCATCAAGTTAGACGTTATCGCTGCGGCAGATCCTGACCTTGTCGTAGTGTCGGGTGGACGCAACGATTACGAGGCCGGCACATCCGCAGTAGTTGGCGCGGTAGCCGCCTCGCTGTTCAAATCCATCAAGTCCAGGGCACCGAATGCAGAGCTAATCGTCACGAGCCCCATCTGGGATTCGACAGAAGCCCCACCCGATTTCGCGATACTGGGCAACGACCTACACGCTGCAACAACGAGCGCAGATGCTCGATATCTCCAGATCGGTGAGCCCTTGGCCGATCATCCGGAGATGATGGACCACGATGGCCTACACCCAAACGACCTAGGACACCGATCTGTGGCTGAGGCCGCTGTGCAAGCGATCAACTGAAGCCTGTGGCCCGCACATCAGCAACCCACCGACTTGCCTAGCCGACCACCGGACCCCTCCGAGCAATCAACCAATTCAGACGGACACGAAGAAAGCACGAACGAGCTCAATCTGGACAAACCTTAAGATCGAGCCCAACGCCTCTCACGGCACAAGGACAACGCCAACACGAACACAGTCCAATCCAAACTGCCACGACCTCCACCTGGCTGAAGTCTCAACGCACGGGGGCTATGCACCGCAACCACCGGACCAGCATTCGCATGCCGAATCCGACCCAGGCCGCAACGCAACATATACAACCGCGCACATCCATGGCCCCACAGACTGCCCGCATGCAGTAACGTCTACCGCAGCGCAGATGACTGGAGCAAGAGATGGACACATTGTACGGCCTGATCGGCGTCGTGACGATTATACTGATTGCATTCTCCGTTAGAGAATCGGTTAATACAAAAGACTTCGATTTAACAGCGATTGTAGTGGCATTTGTTGTGCTCTTGCCAAACCTAACAACGACAGTCGCACTCTTCACGGACGGCCGAGTCGTAGGAGCCGACGTCAACTTTAATCGCGTGGTGACCTATCAAGGTTTCTCGATTCAAGTGAATCAAGTAGCATCTCCGCTTCTCGCAGTAATACTTATTGCGGCGATCGCATTGGTAGCAAAAGATGTACGCACACTCAGAATGAGCGGCGTCACCTTCCTAGCTCTCATCCTTCTGTCCGCTCTCGCGGCATCAGTCCCATTACCGGGTGCCCAAATCGCACTAATCGCGGTCGCTCTTGCCTCTGCAGTTCTAAAAGGAGGGCATTCTGCTGCAACCGGGGCAGGTTATGTGATCGCGATCCTAGCAGGTGCTAGTTTGCTTGGCGCGTACCTTGCACCGGAGTCAGCGTACATACCATGTGACACAAGAAAATGCGGGGCCACCGGAGTCTTGTTCTCGGGTATTGCCGATAACCACAATTCTTTCGGATTACTGATGGCACTGGGAGTCCCGTTCGTCTACCTCGGACTCAAGAAATGGAACCGCACGATAACAGCCGTCGTAGTTTTTGCGGCATTGGCGAGCGGTGACCGTACAGGCCAGATTGCTGCGGTTCTAACTTTCGCAGCCCTCATCGCAACGAACACGGGGCTCAACGGGCCCCAGAGATTCCAGAAAACAATTTGCACAACCGCTCTCGCCACTCTATCAATCGCCATATTGGTTCCTTTCGCTGGGCTTGCACCACAAAGTCTCACAGGTCGCCCTTACTACTGGAACCTTGCAATCGAACGATTCCGCAGTGACGGCCTGACCGGATTTGGAACGGACAGTTGGAGAAATCTAGTTCGACTCGGCGAAATCCCGTTACAAGCGGGCTACTCAACACACAACCAGTTTGTCGAGGCGCTATTTTTTGCCGGGATAGTAGGCGCACTACTTTTACTAGCTACGATATTCTTCACAATCTATCAGTCACAGAATAGGGCGCTTCTGGCGGTAGCATCTATACCGATTATAATATGCGGTATTACAGAGCGCCCGTGGTCTCTTGACCGGATTGACTGGATGACCTGGTCTTTCATAGCGCTCACACTGCTGACGTCCACCGTAAGAGGGGCTCCGACTGGCGGCGAAGACCAAGGCAATAGCATTCTCAAGGCAACACCTCTGACTGGTAGACACCACCTACCACGGCCATTGCGTCACACGCCAAGGAATTGACAGGATTACCAATGAACCGGATCAGGCTTCGCGAATTTGCGCTTAGGAAGACCACCGTCTTGCAAGCTCGAGTAGGGTTTGAAATGCTTGCTTCACAAGCAATTGGACGACTTCCCAGTAAAGCCGTTCGGCTCAGTCTCGCAAGGAAACTCCTGGGCCTCGACATTCACCGTTCAGCGCACATTTACAAGTGGACGGAACTCAGAATCCCGCAGCAGATCCATATCGGAATGGGTTCGATCATCGGGTCGGACTCAATACTCGATGGGCGATCCGGAATCTACATCGGATCCAATGTGAACTTATCTAGCGAAGTTGCGCTATGGACACTCCAACACGATCCACAGAGTGAATCGTTCTCAACACGCGGCGGAAGTATCACCATCGAGGATCGCGCGTGGATCAGTTTCAGAGCCACAATACTTCCGGGCGTTACAATCGGTGAAGGAGCCGTGGTCGCGGCCGGGGCGATTGTAACAAAGAACGTGGACCCATTTACCATAGTGGGTGGCATACCAGCTAAACCCATTGGAACGCGAAACCGAAATCTAACCTACAAGTGGTCCAATTCTTCCCGTTCCGCAGCCTGGTTCATATAACAGACAATGTCAAGTTGCTCCTGTAGGCGAAAGGACCATGTACACATGACCTCAGCACGCCGTCAGACCAAAGACGAGCTATACAACCCAAGCAGGTCTCAGCGCAGGCTTGGAAGTTTTACTGGCACTGGATACACAAAGGGCAGAAACGTCGTCGTACAAGTAGCCTGGCTCGCGATTTCTTCCACAGTATTTACTCAATGGTGGTGCCCAAACCGCCTTCGCATACTCATTTTGAGACTTTTCGGCGCATCAATCGGAACTGGCGTAATAATAAGACATCAGGTAATTATCCATTGGCCGTGGAAACTCAGTATCGGAAACAATACTTGGGTCGGACAACAGGCCTGGCTTTTAAACCTCGAACCAATCACAATCGGCCACGACGTTTGCATATCTCAGGGTGCATTCATATGTACCGGCAGCCACGATCGACGCTCAAGATCGTTTGAGTTCGACAACGCACCGGTAGTAATTGGAGATGGGGCCTGGGTCGCCGCTCGTGCAATCGTGCTCCGTGGGGTAAGTGTTGGGAACAACGCGACTATTGGCGCGGGCACGGTCGTACACGAGTCCATCAAAGATCGGGAAATAGTCTTCGCGACCCGAAAGGATGCCCGCAACACAAGCTCAGACTCACCATAATTCTTCGCGTTGACGTCTGGTAGCAGTGAATACGAGCTAAGACCTCAAAATGTATTCGCGCCCCTGTGTTCGCCTCCGAACTACTTTCTACTCGAAACCCGATCGAGGACCGCCGACCAACCACTTAGACACGCTTGATCGAGATCAAAGGGCGAGACTCGCCACCCGTCAGCGCTCGACCGCCAGACGCAAAACACTTGACGAGCAAACTCTTCAATATCACCCTTGCTGACCAAATTTGAGTCTTCAAGCAGTTCCCCTATGGCGCCTCCGCTGAAAGCCAAAGCGCGAATTCCGACGGTCAGCGACAGGATCAGACTTCCGCTCTGTGTCGGACGTATATACGGTGCTAATAACAAGTCTGCGGAAGAAAGCCGTTCGATTAACTGGCCGTCCGAGATCGGCCCCGGGACCCAAGTAAGAGTCCCGACCCCACCCCCAACCACCGCTTTCTCAAGCTCCGCCGGAATGGAACTGGCACCGATAACAAATAGATCAAACGGTTCTGACATCACCCTGCAGATTTGAACTAACTCCAAACCACCCTTGTCAGGACGCAAATTGCCGACATACAGCAAACGTGGGGTCGTAGAAGCTCGCGATCGTCGCCCAGCTTGCAGAATACGCGGATGCGCCGAAACCATGCCCACGTATGAGGGATGTGTGACAACCGCGCGATCCTCCCGCGCTAGGGCAGCACTGTGAATTGGTGCAGACTGAACGGAATCATATAGTCGACGCTCCCAACCAGACTTGCCCGGCGTATCTCTGGATCCTTCAGGATTATGGTCGATCCAATGAACTCGACGTAACTTAGCCAATGCTACAAATACCATGGCCTGCCATGGATCTCGAACCCAGATCAGGATGCATTGACTTTTCCGGTCGATAAGACTGTCAATAACGAAGATGACGGGCCAAATAATACGAGAAAGCATGCTGAAACATTTCGACCAGGCGTTTGCGTTCATTTCAAATCGCATACGAGTAGCAGGTGAAAACAACTCCGCGCCCGACCCAGCGCAATACAGCTTTACTTTATATTCTGCCGACAGAACCCGAGAAAGTTCTGCGCCGTACGGATTAAGCGAGTTCGGATCAAAAACCAAAATACGCCCAGTTCTAGCGACCATGCCGGCCCCCGAGGATCTTGCGATACCCACGCCTCATAATGGACCTTGCTCGCCGGTTGCATGTTTGTGATTGGGTGAATACCGAATCGAGGCGCACCAGCCATGCTGCACCGCCATACAGCCTCGCATGCCTCACCGACGCAATCATGAAGGGGATCTCATTACCACGGTGCGCGGACATACCACCACCCTGATAAAAAATGAGTTGGGAAGCGGTAGTGACTGGGGCTGCGATCAACCCAAAGCGAAGAATGATGTCGAAGTCAGCGACAAACCCAACGGTTTCATCGTACCCTCCGAGCGCCCGAACGGTGGCCGTCCTGAACCAGCAAGCTTGATGACAGTGAGACTGCATGCCGAATGCGTGACGAACTCTCTTGTGGGGAACATTCCCGATCGTCGCCTGGGGTCGGCCTGTGCCAAAGCCGTGAACAGCACCGGAGACCGCCCATTGGGGGTTCGTTGCAAGAAGAGTTTCTATTTCCGAAAACGCACTATTTTTATGCAGCGAATCTCCGCTATTGAGGTATTGCACATAGCGGCCCTGAGCCAGAGAGGTACCCTTGTTCATACCGTCGTACACACCACTGTCCGCTTCGCTTAGCAGAACGCAGAGTTCATCTGGCCAGCTACTCATAAAGGAGTTTACGACAGCTTGTGTTGCGCTGTCCGATGACCCGTCGACAACCACCACTTGCACGGTCATGGAATAGCCCTCTTGCCGCAAAATTGATTTTAGAGTTTGCTCAAGACCGACCGGATCGAGGAAGCAGACCGTAACGACGCTTAGAGTGATGTCTATATCAGTGCTAATTTTTGCCTCCCATAATAATATTCAGCGGCCTTTAGAGGAACATCATGGATTCTTCGTCTAATTTAACCGTGCACAATCAACCTAACTCATGTAAAGATTTACGCGCCATTAGAAGCCCGGGCACGACCTGGAAAACGAGGACCGCTAACGCCGTGGCAATCAGTGGCCCGCATGCCCCGTATGGCCCGGCAGATAAAGATCCTAAAACGAGAGCCGCGATACACATCAATGATACGCTAATTGCTTGGAACGCTAGGCCCCGATCTGACGTTAAGAACATTCCCGGGACTTGCTGAACGCACTGAACAAAGACCAGGCCGCCCATGCTGAGCAGCAATGGCAGAGGCAGCTCGATTTGGCCACCCGACACGATGTGCGCAAATACTGGTCCGAAGAGCAAAAATACGCCGGCAATGAGTATCCCACTGAGACTGAAGGCTAGAAGTGCCCGGTAATAAGTCGAGCCGCTGCCGACGTTGTCATGCCTGTTTTTAGCAAATATGGGCCACATCGCAACCGCCGTCGTGGACACGAGAGACCAGACGGGTATATACATCTGCATAGCGATACTGTAACTTGCCAGCTCTGCAACCGTTGAATAGCGCGAGATAAGAATGCGGTGAGACTGAAATGCGAGTGGGACCGCCAACATAACAACAAACATTGGGCCACTCGACTTGAACAACGATAGCGCGGCTAGGTCACCGGGACTCAACAATGAGCGGAACTTGATGCCTAATTTTCGCAGAGCGAATATAAACGACAGTAGGGCCGATATCAGTATGCCCAGCGAGGGCGCAGCAGCAGCGTACGGAGGCGGCGCGGCAGACTCCGTAATGGCCGCAGTGACAAGTAATGCGCACAGACCGCTCGATCCAGCCACGATGACCGAAACATGATTTAGGCCAAGACCTATTAGAATTCTGTGTCCTGTGCCAAAAGGAATGGATGCGAGAAAGATTAGAACGGTTACCAGAAGAGCATTCTCGAATTGATGCGGCTCGAACGACTTATTTCCGAGAATCTCCGACCAGTCTAATATGACCGTCGAAAAAATTGCAGCTCCGGATAGCGATATACTGGTGGCAGCAAGGATCCAAAAGACCCTAGCCACCAAGTGCGCCTTTTCCGCACTGGTTTGATTACTGTTCGCAACCCCATTCATTAAGGGCGCGCCCATTCCAAAATCCGCAAATGGTATCAATAGAAATAAAGTAGCCAGTAGGGAGATCGTGCCAAACGACTCCGGACCATAACTTCGGATCAATATGTATGTCGTTGCAATTCCCGCAAGTGCCGTGACTGGAAACGTCGCTACTCTTGCCGCTAGACTCATCCGCAGTGTGCTAAAGTCTCCGGACGTCTTCTTAATTGGCATACTAAGCCTCATCCGATTCACCACGAGACATATCCAGAATACGTGAGAGAGCACGGCTCTGTGCAGAGTAAGATAGGAATGTGTCAGCGTACTTTACAGCGCCGCTGGCCTTTTGCGAATAAACGATTGGGTTCGAATTTATTTCATGTATTGCACGGGCGATCTCACTGGGCGAGTGATCAGCCACGACGATGCCAGCATTACATGACTGAATATTTTCAGCAACTGCAGCCGAACTAGTTACTACCACTGGTTTTCCGAGTGCAAGTGCGATTGCAAGTACGTTTCCCCATGGCTCCTTAGAAGAGACCATCACGAACACACTGCAACCTCGAACCCGTTCGGCAACCAATGCCCCTGGCAGGGTCCCCTCATAATGTAAATTAGCTGGAACCTCGTCGCGCAACTGCCGTAAGTCGCCCTCGTCAGGTCCCACCACGTGGTATTTGTCAGGCCATCCCTCGCGCTCAGCGATCCGCGCAGCTTCGACATAGTCTGCGAGCCTCTTCCGTGGATGGAGTCGGCTGAGGAAGAGTGCCTGATTTGGAATCGTATTGCTTACACATTCACTGTCTAACAGATTGGCGGGTAGGGGATTACCAAGTTGGACGATATTGGATTTCTCTATCCCTGCAAGGTATATTAATTCCTTCGACTCTTGCGATGTGAGGCTGACTACTGTGTTCGCCCGCCTCAGCATTGGGAGGGCGATTAAATCAACTACGCGGTTTACTGCGCTCGCGCGTGACGTCATCATTCCGTGCGGTTGCAAGATTGTAAGTTTACCCAAGCAAAGCGCAACAAATGTCGCGAGCAATGGGACTGCCTCGCGTGCGTAGCTTATGTGAACCGCATCTGCCTTTCGAACCTCTCTGATTATTGAGAAGATCATGCCACCGGACAGTAATGCCGAAAAACCCATCCGGGGAAATATTGGGTATACTTTTCTGGCGATTACGTCGGCAAACTCTAGATCAGTGAGTCGCGGTCTATCATTTCGCAAACAGCCCGCTAAGAGCGTAACGCTAGCTCCCCCTCGAGTCAGAATTGCAGCTTGGCGCATTGCGGTATCGAAGGGCCCTCCATAGCGTCCCGTTCGACTAGCAAGCGTAACGACTCTCAATATTTTTGATACTGGCTCCGATCGATTACGGTCGAAGTCTTGTTGAGTGATGTCCATTCAACGTCGTCCCGGTGTAGCGGTCGTATGTAACGTGCCGATGATTGCGTCGAATGCGTCTAAGGCCGCGGTCTCTGAGAGCTTCTCGCGTGAATATGTTCGTCCTGCGTTTGCCATCGATGCCGCAAACTGTTTGTTCTGTCGGATCTTCTGGATCCCGTCGATCAGGTCCTCGGCACTCGCTGGGTTTACACGGAGGCCTGCACCGGACTGCTCAATCTCAAATGCGGTAATACTGCCTGCTTCTGTGGCGGCAATTATCGGAATCCCAGTTGCGAAGTACGTTGTTAGCTTACTCGGTACTGCCATTTCAAACACGCCCTTTCCTTCATTGACAAGAAGGAGGTCGGCATTGCTCAACGCAGTAATGAACTCAGAATCGGGCAGTGGGTCAATAAATTCGATATCGGTCAACCCTGCCGCTAATGCCTCCAGGCTTTTTCTCCTGTTGCCGTCTCCAAGAAGTACAAACTTTATCTTCAGCCCCTCGTCTTGCGATAGTCTTGCGGCTTCTACTACGCTCTCCATAGCCTGTTTGGCACCTAGATTACCGGCGTGCAGAACGACGAACATCTTGTCCTGATCGGTCACCGATTTAGACTTGGCAGACTCATCGAAGGCCCGGACGTGGGTCCAGTTCCTTATACTCGCGATCTTCTCGGGTGCGATATCGAGTTGTTTCACTGCATACTCGCGAAATCTCTCGTGGATGACCACTACTGTAGAGAAACTAGTGAAGGCTCGCCGTTCCAACAATGTAACAAGCTTTGCAAGGGTACCCGGCATTGCGTTAGTTTCGGTTACTCCTAGGCTGTACAAATCCTGGACCCACAGAATAGAGGCGTTTTTCCTCCGGAACAGACTGATTCGCGCCCGAACTAAGATCGAAGAAATTAGCGACGGGCTTACACAGAGCACCACATCTTCGGGATTAAAACGAGTTGTGATGACGTTGAGCGCGAACGTTAGTTCCATAAGCATTCGCCCGAGGGCGCTTGCGCGCCGCGGCACAAAATGACGCAGCCGAGATACATTTACACCGTCTAAGGTCTCGTTTCGCCTGAATCCTCCATAGCCTGAGCTTACCTTCCAAGCCGGGTAGTGGGGATATCCGGTTTTGACAGTCACCGGGTAACCTCGGCGGACCAATCCAGCAGCAAGCCCGGTGGTGTAAACCGATATCCCGGTAGGCTCAGGAGAGTAATTCAGACCCACGATCAATATTGAAGGTGATCTTTCAGAATTTTGCATAGATACCCTTAGAAATGCTACCGGAGATAGGAGAACCGTACATTGCGGCCGTTTTTATTTGTCTCGGTCCGGGGCTTGCCTGTTGAAGTTTCTCTGAGACGGCTGACTTACGCGTCGCGCTACACCGTGCACTTACCGGATCGACACACTCCGCCGCTCTGATGGCCCCCTGTCTAGGCTGTTGCCGGCTCAGCTCGCCTGCCGGCAGTGCCGTCAAGTACGTGTACGCCCGCACAGGGTATATCGCCATGGATTCGCTGAGCTAGGTACGCACGGATTGGATATGGGCGCGGTACCACTCAACCGTGGATGCGACGCCTGACTTCAGGTCTATTTGAGGCTTCCATCCCGCTTCCTGCAGCTTGTTCACGTCTAGAAGCTTTTGCGGCGTTCCGTCGGGCTTCGATGTATCCCAATCGGTCTCGCCCTCGAACCCGACGGCCGACGCAACAATGCTGGCGATCTCCTTGATTGTCGCGTCTTCACCGGTGCCCACGTTCACCTGATCAGGTCCGTCGTAGTGCTCGAGCAAATGGATGCACGCGGCTGCCATGTCGTCGACATGCAAGAATTCTCGACGCGGAGATCCGCTACCCCAGTTCGTCACCTTGAGCACACCATCTCGACGCGCCTCGTCGTAGCGACGAATGAGGGCCGGCAACACGTGAGAGCCCTTCGGAGAGAAATTGTCACCCGGGCCGTACAAGTTGGTCGGCATGGCCGAGATCCATGGCAGGCCGTACTGCTTACGCACCGACTGGATCTGCAGGATGCCGGCGATCTTCGCGATCGCGTACGCGTCGTTGGTCGGTTCGAGGTGCCCGGTGAGGAGGTACTCCTCTTTGATCGGCTGCGGAGCCAGCTTCGGGTAGATGCACGAAGACCCCAGGAACAACACACGCTGCACGTTTTGCGCTAATGCTGCGTCCAGCACGTTCACCTGGATACGCAGGTTGTCAGAAAGGAAATCGACCGGATAAGTGCTGTTGGCAAGAATGCCGCCTACCTTGGCGGCCGCCAACACAACTGTCTTCGGCTTGGTCTCCTCGAAGAACTCGAAGACCGCGTCGCGATCCTTGAGATCGAGCTCCGTAGATGAGCGTCCGATCAGGTTCGTGAATCCGCGGCCCTCGAGCTGACGCCAGATCGCCGAGCCCACGAGCCCACGGTGTCCGGCAACGTAGAACGACGCATCCCGGTCGAGCGGACCGGGCGTGTAGTCGGATGCCCTCGACGCATCCGTCTCGGCGGCGCTCATGTCCAGTCCGGCAATGCGGGGCGGTCGATCCACGGGCGGCCCTCGTGCTCTAGCGCCGCGATATCCGCGTCGACCATGATCTTGGCGAGTTCTGGCGTGTGGACAGTTGCCTTCCAACCGAGCTTTGCTTCGGCCTTGCTGGCGTCACCAATGAGAGCGTCCACCTCGGTGGGACGCAGATAGCGCTCGTCGAATCTGACGTGCTTCTCCCAGTCCAACCCTGCTCGCTCGAAGGCTACGACGAGGAAGTCTTTGACCGAGAAGTTGCCGCCGGTAGCCAACACGAAGTCGTCCGGCTCATCCACCTGCAGCATCCGCCACATGCCCTCGACGTACTCCGGCGCGTAACCCCAGTCGCGGATAGCGTCCAGGTTGCCCATATACACGTTTTCTTCGATGCCGGCCTTGATGCGGGCAACGGCCCGGGTGATCTTGCGCGTAACAAATGTCTCGCCACGACGGGGAGATTCGTGGTTGAAGAGAATGCCGTTCACTGCGAAGATCCCGTAGGCCTCGCGGTAGTTTTTGGTAACCCAGTAGGCGTATACCTTGGCTGCGCCGTACGGCGAGCGAGGGTAGAACGGAGTGTCCTCGTTCTGGGGAGGCGGAGTTGCACCGAACATTTCGGAGCTCGACGCCTGATAGAAGCGGCATTGCAAGCCAGCAAGGCGGACGGCCTCGAGCAGTCGGATCGATCCGACGCCGGTGGTGTTGCCCGTGTGCTCGGGCTCATCGAAGCTCACGCGGACGTGTGACTGCGCACCGAGGTTGTAGACCTCGTCTGGTTGGATCTCCGTGAGCAAGGTAACCAGGCGGGCACCGTCACTGAGATCGCCGTAGTGCAAGAACAGCTTGGCGTCCTTGTCGTGGGGATCCTGGTATAGGTGATCGATGCGTGAGGTGTTGAAGGTGGACGACCGTCGAATGAGGCCATGCACCTCGTACCCTTTGCTCAGCAACAGTTCCGCCAGGTATGAGCCGTCTTGGCCAGTGATACCCGTAATTAGCGCGCGTTTCATGTATTCATTCCCCTCGAGCCCAGCATTCGGTCCAGTTGCATTGCGCCATAGCTCTAGTAAGCCCCATCGCTACCAGCCACAGCCTTCATAGTTTTCGCGATAATCAGTAGGTCGCCCACCATCGACCAGTTCTCGACGTACGAAAGATCAAGTCGCACGGTCTCTTCCCATGACAAATCGGATCGGCCGCTGACTTGCCACAAGCCAGTAACCCCCGGCTTGACCAGCAGACGACGACGGACTTCACCGTTGTAGGTCTCTACCTCGCGCCGCAGCGGCGGTCTAGGGCCTACGACGCTCATATCGCGCCTGAGGACGTTGATGAACTGAGGAAGCTCATCGAGGCTGAAGCGACGCAAGATCTTGCCGACGGGAGTTACCCGCGGATCGTTCCGCATCTTGAACAGAACCCCGCCGGCACCCTCGTTCCGGTCGAGTAGATGTGCCACCTGCTGGTCCGCACCGATGGTCATGCTGCGGAACTTGATCATCGAGAACGGCTTTCCGTCGATGCCCATCCGCTCCGACTTGTAGAACACCGGTCCGCGACTCGTCGACTTCACCGCGATCGCTACGGCGAGCAGTACCGGCGAGATCAGTATCAGAACCAGCGCTGCGAACGTCAGATCGAAGGCGACCTTGCTGAACCGCGTCGCGCCGTTGTACTGGGGCTTCTCGACGTGGATCAGCGGGAACCCTGCGACTGGCCGCATCACCAATCGAGGGCCGGCCACGTCGACGACGCCAGGCGCAACCACAAGGTCGACGTCCTTTTTCTCCAAGTCCCAGATCATCTTGCGAATGCCCTTGTGGCCGAGGTGTTCGGTGGCCGTCACTGCGACGGTGTCGGCACCGCACTCGTCGATTGCAGAGAGGACGTCTCGCTCACTACCGAGTACCGGGATGTCGGCACCCTCGACGTGAACGATTCCATCACTAGGCACCTCGTAGCCGGGTATGCACATTCCCACCACCGCGTAGCCCGAGGACGGTGAACGCTCGAAGGACTCTGCCATCGACACCGCGGCTGCGCGGCTTCCGACGATCAGAACCGATGTCTTGTACTTGTCCTGGGTACGGAGTCGAGTAACTACTTGTCGCCACAGCCAGCGGCTGACAAGTAACGCCACCAACCCGACAGGTAGGGCGATGGCGAGATACAGACGCGCAAAGTCGATACGAAATAGCAGCGAGACGATGGCGATGACACCGAAGAGCCGGAAGGTGGCTGACACGATGCGGCGATACTCCTCGGCACCGTTACCGATGACCCGCGTCGACCGGGTTCGAAAGATTGCGAGAAATGCGATCCAGACGCTCGCCACTGCAACGGAGACACCGGTGTAGATAGCCGAGTTCGCCAGGCCGGTTGTTTCGACCCCTCCGAAGCGTACGATCTGGGCGAGGGCGACGGACAGGACCACGGCCAGCACGTCGGTCACCCGAAGGCGGGCGATGTACTGGCGTTCCCACACATGCCTGGACGTGAGCTTGCGAGTTTTCAACTCCCCGGACCGTGAGGATCCCCAGAGTGAGCGTGGTGCAGCCCCGACAGATGCCACCTGCTCCCCTCCTTCTGCGCTTCCGCGATCACCATGGTGGTCGCTGGTCTATAAATCGAAACCAATCTGGAATGCGACTGGTCTCGAATTGAAATGTTCCCACGCTGCTATCCGAAGCACCATGGGAGCGGCGCAGATCACAGATGAATAACAGCTCCCGTTTGGTTTACCACACCTACGCTGACTAGGCGAAACGGGGCGACAGGGGCTTACCTGGTGTAACCGCCGCGTGGTCGAAAAACGTTACACATGAGCATCATCGACTTACTCTGGTGAGAATTCACAGCGCTCCGTGCTGTTTATCGTGCGATCCAACCTCCAATAGGCGCGCTCGCGTCACCGAACGAACCTCGATACTTGTTCTCGGGCGCAACAACAGGCGAATCGACTTTTATTAAGTGTCAGTTAATTCGGATTACAGATACATGCCGATAAAGTAGCGCACAATTCATTCGATCGAATGAATTGTGCGCTGCACTTGTTTGTCAGTGCTCAGGGACGACCCAGGCCTCGGTAGTTCCAACCCGCAGCCCGCCACTGCTCCGGGTCCAAGCAGTTGCGGCCGTCGATCAGCTTTTTGCTGCGCACCACGCCGTCCAGGTCGCTGGGAACCAGCGCCTTGAACTCTTTCCACTCCGTCAGCACCAGCACCACATCGGCACCCTCACAGGCTTCGAGAGCGGTGTTGTTGTAGGTCAGCGTGGGGAACAGCGCCCGGGAGTTCTCCATGGCCTTCGGGTCGTACACATTGACTGTTGCACCCTGTAGCTGGATCTGACCGGCCACGTTCAGAGCCGGTGAATCACGAACGTCGTCGGAGTCGGGCTTGAAGGCCGCACCCAGCACCGCCACCCGGGCACCGAGTAGAGAGCCGCACGCCTCCCGCGCCAACTCGACCATGCGGGTGCGGCGTCGCATGTTGATGTTGTCGACCTCGCGGAGGAACGTCAGAGCCTGATCGGCACCGAGCTCGCCGGCCCGGGCCATGAACGCCCGGATGTCCTTGGGCAGGCAACCACCACCGAAGCCGATGCCAGCGTTGAGGAACTTGCGACCGATGCGCTCGTCGTGGCCGATGGCGTCGGCGAGGACGGTCACGTCCGCTCCGGCGGCCTCACACACCTCTGCGATGGCGTTGATGAACGAAATCTTGGTGGCAAGGAAGGCATTGGCAGAGGCTTTGACCAGCTCGGCCGTGGCCAAGTCGGTCACCAGAAAAGGGATCTGCTCGTCGAGCAGCTGGGCGTAGACCTCGCGGGCAAGTTCTTCTGCTCGACCCGGACGGTCACGATCGACCCCTAGAACTAGCCGGTCGGGATGCAGAGTGTCTTTGACGGCATAGCCTTCGCGAAGGAACTCGGGGTTCCACGCGACCTCGACGCCGTCGCCGGCCGGTGCCAGTTGACGGGCCAAGCGGCCGAGTCGCTCGGCGGTACCCACAGGGACGGTCGACTTACCGAAGATCACGGCGGGCTTGGTGAGCAATGGCGCGAGCGTCTCGATCACCGAGTCGACGAACTTCATGTCGGCTGCGAACTCCCCCTTCTTCTGGGGGGTGCCGACACCGAGAAAATGAACCTCCGCGAAGTCCGCGGCTTCCTGGTACGACGCGGTGAAGCGCAAGCGACCGGCCGCGATGTTGCGCTGCAGCACCTCTTCGAGACCGGGCTCCCAGAACGGAACCTCTCCTGCCTCGAGCTTCGCGAGCTTGGCCGGGTCCACGTCGACGCCCAGAACCTCGTGGCCGAGTTCGGCCATGCAGGCGGCGTGCGTGGCACCGAGGTAGCCGGTACCGAAGACTGTGATTCGCATTCTGCTCGTTCCCCGTCGATTGCGCTGATGAGCGATGTTCGGTCGAGACACAGTCTCGAGATTGTGAGGGCCACCGATCAGGTCACGCCCGCACCTGCGAATAGTAAACACATTTCGGGCCGCCGCGGTACTCGAGCGCCCGCTCTGAACGGGCGGTTACGCATAGGAGAACAACAACGGCGGATCGGCGTCGAACGGGCCTCAGTACGCGCCTTCACTCTTGGCGACCGCAACAGCGGTCTTCGCGATGATGAGCAAATCGCCTGTCATGGACCAATTCTCGACGTACGAGAGATCCAGACGCACGCTCTCTTCCCACGACAGATCAGATCGGCCACTCACCTGCCATAGCCCGGTGATGCCCGGCTTGACCAGCAATCGTCGCCGCACTTCGCCGTCGTAGGTTTCGACTTCTCTGCGCAGCGGCGGGCGCGGACCCACCACACTCATCTCGCGGGTGAGGACGTTGACGAACTGCGGAAGCTCGTCGAGGCTGTATTTGCGCATCACCTTGCCGACGGATGTGACGCGGGGGTCGTCGCGCATCTTGAACAGCACGCCCGCACCCTCGTTGAGGGCAGCGAGATCCTGCACCCGCTTGTCTGCGCCCTGCACCATGCTGCGGAACTTGATCATCTGGAACGGCCTGCCGTCCATACCCATTCGCTCGGACTTGTAGAAAATCGAGCCCTTGCTGGTGAGCTTGATGATCACGGCGAGGGTGAGCAGAATCGGCGAGATCAACAGCAACACCGACGCGGCGAAGACGAGATCGAAGGCCGTCTTCCCGAATTTTTTGGCCCCGTTGTACTGCGGCTTCTCGACGTGGATGAGCGGGAAGTCCGAGACCGGCCGCATCACCAGTCGCGGGCCGGCGACGTCCATGACGCCGGGAGAGACGACAAGATCGACTTTCTTCTTCTCGAGGTCCCACACCATCTTTCGCAGGCCGTGATGGCCGATGTGCTCGGTTGCCGTCACCGCGACGGTGTCTGCGCCGGAGACCTCGATAGCCTCGACGACGCTGTGTTCGTCCCCCAGCACCGGAATGTCGATGCCGTCGATCGTGAAGGACGCGGCGCTGCTGGGCTCGTAGTTGGGCAGGCAGATGCCGACCACGCTGTAACCCGCTCCGGGAGAACGCTCGAACGACCTCGCCATCGACAACGCCGAACTCTTACTTCCGACGATGAGCACCGCCGTCTGATACTCACCACGCGCACGCTTGCGAGCGACCACCTTGCGCCATCCCCATCGGCTCAGCAGCAACCCGATCAAGCCGACGGGAAATGCGATGGCGAGATACAGACGCGCGATGTCGAAGCGAAACAGCAGAGACAGAATTGCCACGGTGCCGAAGAGACGGAACGTGGCCGAGATGATGCGTCGATACTCTTCCGAGCCATTGCCGATGACCCGAGGGGAACGGGTGCGGAAGATGGCGAGGAACGTCGGCCACAGCACGGCGAGGGCACCCGATACGCCGATGTAGCCGGCAATCGACCATGGATTGCGAAAGTCGATCTCACCGAAACGAATGATCTGCGCAACCGTCACGGCGAGGAACACCACCAGCGTGTCGGTGATGCGCAGTCCATCTATGTAGTGCGACTCCCACTCGCGACGGGAGGTCACCTTGCGCAACCGCCGAGCGTCGCGTCGAGACACGACCGATCCCAGCGCGCCCGAGCCGCTGATCGCCAACTGATTCCCCTATGCATCCGCTGTATCGCGCCCTGCGCGATCGACACGACTGCGTGCCACCCCACGGAGCAGACTAGCTGGTCCTACTTGCTTTGTCCTGATGAAGATCGGCAGGTAGACGCAGGTCGTTACATGTTTTTGCGGGATTGCCTCGACGTGTCCGCTACGTTGCAAACGGCTCTCGGAACTCCCCCTCGGGAGGTTCCCGCCCTTTCATTAGCTCCGAATCGTCAGATCGAAGTCAAGGGTTGTCGGTCGAACGTCGGACCGATACCGAGGTGCTAGCGTGTGGCGACTTCGGGGGGAGCGTTGTGAGTCTGAAAATGCGTCTACTGCGCGTCGCGGCGTTACTGGGACTGTTCTTGGCGGTCGGCTACCTGCTGCCCAAGCTCGGCCCACAAGCACCGAACTCGTACCAGGGCGTCACCGCGCCGACGTCGGAGGCAGCCACAACGCTGCCGCCGACGGGAACCACGACTGCCTCGAAGCCTCCGCCAGGATTTCCATCCATGGAATTTGCTCCCCCGGAGAACGACGTTCCCGACGGCGACCCGATCCCCATCGACACCAAATACGGCATCCGCTACACAGTGCCGGGAGACTGGCAATTTCAGCGGGGTGGGGTCATGGGGTGGGAGAACGACGAGGAGTCACTGCGCTTCGGCGACTTCGCGGAGTTCGAGTACGACTACTGCCCCGAATTTCGGGACGGAGTCTCGAAGGCAAGCACCGGAATCACCGGCCGTAGCGGAGTGGACGTGCAGACTGCGGCGTTGGAAGTGAGTCGTCGAACTGACATCATTTTTCGGCGGACCCCCGACGACGACGCCGTTATTCGATACTCCGAGCCCGTCAACCTGCAGATCAATGGCGCACCGGCGGTTCGGTACACCGTCACCGCATCGAACCTCCTACAAGAGTACGACTGCGATCCGCCAGCGGCATCCATCGACATTGTTGCAATGCAGGGCTTTTCGAATGCGACCGTCGCCGTGTTCATGGTCTTGGCCGAACAACAGTCCGATCGATCGATCTCGCGCGACACGATCGACGACATCATCGCCAGCCTTCGTCGAACGCCAGGGGATTGAGGATTCGCATGGACGAGAAATTCAGGGCCTTCCCCGAGGAGATTTCCGGCCTCGGACGTCTGGTGTCCGAGATCAGCAGTCAGACGATGAAGTCGTACAAGTACTTCAACGAGAATGCCGTTCCCGATGCGGCCGAGGCGGGAGCACTCCTCGGGACGCTCGTTGCACCCCTGGAGGGCATGAAAGACATCTGGCTCGGCAGGCACGTTCACCTGGCGGTCAATTGCGGAGAACTCGGCAACAATCTCAACACCGCGGCATGGCTGTACTCGGATCAGGACCAAAGAAACTACGAAGCGCTCAATCGACACACCCACGGCCTTCCGGTCGGTATGCCCGGATACGACCCCGGCGACGCGAATCGCGCCGCGACCGGCAGCGTCGACGACTACTCCGACGTCGTCGACTACGGCCGGCCCGAAGGAATCGACTACCCGGCCCCCGCGACCTTCCCCGACGACTTGGCGGCCGTCATCGCCGATGCAGCCGGGTGGCTCGGTGATATCGACAACGCCATCGAGCACCTGATCGGACACAGCCCATTGCAAGAATTGGTCCGCCCGGTCGGCGGAAACTGGAATGACCTCAGGCGACTCGGGGGTGCCTACCGCATCGCCGGTGAGGCGATGGAACACGGCGGCGAAGCACTGGCTGGTGGGACCTCGCGGGTGGATCCGAAGTGGAACGGATTGGCAGCCGTGGCCTACAAGGGCTACGCCGCCAAGCAGGTCGAGGCCATGAAGTGGGAGGGTGCGTGCGGGCGCGTAGTCGAAGCCGTCGCAGAACGAGCCTCCGAGGAGATCAGGGAGTCTGCCCACGCGTTGGTCAGAACAGTCCGTGAGATGGTCGAGAAAGAACTGGATCTGACCACCGGCGAGAAAGTCGCAGAATTCTTGGTCAAGAAAGCCGGGATTGCTGGAATCACTTATCAGCTCTATCGCGTCTACGACATTCTCCGCACCGGATACGACCTGGCGATGACGCTCTACGAGTCAATCCGGACGGGCATCGCGGCGCTGAATGAGTTTCTCGAAATCGTCGCCAGCCCCAGCGGCTACATGAACGAGCAGTTCGCGCAGAAGCTCGCACCGGTTACCAAGTGGCTCAACCGAGCAGATCTCGCCAAGGATATCGTCACCACCGCCGATGCGGGCCCGATGTACCACGTACCGCAGGACCCTTACTCGTTGGGCACCGATAAGCAACCCTGGGCAGATGCATGATGGAGTCCGACGATCCCGTTCTGCGCCAAGCACTTCGGAATATGACCGACATCTTCGACACTATGGCCGAGACCCGCGCCCGCGTCCAGCGCACCCCGCTGCCCTCGTTCGACCAGCCACGCATGGTCGACAGTTCGATGATGTACGACATCGCTTCACTGACAGGGGCGTCCGCGGAACTGAAGGCCTATGCGGAGCGGGTGGGTGCGGGCGAATGCCGTTGGAACGAAATCGAAACCCTTTCCGTCCCAGTGCCACCGGAAGTCGCCGAGTTGAAGCTCGACCCCATGCTCATCTGGTTCCCCGCATCTGCTCCGTCCACACCCGACGACGAACTGCCCTACAGAATTCCGTGGCAGTAGTTCCTCCTACTCGGCGCTCGGGAACATGCTCCGGTACTCCCACATCCGCTGTCCCAGTTCACGTTAACCCTCGCCGTAGTAGCGGATCTCGGTCTCGCTGTTGTATACATTTCTCGACCCAGGGACGTAGACCACCGATGCCCGACGCCGCGGGGTATCGGCGTGCACCGCGTCGATCACGGGGTGACTGTGCTCAGCGCCGGGTTGCCCACCATCATGGATTTCGGGCCGGTCTTCGTGCACTCGCTGCGTGACTCCGGAACCGACCCCGCCGACCCCGCCGACCCCGAACAGAACTTCGGACTGCTGCGGGCAGACTTCACCCACAAATCGGCATTCGACGTGGTGCGGGGTCGTAGCGCTGCAATTCCCGCTCCACTCTGGGGCCGGTGTCGCGGAATCCCCGCTGCTGAACCGTCGAGTGGAGCGTTCTGTGCGACTACTCTTTCGGCATGCGTCGCGTCGGATCGTCCCTACTTCTGATGGGCGTCGCAGTCGCAGGCGCGTGTATCAACCTGAACCCGTTGTTAGACAGCGATATTGCGAATTGACGGCTGCCTTACCGACCCACAGGGAGCGGGGACCATCCGCAGCCATTACAACTCGATCGATCCCTCGATCGGCCGGCGGGATCGGTGCAGCGAGTGTCGCACTCGAGCTTCGACGGCGGTGCCGCGATCTGACCGCGCCCGGATCATGCCGAGCAACACGAGCGCTGCGGCTACCGCGGTGATGGCGAACCCCGCTACGGTGACTCCGGTTTGGAACGAGGCCGCTTCGTCGGCACTCCACGTTGTGGACGAGATATTGCCCGTGAAGAGCGCCGCAAGGATGGTGCCGGTGACAGCGATCCCGATGCCGGTGGCGACCTGGCTCGACGTATCGACCATGGCGGCACCGATTGTCGTGCGATTCTCCGGAAGGCCGGTCATGACATTGGTACCTGCGACGACACCCACGATGCGCATCCCGACGGCGACGAGAACGAGGGCGAGCGCGATCCAGATATAGCCGAAACGGCTACCCCCGGCGAAGACGGCGAGGCCCAGAACGACCGCCGCCGCGCTGATCCAGGCTGCGTGGTTCATCCCCACCCTGCGCAGGAATGGTGCGACGAGTCGGCCGCTGAAGAGCAACACGATGACCTGAGGGAGCATCCCTATCGATGCGAGAGCCGGCGACCAGCCCCATGCGAACTGCAGCTGAAGGGTGACCATGTAGCCGAGGCCTGCGATTGCCAGACCGGAAGCGGCTTTGTAAGCGAGGCCGCTGGACACGAGGGGGAGGGCCACGAGTTCGAGGTCCAGGAGCGGGAACGTAGCGGTGCGTGCGCGGACGACGAAGAGGACTGCCGCTGCCACGGCACCGGCAGTTGACGCCCATGGCATCCACGAACCTGCGCTCTGTTCGACGAGCAGGGTCGGCGCTACGAGCGCCAGGACGATGGTGGCCGTGCCGAGGAGTGCCCCCACAACGTCGAGAGGGTCGCGGTGCAACTCCTCGGGGAGGTCTTCGGCTACGCCCATGCGGATTCCGATGAATGCAAGGATCGCGATGGGTACGTTCATCAAGAGTAAAACCTGCCAGGGTGCGAAGGCCAGAACGAATCCGCCGACGGTCGGCCCGACCGCCAGTCCCACCAGGCCAACCGTCGAGATGAGGGTGAGCGCCCTCACGCGTAGCGACTCCTCATCGAAGAGTCGGAAGGCCAGCGCCATGGAACCGGGGGTGGTCATCGCCGCAGCGACACCCATGACGGCACGGACTGCGACGAGTTGCTCGGGTGTTGTGACGAGGACGATGGCAGCGCTGGCGACGGCCAGCAGCGTCAGTCCGAGCAGCATCACACGGCGTCGGCCGAATTGGTCTGCGATGGCGCTGAACAGCAGCATCAGTCCGCCGAATACGACCGCGTAGGCACCGGTGACCCACTGGAGCGCGGTGGTCGACGCGTCGAGTTCACGCCCGATGGCGGGAAGAGCAACGTTGAGGATGGAGTTGTCGAGCATCTCGAACAGGAACACAGCCGAAAGGCCGGCTAGAGCTACCGCCGCGGCTTTCAAGGTGTGCGGACGGTGCCGCGGCGAGGGGACGTGCGCCTCATCAGTATTGTTTGTAGCTCGCTCTTTTTTCGGGCTCATGGCACCTCTCCGGTCAAGGGAGAAGTGGCGGCTCGATGGAGCGGCGTGCGAACGCGGCTGACAGCCAGCGCTTTTACTTCCGGTGCAGTCAAATTAGCAGGCGATCGGGTCAGCAGCAACCGAACATGCCATCTTCACGGACCGCTCGCCTCGGCTCGGCTGACCACGGACTTACCGCCCGCGTTCGCCTTCGATTGCCGAACCGTCACTCAACCACCGCCGACGAGCGCCTGAAGCGGGCACCTCAGACCCCTACAACGTGAAGGGTCTCAATGCGAGAGCACAAGGTGGGCGGAGACGCCCGATGATCGAATACGTGGATGTCGGTGACGCGAATAGTGCTCCCGTTGAATACACTTCGAGCAGGGGCCACCGCGCCCAGAGACAGGGTTGATGCGAGCACCGCCTCGCCGCCCGAACTCTGTGCAAGGAGATCGATAATGAGCGCAACCACCGTGGGCTTCGGCCGCATCGCAGCCACGATTCCCGTCACCGACATACAGCACTCGATCGAGTTCTATCGCGACGTGCTCGGCATGACCGTGACCTTCACCAACGGCAGCCCGCCCGGATTCGTCATCATCCGGCGAGATGCCGCCGAACTGCACCTGACCTTGGTGAGCGGACACCGAGCTGGAACCTACAACGTTGCGCACCTGATGGTCGAAGACGCAGTGGGCCTCTACGAGCACCTGGTCGAACACCAGGTGCGCATCGTCAAACGTCTGCGCGACGCCGACTACGGACTTCGTGGCTTCGTTTTCTGCGACCCGGACGGGAATCGAATTGACGTCGGGCAGCCTCTCCAGTAGCGGCGGATCGCGTGATTGCCGCTTCGGCCCGCCGACGGGAAGCTGAAAGTGATCACCTCTAGGTGGGCGACGATGTCAGAGATGATTGTGCGGGGAAAGCGGCGCGCCTCGCTCAGTAGTAGGTACCCATGACGGTGCGGACTTCGTCCAGGGTCTGCTCTGCAATCGCATTGGCGCGCTGGTTTCCCTGGCGCACTACCGACTGCACGTAGCCGGGGTCGGCGGCGAGCTTTGCCCGTCGACGGCGATGTTCTGCAAGGTACGAGTTCACCGCCTCGGTCACAAGGGTTTTCAATGCGCCAGCCCCTGCGGAGCCGATTTCAGCAGCTATCGCGTCCGGTTCCCTGCCCGTGCACAGGCCCGCGACGTTGAGCAGTGCTGACACTCCCGGTCGCGTCTGCGGATCATAGGAGATGTGTCGCTCAGAGTCCGTGGCCGTTCGACGTACCACCTGAGCTGTCTGGTCCGGTGTCATCGACAGCGTGATCGCGTTGCCGAAACTTTTCGACATCTTGCGCCCATCGAGGCCTGGAACGTCGGGACTCGAGGTCAGCAGTGCTTGTGGTTCGTCGAACACCGCGGCGTATCGGTCGTTGAAGCGCCGTGCGATGACCCTCGCCATCTCGATGTGAGGGAGTTGGTCCTTACCGACGGGGACTACGTTGGCCTTGCAGAACAAGATATCCGCCGCCTGGTGCACCGGATACGTCAGCAACAGACCGCCCAGGGCGCGGCCACTGGCGGCCAATTCGGCTTTCACCGTCGGGTTTCGGTGAAGTTCGGCCTCGGTCACCAAGCTCAGGAACGGCAACAGGAGTTGATTGAGGGCGGGTACCGCCGAATGTGTGAAGATCGTCGACCTGTCGGGATCGATCCCCGCCGCCATGTTGTCCAAGGCCGCGTCGTGCACGTGCCGTCGCACGTGCCCGATTGCATCGCGGTCCGTAATCACCTGGTAGTCGGCCAAGACGATCATCGTCTCGACACCGAGATCTTGCAGTCGCACGCGTTCTCGGATCGTCCCGAACAGGTGCCCGAGATGCAGTGGCCCGGTGGGCCTTTCCCCGGTCAACGTGCGATACCGGCCCGGATCGGCCGCGACATTCGTGGCGAGCACGTTGCTGCGCTCGACACTGGAGATGTAGGTGTGGGTGCTCATTCGAAGACCTCTCTGCACGAACGGAGCGGGCTGCATCAGCCGCGCGTCTGGTCCGTACGAAAGATCAGCGGGCTGAGATACAGCCCGCAGGACATGGTCGACCGGGCTGCTAGCGCAGCCACCACCAAGCCTGATGAGTGTCGATCACCCCGACAGGCTAGCAAGCTCGACCGAAGTAGATCGATCACAGCGTCGACGGCGTGGAGCGCCGCGGCGTTCCATTCGGGGTACGTCCGTAGGGAGGCGGGCACTGCCCGCAGGCGGGATGTAAGACCGTTGGCCGACGCCGGTGGGGTGGCCACCTCCCGGCCGTCAAGATGGTCGGATCTCAATGCGGGAAGCAAATGGATGATGGCACGCTGGAACTTGCAGCCACCGGGAAACTCTAATGCCGATGGATAGCTACTAGCGTCGCAGCAAATCTCGGAGTTTTGGCGCGAGTGTCAAAGCAGCCGCGATGATTTGGGCAGATCTCGGCGCACTCATTGGCTCTGCATCGAGCCGTATCCGCACAGAACGCGGCGCCGACGAACTGTGAGGAGCCGCGTGGCGCGCCTAGACATCGCATGTCTGTAGCCGAGTGCGATGACGGTGTAGGCGTGCCATGCATATTCCGGTGTCCTGCGCCGGTTGAACTCGCCTGAGTGAGCATCGCCCCGGGCGGCACTGATCGCGGCCATGACGACGACCTTCGCTGTCGCAGGTCGGGCTTTCGCCGGTCAGCCAACGACATTTGGATCGAGACCGGCTCAGGACAGGTCCGATCGCGGGTCGCGTTGCCGGAATCGACTCGGCGCGAGCCCGGACCAACGTTTGAACGCGACACTGAAAGCACTCTCGGACCGGTAACCGAGCTGCGTTGCGAGTTCGGTTACCGATGACGATCCGTCGTCCAGCGACCGTTCGGCCAAGCGCATTCGCCACCTGAACAGGTAGGTAAGAGGGGGAACGCCGGCGGTCGTGGTGAACCGGTGGGCGAAGCTGCTCCGCGACATCGCGCACGCCGCAGCAAGTTCGGAGATATGCCAATCTCTGCCCACATCGGCGTGCATGAGCTGCAATGCCGGACGCAACCGGTCATCGGCGGCGGCACGGACCCACCCTGATGGCAGCTCATCCGCCGCTGCCACCCATGCCCGAAGAACCTGCACCAACAGCAACTGCGTCAGCTGAGCCGAGGCAGCCGTGCGACCAGCGCGTTCGTGGGCGAATTCGTCGAAGAGCTCCTCGAGGACCCAGGCCGCAGTCGTCGCCTCGCGCGCTCGACCGTGTAGATGCAGGACGGGAGGGATTGCGTCTCGAAGGAAGTCGTCGGCGGCGTCGAACAACTCGATGTGCGCGGTGACGCAAACGTGGTCGGCGTCGCGATCGATCGGACGAACCGGATCGTTCTCCCGCAGCTGCACCGGCGGTTCATGCAGATCGCTTCCCATGTCGAAAGACGTGCGGCCGTCCACCACCAGAACCTCGCCCGCGTCGACCCGCAGGTCTGCCGGTTCGGAGTCGAGCCGAAACCACAGGGACCCGCGGATGACCCCCAGAATTTTGATTCGACCCGGGGCCGGGGACCGTACTGCCCACGCACCTGATCCGGAGATACCGCCGGACAGCACGCATCGCGCGCGGGAGATCCGGAGAAGGTCGGACATGAGATCCACACACACACTTTAGGACTCTGGCGAAGGTATTGCGGCGTCTCGATGATTCACAATCCAAAGTCTTGACGTCAGACTGGACAGGACCCACTTCTCGCCGATTCGAGCTGCGGCGGGCAGGCACACAGCGCGCCTGATGGTCATCCATCCAGCTCACCGAAAAATCGGAGTTCCCCATGGCCTTCACTGTCATCCTGCACGCCCAAGCCAAGCCCGGCCGCAGTCACGATGTCGTCGACTTCTACCGTGAAACCCTGGGTGCCACCCGCTCACGGCCCGGTTGCATCGGCATACGGGTTGTGCGCAGCGCCGACGACGACACCGCATTCGCACTGATCGAGCAATGGGACGACAAACGCGACCAAGAGGCCTATGCCGCATGGCGAGCCGAGACCGGCGGCGATGTCTTGGCGCAATTCGGCGAACTACTCGCCGCACCTCTCAGGATCGAGTTCTACGAAGAGATCAACGCCTGAGCTCGAATCCGCCGGCTCACCGGCATCGGGTTCCCATGCCCGAAACCATCCACAGCAACCGAGCCGACACCACCGCTGACCGTAGGAAAAGGATCCATTGTGCGCATTGTCATCTTCGGAGCCACCGGCATGATCGGGCAAGGAGTACTGGAAGCCTGCCTGCGTGACGAGCAGGTAACCGATGTTCTCGCCGTAGGCCGTACACCCACCGGTCGCGCCCACCTCAAGCTCCGCGAACTTCCCCTCGATGACTTCGCCGACTTCACCACCGTTCAGAACGATCTGGTCGGGTTCGACGCCTGCTTCTACTGTCTGGGCACCTCTGCCTTCAAGATGAGTGAGACGCAGTACCGCCGGGTCTCCTACGACTTCCCCCTGGCCGCCGCCCGGGCACTGCTGACCACCAATCCCGATCTCGTCTTCACCTACGTCTCCGGCGTCGGCACCGACAGCACCGGCACGACCCGCATGATGTGGGCGCGCGTCAAGGGCGAGACGGAGAACGCTCTGCTGGCACTGTCACCACGCGCCTACATGTTCCGCCCCGCGTTCGTCCTCCCTCTGCCCGGTACAACATCGAAGACTGCGTTGTACGTCGTGCTGTACAAGGCGCTCGGCCCGCTCTACCCCGTGCTGCGGCGAATCGCCCCACGCTACGTCACCACGAGCCTGCAACTGGGTCACGCGATGATCCGAACCGCAGGCGGCGGCATGCCCCGTCATGTGTTGGCCACGGCCCACATCAACCAACTCGCGGCCTCCTGACGCTCACTTAAAAGTCCGCATGGGCGGGCTGCGGCGCAGAATGCGAGCAGCAAACCTCTTCGGGTGGAGTCCGATCCATCGCCCTTTCGGTTAGCGACGACTCGTCCTCACTCCTGCGATTGTGCCCACTCGCTCGACGTTGCATCTATGCAGCCACAGATGCAACCGCGAGCGGGCCACTTGGCCGCCATTCACGTTGGTCACGCAGTAATGCCCAGAGAACGTCGACGAGTCTGCGAGCGAGTGCGATGGTGGCCTGAACGTGTCGTTGGTGTTCGGCGCGTTTACGTTGGTAGAACTCTCGTGACGGTCCTTCTCTTTGCGCACTGCTGAAGGCCGCCATGAAGAAGACGTGCCGTAGTCGTCGGTGGTAGCGCTTGGGGCGGTGCAGGATTCCGGTGCGGGTTCCGGAATCGTTGGGAACGGGAGCAAGCCCTGCGTAGGCGGCCAGCTTGGCGGCGGTGCCGAATGCGGCGAGGTCACCCGCGGCGATGGCAAGGAACTCTGCTCCCAGGCGCGCGCCGATACCGGGGACGCTCTCGATGATGTGGGCCTGGTGGTGACTGCGGAAGCGTTCGACGATCTGTTTATCGAGAGCTTTGATCTCGTGGTCTAGGTCGAGCAGCTGCTCGGCGAGACGAATGACGAGTTGTTCGGTGGTCGATTCTGCTTGTACTGCAACGGTTTGCGCATCGGCGGCGGCGAGCGCTTTGGTGACCATACCGGGGATTGTCGGCCGTCGGACACCGAGTTCGCGGAGATGGGTGCTGATCTCGTCGGTGCCGGCGGTGCGGATCGCGGCTGGAGTGCAGTAGCGGGTGAGCAGGGCCAGTCCGGTGCGGGTGGTGTAGTCGAAGGCACGCTCGAGTTCAGGGAAGATCCGCAGTAGAAGTGCACGGAGTCGGTTGATGCGGGAAACCCACTCCCCCATCAGATCCGCCCGGTAGGCGGTCAGCAGTCCGAGTTCGGCGACAACGTCGTCCGGGGTCGTGATCGCGGTCAGGTCGCGGCGTAGACGAGCCGTCTCGGCGATGACAACGGCGTCCTTGGCGTCGGTCTTGCCTTCACCGGGAAAGGCACCGGTCATGCGGTTGACGACGCGACCGGGCACGTAGGTGACCGTCTGGTCGGCTGCAATAAGGACGGCGAGGAGTAGAGCTGATTCGGGTGAAGTCAGATCCACCGCCCACCGCGTCTCGGGTGAGCCGTCGATCGTGTGCGCTTTGGCGAGAAGACGTTCGATGCTGTGTTGGTCGTTGTTGACGCGGATTGACCACAGTTGCCGACCAAAGTTGTCGATCGCAGCGGCGTGGTGAGCGGCTTTGCCGATGTCGATACCGATCCACACCGCATCCGATTGTGCTGTCACAGAGTTCCTTCCGTCGAAGTGCCCCGACTGGGTGGACGGCTCCGCCGGCGTTCCTCTAAGTAGCGACTCTCTCGCAGATACAACGTGTCTCAATCAGCGGCCGGAGTGTCCGCGACGAACGAGGTGTCCATCCTTCCCAAGCCACACCAGCGGCGGGTGATTGTCAGCCTCGCCTCGAACGTCGTCGGGCACCTGAAGCGATCACCTCCAGGTAGGGACGATTTTAGAGGTGGTTGTGCGGGAGCGATGGAGACCGGCCCGGCTCGGTGTCGCGATAGCGTCGAGCATCATCCTTGGCAGGAAAATTATTTGCCTTCCCCGTAGGCTCGAATTCACGGTCGACAGTCACTTCAGCCGCAGCACTCCAGCGGAGGTTGAATCGAATCCACATGCAACGGAATAGAATTCGATTAAATGTTCCTCGTAATCGACGTGCAGCCACTCGATATCGGCTGTACGCAGATCGGAAACCAAATAGGAGACGAGCCTGGTGCCGATCGCCTGGTGTCGCCATTCCGTAGCAACTGCCGTGTCGAGCAGGAACGCGTGCTTGCCACCGTCCCATGCTGCGTTGACGAATCCGCACAGCACAGTGCCATGAAAGGCACCAACCCACGATTTGCTGTGGCGCTGCAACCGAGATCCCCACGGCGCCAACTCGTAGTTCCCCCCGAACGCATCGTGATGGAGCTGCGATAGCTGGACATCATCCACGTCGAAGCGGACTCGGAAATCGATAGCCATGCCGAACAGCATAGAAATGCTGACGATAGCCCGCATTCAGGCATGGAACGGCGTTCCAGTTGTGACAGGATCAGCGCATGCCAGTCAAGAAGCCGACACCCGCGCGACGTTCCGATGCACTGTCCAAAGTGCGCATCGTGCAGGCAGCGATCGAGATGCTCGACGAGGGTGGCACCGATGCTTTGACGTTCCGCACTCTCGCCGCACACCTGTCCACGGGCGCCGGAGCGCTCTATCACCACGTCGGGAACAGGGAAGATCTGCTCGCGGCAGCGGCCAAAGCCGTCATGGCGTCAGTGTTGGAATCCTCGCCCGAGATCGAGTCGACAGAGCAGGGCGTTCGCGGCGTGATGATGAGGGTGTTCGACATGATCACCACGCGGCCATGGGTGGCGACGCAACTCGCCGGCGCACCGTGGCAGCCGGCCGTCATGCATCTGTTCGACCGCATCGGAACCGAACTGGACGTCCGCGGAATTCCGGAGAATGAGCAGTTCGATGCCGCGTCCGTGCTCATGTACCACGCTCTCGGGGCTGCGAGCCAGCGCAATGCCGGGAGGCAACTAGCCGCCACGGTGACGGACCGCGCGACATTTCTCGACTCCACACGCTCGGCGGTGACGGATACCGGCGACTATCCGTTCCTGACCCGAATCGCGTCACAATTCGCCGAACATGATGATAGAGAACAGTTTCAGGCCGGTGTCGACATCATCCTGGCCGGGATCGACCGAACTAGCGCAAGACGATGAAGACAGCGCACAGGAGAAATACTCCGGCGGTGGTTCGGTCCACTATGCGTTGACCACCGCGGTCGAAGAAGCGACGAAGGCGCAATCCAGCGAGACCGTAGAGCCCGATGATCACTGCCATGACCGTGGTGAGGGTGAGTCCGAGCAACAGATAGTCCTCGACGTGCACTTGGGTGAGGTCGATGACGCCGGGGAGTAGCGCAACGTAGAAGCCGATGGCTACGGGATTGGACATGGTGAGCACGATCCCGAGGCCGACACTGTGAGCTCGGCGGGGCGTGTCGCGCGTGGGCGCTGATAGCGCCGGCGCTCCGGCTGTCCTCCACTTCTTCGCGGCGAGGTAACAGAGGTACCCAGCGCCGGCCCAGGTGAGGACGCGAAGGATCGGCTCGTAGGCCGCCGTCGCCGCGGCGAGTCCTGCCATGGCCATGCCGAGGAGAGTCAACTTTCCGACGACGATGCCGGCCGCCAGTCCAGGAACGCCCCGGAACCCGGAGTCGAGGGATCGAGCCATCACCGCAACAACTTCGGGGCCGGGGGTGGCAGCTGATGCCGCGAACACTCCGGCGAACAGCGCGAGATCGGAAATGCCGATCACTGCCCGTCGCCGTCGACAGTGCGCGATGCGATCCGCGTCGGTGCCGTCACGTGCCGGGGGTGTTGATCGAGCCAGTCGAGGACGGTCTGCGCGTGGCGGTCCGGTGGGAACACAGGGTAGAACACATGCTCGATAATTCCCCCGGTGATGACGAGAGCAAGTCGTCGGTAGACCGTGAGATCCTCTGTGCTGAACGTCGGTAGTCCGATCACGTCGTGCAGAATCAGTTCGCTGTCGGTGAGCAGCGGATAGGGAAGTCGCAGTGCCCCAACCAATTCCGATTGATATGCGACGGGCTGGCTCGAGAGTCCATAGACCGCGCTGATCCCGGCCTGCACCAGCTCTGCATAGTGGTTACGCATGTCGCAGTTGTGCGGGCTGCATCCGCGGGCACCGGGGATGGCGTCCCAACCGTCGGGCATGTCGTGTCCTGGTGCACCGGTCATCGGAAATACATAGACCAGGACACGGCCCGTTCCGAGAGCGGCGAGGTCGACGTGGCCACCGTCGGTGGACGGCAACCGGGTGGTCGGCATTGCCACTCCGTAGAGATGATCGGTCGCTCCGTCGTCGTGTGGAACGTCCAGGTCTGCCGGCAGCGGGGCGAGATTGGGGTTGTGCGCATCGGCGGTGGCCCACTCGTCGGCCATCCGTGCGCTTGCCTGGGCGAGGTTGGCGACCAGCGCGACGCGTTGTCGGTCGAGGTCGTCGATGGCCTGTTCGACCCGCTGGATCGCCCGGCGATACCCGGACAGCGAGGCGGGGCAGGTGTCTGCGTGCAGACTTCCGACATTCAGGCAGTCGATGAACGGGTGCATGTCCGCGAGCGGAATTCCGAGTGCATTCAGGCGGTGGATCTGCGCGACGACTCGAACCTGGTGGCGGTCGTACATGCGGTAACCGTTGGCGGCCCGTTCGGGGACAACGAGATTCAGTGCCTCGTAGCCACGCAACGCCTTCGACGAGGCACCGGTCTCGCGGGTCACATCTCCAACACTCAGCAGGTCGTCCATCTCCGTACCGTAAACCCGGCCCCCAGGGGACAGGTCAAACGCGAAAGGCGACCGAGGGCGTCCGCCTACTTGACAGCGTTGGAACAGTGTTCCATTCTTACTTGGAACACTGTTCCAACAATGAGCGGAGACATACATGAAGACATCCATCTCGATCATCGGTGCAGGACTCGGCGGCCTGGTGCTGGCACGAGTACTGCACGTTCACGGAATCGCCGCCACGGTGTACGAGGCCGACGCCACGGCCGATGTGCGCACTCAAGGCGGGCAGCTCGACATCCACGAGGAGGACGGGCAGGTCGCCCTCGCCGCAGCCGGGCTCACAGAACAGTTCCGCGCCATCATTCACGAGGGAGGCGAAGCGACTCGCGTCCTGCGTCCGAACGGCGAGGCTCTGCTCGACGAAGCCGACGACGGCACCGGCGGTCGACCGGAAGTGCTGCGCGGCGACCTGCGACGCATTCTGCTCGACTCACTGCCGGCCGACACCGTTCAGTGGGGGCACAAGCTCACCTCCGTCCGTCCCTTGGGCAATGGGCAACACGCACTCGAGTTCGCGAACGGAACCATCGCGGTCAGCGATCTGCTCGTCGGTGCCGACGGCGCGTGGTCACGAGTCCGATCCCTGCTCTCGGCTGCCCAACCCGACTACGTGGGCACCGTCTTCGTCGAGACCTATCTCCACGATGTCGACGCACGTCACCCCGCCACCGCCCGCGCAGTCGGCGGCGGTGCGATGTTCGCCCTCACCCCGGGTAAGGGAATCTCCGTGCACCGCGAGGCCGGCGACATCCTGCACACGTACGTTCAGCTCAATCGCAGCGTCGACTGGATCGACGCGATCGACTTCACCGACGCCGCCTCGGCCAAAGCGACGGTCGCAGCCGAATTCGATGGATGGGCACCGGAATTGACGGCGTTGATCACCGACGGCGAGACCGCGCTGGTTCCCCGAAAGATCTTCACGCTACCCAACGACCACCGCTGGGATCACACGCCGGGAGTGACCCTCGTGGGCGATGCCGCGCACCTGATGCCTCCCTCCGGAGACGGCGCCAATCTGGCGATGTTCGACGGCGCAGAACTCGCTCGCGCCATCGCCGATCACCGCGGCAACATCGATGCAGCCGTGTCCGTCTACGAGAAGGCCATGATCATCCGAAGTGAAGCGGTGGCCATCCAGTCACACGAAACGCTCGACCTCTGTCTTGGGGAACGCTCCCCGTTCGGAATGATCGACCTGATCACCGGCGTCACCCCTGTGAGCTCGGGTGATCGTCTCTCGCAGTAGCAGATTCACTGTCCGACGCCGTATCGAGCGCGAGGGCTACAAGCAGCCGCAAGCCGTCCTCGCTGGTGCTGCCGGCCGCGGCGCTCAGGACGATCATCTCCATTCCCGGCTCACCCGGCAGAGCGAAGTTCTCCTGATGAAGCTCCAACAAACCCACCAGCGGGTGGCGGTAGGCCTTGCGCCCGTGCGTTCGAGCGCACACATCAGCGCGTGCCCACAGTCGACGGAATCGGTCACTCCTCATGGACAATTCACCGATCAGTGACGCCAACTGCGCGTCGTCCGGGTACTGCCCCGCAGCGAGCCGAAGGTGTCCGACCACATCCATGGTGCAGGTGTTCCAGTCGTCGTACAGCCCCCGCTCGGCTTCCTCGAGAAAGATGTGGCGCGCAGTGTTCAACCCCGGGATCGGCTGGCCGTACAGCACCCGCGCAAGTCGGTTGCCCGCAAGCACATTCATACGGTGATCCATGATGAACGCAGGCGCTCCCTCGACCAGATCGAGCACGCGTAGAAGTTCGGGGCGCACGCGCCCCTTCGGGGTCTTCGCAGGTCGACGACGTCGACGGGCAAGCCGATCCAGGTGCGCCCGCTCGGTGTCGTCAAGAGCGAACACCCGCGCCAGCGCATCGAGAATCTGCTCGGACGGCTGTGTGGCACGGCCCTGTTCGAGACGAACGTAGTAATCGATGCTGACACCCGACAGGTGAGCGACCTCCTCGCGCCGCAGCCCGTCGACGCGGCGATACCGGTCGACGGGGATTCCGACCGACGCCGGATCGACACGGGACCGCCGAATTCTCAAGAAGTTCGCCAAATCGTCCACACCTGAAGTATCCCCCGGATTCGTCGGTCGAGAGTGGTACCGCCGATACCAGGAACACCGACCACAGGACATCGCGCCCCTGAACGAGACGGGCAGAACGAGACAGGGTGAAGGCGTCACTCGAACACAACTCGACAACAGGGAGCACCCGTGAAGACGCTCATCGTCTATGCCCACCCAGAACCACAGTCGCTCAACCACTCCCTCAAAGATCTGGCCGTCACCACGTTGGAAGCCGCAGGCCACGAAGTGCAGGTGACCGATCTCTACGCCTCCAACTGGAAACCGGCGCTGGACGCATCGGACTACGGTCCTGCCGCGTCGTCGCCGCTGCGGGTGGCTGCAGATTCCGGACGGGCCTTCGACACTGGCACCCTCACGTCCGACGTCCGCACCGAGCAGGAAAAGCTGTTGTGGGCCGACACCATCATCTTCCAATTCCCCCTGTGGTGGTACTCGATGCCCGCGATCCTGAAGGGATGGGTGGACCGAGTGTTCACCTACCACTTCGCTTATGGCGTCGGCGAACACAGCGACACCAAGTACGGTGAGCGCTTCGGCGAGGGAACCCTCGCCGCCAAAAGAGCACTGCTGTCGGTGACCGTGGGCGGCCCGGAAGCCCACTACTCCGATCGTGGCATCAACGGCCCCATCGACGACCTGTTGTTCCCCATCCACCACGGCATCCTCTACTACCCGGGAATCGACGTTCTGCCTCCGTTCGTCGTCCACGGATCCGATCGATTGACGGCCGAGGAGTACGCAGTTGCAGCGAAGAACTGGGAACGGCGACTACTCGAACTCGAGACAACCGAACCAATAGCGTTCAGGAAACAGAACTTCGGCGACTACGAGATGCCGTCCCTTCGTCTCAAAGAAGGCCTCGAAGAACACGGGCAGTCGAGTTTCGCATTGCACGTGCGGTCGTGATCACTTGTCGCCGAGCGCGTTTCTGCGCTGGCGATGAATGGTCAGGTGGCTGCGGGTGCAATGGGGGCTACATGCCGTTGCTCACGATCGACCACGGATCCGACGATTCCTGCCGTGCGAGGATGTATCCCCAGGTTGTTGCCCCTTCGTGCATGGACCCGTCGCCGCCGGTGAGATCGAAGCGCACCGACACCCAGGCCTCGAATCGATAGCCTTCGGCGGCTGTACCCGGGGTCGGGTCTTCCTCGGTAACTCTGACGATCTCGAGGTTGTCCAGGTGTGCACGGGGTGCGTCGAACCAGCCCTGCATACCCTGCCACCCCTCGTCCGCGACCAAGGATTCACCCGTCGACGAATCGCCGGCATTGACCGCATCGACCCAACCTCGGACCACCGCTGCCGGGTCCTGCCGATCGACCGTTTCAACCGACTCGCCAGCGATGCCGCTGTGTGTGCACCCTGCGAGCACCAACGCCAGGAGCACCAGCACGGCACCGAGGCTGGACACTGCCGATTACCGACTCTTCATCGCACCTACTACACACCAAGATTCGCATAGCCACAACGACAACGGTCGCCGTTGCAATGGGCGACCCCCATGTGGCACTCCCCCAGGCTCCGGCGGCAGAGGACGTGATGATTCGTACCTTCGTTCATCGAGAACGCGGACAACAGAAACGTCGGCAGTCGTCACGCCCGACGAAGGACGTCGCGCGTGAGCTCCAGCTGGCCGAGGTGTTGGGACAGCTCGCGCACCAGGTGTGTCAACACCCATTCCGGGGTGGCGGTTGCGAGCTCCGGGCGTGTGGAACCCATGACGGTCCGATCACGAATCCCCTCGCGCAATGCCATATCGACCCACTCGGGCAGACGCGTACGAACGTCGTCGACCCGTGTGATCAGGTCATCTACCCGGCCGGTGGCCGTGAATTCGGTGGCGCGGTCCCGCGGGATTTTCAGGCCGGCGATCACCGAGCCTCCCCAGTGCTCGATCACGGCGACACAGTGGAAGACGATGGCGTACGGACTGTTGGCACCCGGCAGATCCGGTGTGGTGTTGGCCAGCTCGTCACCCAGGCCCCTGAGGATTTCCGTCATCGACGACAGACTCTCGCCGGTGATCACGAGAGTGGCGTCGGCTACGCGTCTTTCGGTGTCGTCCTGCATCACCGGACCGTACACCTGACCCTCTCCCCTACCCAGTGTCGATGGCGTCTCGATAGCTCGTTTGCCACCCTCTCGCCTCGAATAGGAGAGAGGATGGTGCCATCGCCGGATTCCGAAACCAGTGGAGGTTGCCATGGCAAGACTTGTACAGCGGCTTGCAGTGTGCGGTGCGGTGATGGTCGGTGCGGCGTTCACGTCGGCTGCAGTGGCGTCCGCGGAGGTGACGATCCCGTTTCAATTCAACCCAGCGCCATACGGAAACCCCAGGGGCAGTGTCGATTCACCCCCGAGCAATTGTGCCGTGGTGGTCGGCGAGCAACCCGGGATCGCCAAGGTCACCGACGTCCCGAACGCGAACACCGGCTGCTACCTCATTTCCGACGTGCGCTGGGTGAACCTGACTACGGGGGCCAGTGGCAACGCCCGATTGTCCGACGCCCTTTTCGGATCCCCGCACGAGGCAGTTGTGTACAGCGGGACAGGGCAAGTGGTACTCGTCGGACTACCGACTTCTGCGACCACCGTGCCGGGGTTCGCGACGTTCTACGTTCCTTAGCCATTCGAGAAGGTTTCGACCGCAGAACGTAGGACAGCACAATCGAGCGAGGGTGGTTTAGATTAGGGCATCCAAACTACGCTTGAAGGAGACTCGATGAATCCCGTGGTGAATCGGCGGACTGCGTTGTCGATGACGTTCGTGTCGGTCGCCGGTCTCGTCGTAGCCGGCTGCGCCAACGGCTCGGCGGAACGTTCGGATGGTTCGAGTTCGACGGCGAACGTCGAGAGCGGCGCGTTCCCCGTGACGATCGAGCACAAGCTCGGTTCGACGACCATCGACACTGCTCCCACTCGTATCGCCGCGGTGGGCATCGGCGACTCCGACGTGCTGCTGTCGTTGGGTCTGACGCCCGTACTGGTGCCGGTGTGGAAGGGCTCGACCGACGACGGCATCGGCATCTGGGCCGAACCGACCGTCAAGGGTGACGAACCGGTAGCACTGGCGAATGCGACGACCGAGTTCGATGTGGAGACGATCGCCGCCGCTGCCCCCGATCTGATCATCGCCGTCAACAACGCGATCGACGAGGACGTCTACGCGCAGCTCAGTGCGATCGCGCCGACGGTGCTGCACGCTGCGGGTCAGACCGATTGGGTGCTGCCGTGGCAGGAGGTGACCACCAGAATTGGGCGTGCGGTGGGTTTGCCGAGCGCCGCTCAGGCCGAGGTCGATCGCGTCGAAGCCCTTGTGGCGCAGTCTCGAACCGACAATCCGCAGTTCGTCGGCAAGACGGCTGCATTGGTCATCAGGTGGAGTGACGGCAAGCTACGGGCGTTCAGTCCCGACTCGGCGCGGGCCCAGCTGTTGACCGCACTCGGCTTCGAAGCACCCGCCGCATTGGCGTCCCAATTCGAAGGCAAGTTGAACACCGAACTGTCGGCGGAAAGCTACAGCTTGCTCGACTGCGACTACCTTTTCTTCGACAACTACGAACTGCACCGCGAGTCCATGGAATCTCAGGAGACCTTCACCAGTCTGGGCGTCATGCGCAACGGTGGATTGATAGCGCTGGATCCGTTTGTCTCCGACGCAGTGTCGATGCCGAATCCGCTGACCATCCCGTTTGTGCTGTGTGCGTTCATCGACGACATCAAGGCTGTCGACGCGGCCAGATAGCGTCGGACATCGACGACCACACACCGAGCACGACGGCAGGCGCGGCGATGCAGCCGGCGACCACCAACCATGGGGTCGCCGCTGCAACGCTGCCGTCGTCGAGTCGATCGTAGAGATACCCGACGCCGATCGTGCCGATCAACGACAGACATCCACCGATGGTGTTGAGTAGTCCGAAATGTGCTCCCAGATAACGTTCTCCGGCAATTCGAGCGAGCGTGTCTCGCATCGAGGGCACCATCAACATCTGCCCCAGGTGCAGTAGCGCGATCCACGCTGCAATCTGCACGTACGGCCACACCGAGTCGGTGATGGTGCCTGGTCCTACCGCCGGAATGACGAACGACGCCGCCATGACGGCCAAGCCGATGGTTGTTGCGGCCCGCGATCCCATCCGTGCCGCAACCGCCACCATCGGCCGCTGACCGACGATCACCAGTACCGCTGCCCCCACGTAGAACCAGCCGAGCAGATCCTGAGAGCCGATGCTCAGCGAAAGTTGCTCGGGCAGCATCAGATACAGCTGAGCGAGCGCGACGAACTGTGCGCTGCACAGCGTGGCCAGGACGACATAGCGTCGATTGCCCAACACCACACGCCAGACCCGGGTGATGGAAGTACCGACGACACTGCCCGTTTCGATTGTCTTGGGGAACAGAAAGTAGAACCCGAACCACATGCCGGCGAACAAGATTGCGGCCACGGCGGCGGACGCCGAGAACGGGAACACCAGGAGCACCGCCCCCAACGCGGGCCCGAGCACGGTGCCGAGCCGACTGCTCATCTGCTCATAACCGAACAGTTCGGTGCGCTTGATAACGCCCGAGTCTTCGAGCTGTCGACCGATATCGGCGTTGGCCGATTCCACCGCGGGCGCGAACAATGCTGCGGCGAAACCGATCAGCAGAATCCCGACGATCACAGCGGGGAGGCTGCTCGCAAGCGCCAGCACAACGAACCCGACGATGCGTATTGCTATGCCCCACAGAATGACCGGTCGACGACCGAAGCGATCGGCGATGCTGCCGCCGAGAAAGAACATGCCCTGCTGACTGAACGTGCGCAGACCCAATACGAGCCCGACGATCCAACTTGCGAATCCGAGTTCTTCGGACAGATGCACCGCCAGAAACGGAACCACCAGATAGAAGCCGACATTGAACAGCACCATCGACGCCAACACGAGCTTGACCACCGACGGAAGGTCTCGTAGTCGACCTCGCGCCGACGCACCACCGACTCCAGGGTTGATCGTCACGAGCGTCGACACTACTGGCGCGACGGTCGGTGCGGTCCCCTCAGCCTGGCAGACTTCCTTCATCGGGATGAGCCATCCAATTGGAAGCTGCGATAGGTTTGAGCGGCTGCAACATCACGGCTGAAGTAGATCGTTCGTGGTACCACATACCGATTGAGTCCCCGCACAGTAGATTCGGACGTTGTGAACACGGCGAACATTCATGTCCCCGATGGTTGGTACTCGCTGGTGTCGACCGGACACCACGTGCATGCGGTTCCCGACCCAGAGTCGGTCGTTGCGGCGTCTGAAATCGGTGTGAATGTCTGTGCTGCGCGTCCAGGCCAAGTCGCAGTGACCATCGACCTTGCGTATCGGCCGCCGACCGATCATGTTCCGCGGGGGTGGACCCTCGCAGCGTCCGGGACCTTCATCGCCGCGACACTGTTGCGTATCGAGACCCCCGACGGCGTTGTTCACGATGAGTTCGGGGGCCTTGCGCAGATCATCCTTCCCTCCGAGATCACGTATCGAATGTTTCGACGGTTTCGGGACGACACCGGCCTGGAGCAGCATCTCTTCGAGCTCACGCCGGCGATGATGCTCGATCCGCAGGGCCTACCCGCGCGCATCGACGTACCCGAGCACGGTGAGCTGAACCCCGACGACAACACGGGATGGCAAGTCGCATGCCCGACGTCGACACCGGGTTCCTCTGTTCTGGACAGCGGGCGGGAGGCCAATCGGGCCGAAGCGTTACGTGCCTTGGTCGACGCCGGTCTGAGCTTGACGCAACGCGAAACACCCGACGCCGGGCCACTGTCGCCGATCTTCGTGTGCTTGGGTGCGGAGTTCGCCTGGGTCAAGGGTTTCGGCGATCCAGCGTTGTCGAAGTCGGACCTCGCGCAGGTCGTTCTCGACGGCGTCGAGGGCGAGCGGCACCAGGCACTCGAGCGTGTGGCTGATGCTGCTACCCGTGCATCACGACCTCCCGTCCGGTATGCGACAGAACCATCGAGCGTCATGCGGCACTGGAATCGGATTGCCGCCTGGTTCGAAACGAATGTGCCGAACTACGTCATCACTGGTGCCGACGAAACTCGTATCGCCGATGCCCAGAGGCGAACCGGAGTGAAGTGGCCGAGCGAGCTCGTCGAACTCTTCCGCTGCGTCGACGGTCTCCCACGTGAGCCATGGATGGCATTGTTCCCCGGATACGAGTTGTTCGGTCTCGACGCGATGCTCGACGAACGTGACATGATGACCGACATCTGGCAGACCGGCGACGCGGAGAACGATCCCGACCGGGTGATCGCCAACACCGCGGGCGAAGCCGCGTGGACCTTCGTCGACGAGTTCATCCCGATCGCGGGAATGGACGGCTACTTTCTGTTCGTAGATGCCCGACCAGGTGAGTTGAACGGCTGCGTGACCGTCTTCGACAAAGTGAACGCGGATGATGCTGGGCCGCGATGGTTTTCCATCAGCGCGCTACTCGATGATCTTGCGACCAGTCTGGAGTCAGGGAGGCCATTCGACGGAGGGTGGCGTCCCTCGATTGTCGACGGCCGTCTGCAGTGGGACATCGAGGTCGAGCGGTAGAAGACCAGCCGATGGCGCATTCGATGCAGCAGGCAATGCCGCAACACCTACTTGGGAATCATCCCGACGTGCGGTGAGAGTTCTCCGAAACTGGCTCCAGCCGACCGAAACGAACGCTGGATCCGTCACGCGGTCGACCATGCGGTGCAAGCAGATCCACGACGTTGATGGCGCGATTGCGCTCAAGTGATCACGTGCTCTCTGCGAGGTCTCCCATTCGTGTGATGCCGCCGTTCCTGTCACGCCACACAGCTACTTCGTCGACGAGCTGAGGGCTCATGAACCCGCCGGCATCACCCCACGGCCACGCTGTGTGGGCCTCGGCTACTGCGTTCTGGACAAGATCCGCCATCGACCATAACGCAGCATCTTCATCGGCATCGACATACGCGCCAGTGCCGTTGCCGTTCAAGCCGTTAGCTCGCCGGCCGGCGATGGTTACCGCGCTCGCAAGCCACACCGCGCCACCGTCGGGGTCGTACTCTGCTACCCAACCAATGTGTTCGATGTCGCCACCGTACTGACGCACATGCAGGTCATGGCTGAGTCGGTGGATAGCACGCAACCACGGGTCAGGCAGGTCAGCATGCGTTATCTCGACTCCACTCGATGGCGTCCATGTCCCGGTCAACACTTGCTCTCGGTTCGGGAAGAAGGGGTTCACCACGTGAGTATCCCAGCTGCACATGGGCGGCCGGGTGTCAGATGCGAACCGCCACTCCCTGTTAGGGTTTGGCGGCATGAGGTGGTCGATCATCCCGGTTGCTGCAGTGTTCGTGGCAACCGCATGCGGCACACCGGCCGTGGCCCCACCCACTACCGCGTCGCCGACGCCCGAGCGCTACTTCACCACCGCTCCTGTCAACGCTCCCGTCGACGACACCGCTGTATGCGTGGACTCCGACCAGCCGAACATCACCGAGGATGACTACGTCACGTACTGGCAGACGGTGTTCGACGACCAGCGTGCCGCCTACCCGGATCAATCGTTCCCATCACCCGCACAACTCGCCGAGGACAAGCGCACGGAGTGGCGATTAGGACCGAACGACGAAGTTCCGATCGGCGCAGACGCAGCCTTCTCACGTGCAGTGTGCGGCCTTCCCATCAATGACGGGTCGCTGCACTCGGGAGTCGAGTTCCGCGCCCTCCGAGGCCAGGTTGCACAGTACGGACGAGCAACGTGCAACTCGATCGCCGGTTCCGGAGTTCCCCAGATGTGGGAGCAACTGCATCCGAGCGATCGGGCGGCACCGTCGATTCCAAGCGATCAGGTCGCTCAATACGATCTTCTCGTCTACTCGGCACTTGCATACGTATGTCCGCAACTGGCCGACTATCAGGGCCTGCCCGTCATGAAGGACTGTGCCGACTTGACTCCCGACCGGTCGGCAGATCCCGAAGCGCGGGTTTTCTGTCGCGGTGAACGCTGAGCTCAGGATGTCGTCGTCCGTCACGCACTCCGTCATGATGTACCGGTGCCATCTATCGATCCGTTCCATGCCCTCGTTCTGATGAACGCCGTGTTCGCCTCAGCAGCTTGGTGTCTGGCCAGGCCGTCGTGGCCCGCGGCGATATCGCTGAGTGTCGTCTCGGTGCTGTGGCTGTTCTTCAACGCCCCCATCGAAGGCAGGACGTTGTACGTGGTCGATGCAGAACGGGGTCTCACCGAGTCCGACTTCATGACACTCGCAGGGTTGGTGTTGGCAGCGGTGACGATTTCCCGGGTCCGACGCGGACGGACCAGAACGCAGACCCCTCACAGGTCAGAAGTCGAAGGTGAGTGAAAACCTATACCAGGGCCCGCCGAGGCTGGTGTAGTCGAGCTCTTCACTCGACGATCGTGGTTGAGGCGGACCGTCGGGAGAATAGATCCAGCCGGAAATGTAGCTGAAGAACACGGTATCCGCGTCGACGAAGTAGACCTCGGTCTCGTTCAACCCGCGGCTGACACTGACGTCGAACGCGTCGATCGACACGTTGTCCACATTCACTGGTCCGGTAGCAGGCAGGGTAGCGACGAACGCGTCGAACTTCGGCTTCGACCGCTCGAACGATGGCTCCGGAATAGTGAGCGCCAGAACCAGTCCGATCACGACGATGACCGGTGCCACGGCGATCATCCGCGACCACGGCTGCCCTGACCGTAGGTACTTCACAGTCTTGTACCACCAGACGACGCCCACGACGAGGAGGATCAGCGCAACTGCAACGAAGACAACGAAATTGAGTAGGTTGAAGACTCGCCCGGCAACAGGCCAGTAGTTCATCGACCCGAACAACGCCGCCGCGCACAACAGGAAAGTGATAGCGGCCAGGACTTTTCCGGGAGGGCGCACCCGCTTCTCTCGCTTGGGTATCGGGCGGTCCACAGTGCACATCGTGCAGGAAGAGTAGCGTTCCTGCCCCGTCATTGTTACGAATTTCGGACAACCCTCAATTCGCGAGCGGCCCGATCACGCACCGAACAGCAGGAACAATCCACCGAATGTGTAGAGCACCATCACGACCATCATGGCGAGTTGACCGGTAGCCGCGTGTTCTTTCGGCAGAGTTCGCAGCGACGCGTCGTGGGCGAGGGTGATGCCCACCAGGTGCCCCACCACGACCGCCAGGACGGCGATGCCGGCAACGATCGACGGGTGATTCGACAGGACGTAGGAGACCGATGCATCCCGCAGCCCCAGTACATTCGCGCCGTTGCCGAGTGGATCCGACAGCGAAATGATTGTCTGCTGCCCCTTTTCGACGAAGTACGTGAGGTAGTGAGCCGTCATGTAGCCCACCACGATCGGGATCAGGGAATGGGCGAGCAGGCCGGGTAGCGCGGAGCGACGACTACGCGACACCCCTCCGACGGCGCGGGCCGCACTCCAGAACGCCGCTCCAACAACGCAGATCACGGCAATCAACCCCAGAGTTCTCGTCGGCACCGATCCGAGAGCGGATTCGTCGACCAACGAACGCCATGCCGGTATCTGCCCGATGCTGTCGAAGGCGGTGGACCCGAGCAGAACGGCGAGCACGGCCACCGTGCCCCGCTGCACCGGCAGGCTCACCGCACCGTCGAGCGGATACCGCAGCGCCAGCACGCCGCACGCGGTATCTCGGGTGAGTGGAGACAACCGAGATACCGTGTCGCTGTACACCTCGAAAGGGTCTGCACGAGAGAACCATTCGTCGCCGAAGATCGCCGCACCGACTGCCATCGACACGACGTACACCGCGCACCACAGACGAACAGCCGAAACCGAGCCTGAGTCGGGTGAGGCCAGTTCGAGCCAGACGAATGCGAAGAGACCGACAACTGCTGGTACGCAACCCCATTCGCGGCGGTACGGGACGATTGCCGCCGACGTCGGACGACGCAGCAATCCGCACACGACGCGGTGTAGCGCCCGCATCGGAGACACGATTCGCCAGAACGGCCCCAACAACAGCGACGCCGGAACGATGCCCACCCACACCAGAACGTAGAAGGTGCCGAGCAACGCGTTGCTGGAATCCTGTGGCCCCCACACCGATGCTGCGGCGACAGTACTTGCCAGTAGCACCGACAGGGTCCCGATGAGACCCCGGACGAGCGCCGAATCAGCCACCACCGTCGTCCGCGGCAACGCCACGAGGACACGCGTGGGGTCGAGTCTGGGGCGACGCCACGCGAACAGCAGCAGCACGAACGACGCCGCCAGCGCCCACGCCCCTCCGATCAGTGCGTAGGTGACCGGGATCGGCAGATCGGTCGACCCACCGAGGCCGTGGGCGAGAATCACGGACGAACGACGAGCGTGGCGACAGTGCGGTCGCTGTGGTGCAGTTCGATATCCACCTGCCCAGGCACATCGACGGTGAACGTGAACAGCTGATCTTTGCCCGGCTCGATCTCGAAGGTGTGCTCGGGAACCGAATGCACGTGCAGTTCGTCGGCGACATCACTGGTGATCGACATCGAAATCGATTGTCCCACAGAGGCGTCGAGGCGTTGATTGGTCGGTTCGACCGTGTCGCCGACGATCGAGACATTTATCCGCAGGGTATCGGGCTGCGCAGACACCGACGCGGTGGAGTCGGTGCTGGGCACCGGTTCTGCCGCGGTGGGCGAGGTACCGGACGACGATCCGCAGCCGGCCATCAGCGCCACCGTTGCACACCCGATGATCGCTGCCCGCACTGGCGACAGTCCCATGTCAGTGCTCTCCTTCTTGTTCGAGTTTCTCTGCGCGCTCCGCCCGGCGGTCCTTCCTGACGACGTACAGCACCGCGGCCACGATGATCAACGCAGGCGCGACCGCCGGAATGGCCAGCACCACAGAATGATCGGCGAGATAGACGACGTCGGATGCTGCCGTCATACGGAGCTCGAGTCCAGCGTCCTGCGTGACACCGAAGCTCCTGGGGTCTCGGTACTGATGCGCACTGCGCCCCACGACAGAGCCCAGATCAAGGCCAGAGTGCAGACGAGCACGACGAGTGATGCGGCACCGAACAGCCACGCCGGGTGATCGAAGCTCCGCTCACGCTGCAGCAGCGCAGTCTCGCTCTGCAACTGCCGCGTGAACTGGGCGTCGGCCGAGACCTCGGATGCGCCGATGCCGGGATCGGCCGCCATGAAGATCGGCGTTCCGGTCAACGTTCGACCGTCCTGGATACGCAGGAACGTCTTCCACGTTCCGTGCGCCGGAACCGGACGGGTCGACTGATACATCCCGGGCCCGGTTCGTTCGAGACGATCGACGACCAGACCACGCAGAGTGTCACCGGCTCCCTGCCATGCCAGGATCGCCACCCATTCGGGGTCGTCGGACACCAGATCGGCTGGATCGAGACGGACCGTCGCCGTCACCATGCGGCCACCGTCCTGCGGCGCGGCATCGGCGAGAGTGACCGTCGCCGTTGCGTTTTCCGGTACATCGATCATCAAACCGTTGGCTGTCGCGCCGCCGAGTACGAGTACCAACGCGACGACGATCGTGCGCCGGACAGCAGGTGCCGGCAGCCCGTCACCGCTGAGCAGTTGCGCGAACAGTCCCGCCGTCAGCCCACACATGACGCCGACGGGTATTGCCATCGCAAGCGCCTCGACCCACATCGACGTCGGCCACGGGTAGACGAATACCGCGTCGATCCACAATGATTCGAGCCACAGGCCCACGGTTGCGGCAGCGAATCCTGCGAGCATTCCGAATCGAAGTCTGTGCACCACGAGCGGAGTGAGACCGACGAGTTCGACCACCACCGCGATCCCGAGGAACAGCGCGAAGACGTTGTGCGGTTCACCCAGAACTGGACCGACGACGAATGCCGTCAGCTCGCGAATGACCGCGGCAAATGCGACGACGAACAGAGTCGCGCCCCGTCCCACGACAAGTCGTGCGGCGACGAGTGCGAACGCGCCGGCACCGACGATGAGCATCGGTTGGAACACCAACCGGAACTGCTCGACTCCGAAGTCGAATTCGATCTGGAACACCGACAGTCCGATGAGGAGGCCACCGAAGGCGCTGGCCTTGAGAATCCAGGACAACACCGAGCGCCTGGGGCCCTGCGCAGTTTCGTCCACCTCGTCGGGGGAGGTCTGCCGTGCTGCGGCGAGCGCCAGTCTGCCTTCGTGCTCGAGCAGCAGGACGCCGATGAGAGACAGTCCGGCACCGCCGATCAGCATCAGGTGCGTCGGCCCCCACAGCGTGACGTCCTGGCCGAAGATGCGGTGCCAGATGTCGTCCAACGGAAAACCGATGAGCGCATACAGACCACTGCCCGCGATCAGCAGACCGCCCGTGGGCGCATACCAGGTGCGGGTGATCTTGACGGCCGCACGACCGGGCTTCTCGTCGAGCGGCAGGATGATCGCCAGCGCGCCCGCGATGAACAGGAAGAACAAGCCGACCAGGATGAAGTAGTGGGCCGGGTTGGCCAGTGGCCCCTCGTCGCGTCCTCGTCCGATGTGCAGACTGACGTCCCAGATGAACCCGAAGAATGCCGTCAGGATCGTCGAGACGAACAGGACCAGCGGAAGCGCAGCCCAGCCGGGCAAGTTCAGTTTCGATCCCGCGTAGTCCGCCAGCCTCGCCAGCCACGTGATGCGGCGAGTGCGGTGCATGAATGCCAGGTACAGCAGAAACAACGACACGACGGCCGCGGCTGCCGTCATACCGAAGACCTGGTCCAGCGCCGCGCCTCCGCTTTCCGACTGAGCAATGACGTTACCCGTCGTCACACTTACATTGACCATAGCGAGAGTATGGACCACAGGCCGCCGTTTCGGTGGAGTTCGGGACAATCGGTGGCTCGCTGCTCCTCGATCTAGTCCTACAGAGTGATGTGCGCCCGGCCCCTCGATGATTGACTCTCGTCCGTGAGTCACCCAATGAGTAAGCCCATCCACCGCGGCCGCTGGTCGATCGTTCTGTTGGCATGTGCAGGGGCATTATTGGTAGCCGCGTTCATTCTCGGACCGGCTGCTCTGCTGCGCGGAAGTTATCCCCAGTTCCAGGATCAGTCCGCCATGAGCGAGCTGCTCGGCCGTGGATTGGTCGAGTACTGGGGCAGCGATGTTCGCACCTTTCCTCCCGGGTTGGCGGAGATGGTGGACTACTGGTTCGCGTGGCACGCCATCAAGATCGTCATCTCGGTACTGCTGACCGCCGTTCTGGGCCTGCTGGCGGCGACGCTGTGGAGGCGATCCCTGGCTGCCGGCACGGGTTACGTGATCGCTGCGAGTACTTCGACCGTGCTGTCGCTGTTTTCGGTGTTCGTCGCCGTGATCAACATCCAGTCGACGGTCGCTCCCGTCGTCGCCCTGCTTCCGATGCTCTCCGACGACAACGCGGACGGGAAGACGGCGCAGTCACTGATCCAAAGTGGTGTGCGGAGCGGAGATACGAGGCCGCCTCTGCTCGAGCTGCTCACACAGGTCGAGCACTACAACTGGGCGGTGATCGTCGCGACGGGTGTGGTGATCGCCGTTGTCGGTACCGGAACCGTGATCGCGTTCCGTCGGTACGCGGCGACGGACTCCAAAGATCGCCCCCACCGTCGAATGTTCGTCACCCTCGGGTCGCTCGGCGCGGTGATGACGATCGGGATGGCACTGCTCTTCGTCGCTGCCGCCGTGGCGGTCGTCGATCCGGGAGAAGCGCTCCTCGGATCAGTCGGCGTGTAACTACTGTCGGCTGCGGTCGCGGGCACGCGCGCGGAATTGTCCGATCGCGAGGATGGTCAAAGCGACCCCCAACAGGGTGAGGGGGATTTGGGCGCGGGGCGCGTCGATATCGAGTACGAGGATCTGCCACACCACCCACCCGATGGTCACCAACCCCACGAACACGACACACGTCGGAGCGTCGTACGCATCGACGAGCACAGCAGCAACCGAGATCAACGATCCGAGTCCGAGAAAAATCAACACGAACAGCCCGGACATGCGGTAGTCCCAGGTATGCCACGCGGGGAGCATGTCGACATCCAAGCCGAGTGACCGCCCGGTGGGGTCTGAGGTCAACGACATTCCGTTGAACGTTCCGGCTGCACCCAACAGGATCAGCAGTGTCACCGTCGATAGCTTGTTCACGGTGACGTCATGTGTTGGTCGTCCTTCGGTTGCGGCCGCACCCCGGCGTAGTTGTCGATTCTGCCAGAACAAGTCCGATTGGTCTCGTTCTATTCAGACCAGTTTCAGCTGCGCCCCTGTGTACTCTGCCTGCGGGGCGGGTTCGGGCAGAACGTCGCCATGGACGGTCGAACCGAAGGAAGCCATGAAGATTCGCACCATCTTGATTCTGCCTGCAGCGGTGGCAGTGTTCGGCGGCGCGGGACTTCTCAACCCCATCGCCGACGCGGCACCGGCAACGTCCATCGATGTGCTTCCGCGGCTGATCGACGGTGCCGCAGCGGGTTACGCACTGTCCTACGCAACCACCGACGAGCACGGGCGCGCCGCGGTTGCCCGCGGACAGGTCTACCTCCCCTTCGGCACACCACCACCGGGAGGATGGCCGGTCGTGTCGTGGGCCAAAGGGACCGTCGGCGTGGGTAATTCATGCGCCCTGAGCACAGCACTCGACGACGGTGCCGCCGAGGACCCCATGGCCGTCGAGCTGTCCAAGCCCCTGCTCACCCAGCTGCTACGAAGCGGCACGGCCGTTGTCTCGACGGATTACATCGGACTCGGAACCACCGACGCCCACCACTACCTGAACAGCATCTCGGAGGCGAACGCCGTCACCGACATCGTCAGCGCTGCCGCAGACGAACTACCCGAGCTGTCCCGCACCTGGGTTGCAGCCGGACACTCTCAGGGCGGCGCAGCAGCACTCACCACCGGGGCTCGCGCCGATATCTACGGAGAACGGTCGGACTTTCGCGGGGTGATGTCGTTCGCACCGTCGTCGAGCCTCGAAGCCGTCCTTCCGCTGCTCTCACCCACCACTCCCCGAATCGCACCTCTCGACAACATCACGGCCACCCTGATCTACGTCCTGTACGGGCTCAGGGATTCCCGGCCGGATCTCGACGTCAACAGCTACCTCAGCGAACTGGGGCGCGACTACCTGGCGCATGCAGAGGACAATTGCATCAGCGACCTACGAGAGAAGGTCAGTGGTGTTGCACCACAACAACTTCTGGCTCGATCGCTCTCCGACCCCGCGATGACCTCGGCCATCCGCGACTACCTATCCGTGCCGACCACCGGATACACACGGCCGGTGACCATCGAGCAGGGTCTTGCCGACACCGTCGTGCCGCCGGCTCTGACGACCGCCCTCGCTGCGGAACTGGTGGCACAGGGCATCCGCGACGTGACCTACCTGCCCGTGCCCGGTGCCACTCATTACGACGTCATCACCGCAACCGTCGACGACGCCCTACCTCGAATACTCGACATGCTGCACTGATCAGCCACCGACATGCGGCGGACGACGATCGCTGCCGAGCACGTCGTGCATTTCCCCGAGCAGTCGTCGCAGTAGCGATTCCAGCTGCTCCTTCTCCCGAGCAGTGAGGTTTTCGAGCAGCTCCGCCTCCCGTCCCAGTACCTCGTCCACAAGGCGTTCGACTGTGCGATGGCCGGATTCGGTCAATTCGACGTCGACCTGCCGTGTTCCATCGGAACGGGGATGACGGACGACCAGACCCTGCTGCTCCGCACGATCGACGCGTTGGGTGATCGCCCCAGCCGTGACGAGCGCCGCGCCGGCGAGATCCCTGGTGCTGAGACGGTACGGAGGCCCGGCTCGGCGAAGCGTCGACAACAGATCGAGGATGGCCGAGTCGGCTCCGGACTGCCTCAGCAGACGCGACCGATCGTCACCGAACAGCTTGGCTACGTGAGCAATACGAGTCACGATGGCAATCGAGTCGACCGGCGTATCCGGGCGCTCCCTCGTCCACGCCATCGCTATCGCGTCGATGGGATCATCCGGATCGAGATCGGTCACTGTTCGCTCCCCGCTGTCATGTGCTGTAACTTCGTTTAGGTCTAAACGAAGTCTACAACGTCGAGGAGATCGAAGTGACACGAACAGTCGTGGTAACCGGAGGCGGCACCGGCATCGGACGCGCGATAGCAACCCGCTTCGCAGAAGACGGTGCGCGCGTGATCATTACAGGCCGACGGCTGACCGCTCTCGAACACGCCGCCCGAGACATTGCCGGAAACGTCGAAGCGGCTTCGGTCGATGCAACCGATGCAGAGGCCGTGACGGAGTTCGCAGCAGCAGTCGGGCCGGTCGACGTACTGGTCAACAACGCCGGCGGCAACACCGACTTCGACCGCACACCGCCGAACGGCCTGAGCGACATTGCCGATTCGTGGCGAGCGAACTTCGAGTCCAACGTGCTCACGGCCGTCCTGATGACCACCGGCCTGCTTCCGCGAATGAACGACGGCGGTGCCATTGTCACCATCGGGTCGATCGCCGCAGACAAAGGATCGGGCTCGTACGGCTCGGCCAAGGCCGCCATTGCGTCATGGAACATCGACCTCGCACGGCAACTCGGTTCGCGATCCATCACCGCGAATGTTGTTGCACCCGGCTACATTGCCGACACCGAATTCTTCCGCGACGTCCTGACCGACGACGCGAAGGACGGTATGGCCGCATCCGCCATGACCGGACGCGCCGGAGCACCACGGGACATAGCCGAGATGGTGGAATTCCTGGCATCCGATCGCGCCCGTCAGATCACCGCCCAGACATTCGCCGTCAACGGCGGTGAGTGGCCATCCCGTTAGGTCGACGCATTGGCCGCACGAAGAACCGCGTCGAGGGTGGCGGACAGAACGGAGCGATCGATCCCTGCCGCCCATCGAGGCCCAGTGGCAGAGCGATATTCGAGCATCGAGACCGCATCACTGTCGTTGCCGGCTCGCACACTCGTCTGCGTCAGACCGAGGATGTCCACGTGCCTGCCATGAGCAGACAACGCGTCGACGAGCGCCTCGACGGGTCCGACTCCCGTGTGTGAAGTCTCGAAGGACGTGCCGTCGATCTTCAATGTGATGCAGGTGTCGGCGGACCCGTCGTCATCGTGAGAGTCGAAACCGATCAGGGTCACGCCGGGTTCGTCGACACCGATGTACACCTCCTGGAAGACGTCCCAGAGTTGCTCGGCCGACAGTTCGGTACCGACAGAATCCGTGCGGGCCTGCACGTGCCGGGCGAGGTCGATCTGCAGGCGACGCGGAAGTTCGATGCCGTAGTTGGTTTCGAGGAGATACGCGATTCCTCCCTTGCCCGACTGCGAATTCACGCGAATGACCGCGTCGTACGAGCGACCGATGTCGTCGGGGTCGATCGGCAGGTACGGCACCCGCCATTCGATGTCCCGCTCGGAACGGCCTTCGCTCAGCGCCCGAGTGCGATGCTCGACGAAACCCTTCCTGATGGCGTCCTGGTGCGTACCGCTGAAGGCGGTGTGTACGAGGTCGCCGACATACGGATGCCGCGGGTGAATCTCGAGCTGGTTGCAGTATTCGACGGTGCGTCGAATCTGATCGATGTCGGAGAAGTCGATCATGGGATCGACACCCTGCGCGTGCAAATTCAATGCGAGAGTGGCGATGTCGACGTTTCCGGTGCGCTCGCCGTTGCCGAATACGCAGCCCTCCACCCGCTGCGCTCCGGCCAGGACGGCCAGCTCGGCGCAGGCAATGCCGGTCCCGCGGTCGTTGTGTGGATGCACCGACAGGATTACGCTGTCTCGTCGCGCAAGGTTGTCGTTCATGTACTCGATCTGGTCCGCATAGACATTCGGCGTCGCGACCTCCACTGTGGCAGGCAAATTCAGGATGACCGGCCGCTGCTGCGTCGCGTCCCACAGAGTCGTCACCGCATCGCAGACATCGAGGACGTAGTCGGGTTCGGTGAGATTGAAGACCTCGGGTGAGAACTCGAATCGCACGTTGGGCAGGTCGCCGGCAAGTTCGAGAACGTCGGCTGCGCCCGAAAGTATCAGTGAGCGAAGCTCGTTGGCCTCCCGGCCGAGCACGACCTCGCGCCACGTAGGAGCCGTGGCGGTGTACATGTGGATCACGACGTCGTTGGTGATTCCGCGGATCGACTCCACGGTTCGCTCGATCAGGTCGCGTCGAGCCGGGGTGAAGACGACCACGGTGACGTCGTCGGGTGCCAGATCGGTGTGTGCCAGCAGCCGCACGAAATCGAAATCGGTCTGCGATGCCGAGGGATACCCGACTTCGATTTCCTTGTAGCCCATCGCAACCATCAACTCGAAGAACTGTTTTTTGCGGGCAGGATCCATCGGCTCGGGCAACGCTTGGTTGCCGTCGCGCAGATCGACCGGCACCCACAGCGGCGCCTCGGTCAACCGTCGCTCCGGCCAGCGACGCCGGGTCAGCGGAATGTCGACCTTGGCGTAGACGTCACGGTAACGATGCGACGGCATCTGGGAGTGCCGCTGCCGATTCCAGGTGGGCGCGCCGGCGGGAACGGGTCCGGCGGGAGTGGACAGAGTGGGGAAATCTGTACGCATGCGAGCAATGTAGCATCACTCCTCAGACAAGCTGAGGAGTAGTCTTCGTTTGTGACCGCGATACGCCGAACGTCGTTGGCCGATCAGGCCGCCGCGCTGCTGCATGCCAAAATTCAGTCCGGTGAGTGGCCGGTCGGCACCAAACTGCCAGGTGAAACGACCCTTGCCCCCATGTTCGACGTCGGCCGATCGACGATGCGCGAGGCCATCAGACAACTGGCGGGACGCGGAATCCTAGTAACCCGGCAGGGATCAGGAGTCTTCGTCGAATCGATCGACGAGGCGCGGACGGACTGGGACAAAGTTCTCCAGCGCGCACACATCACCGCGGTCCTCGAAGCCCGCCTCGCCATCGAAGGTGAGGCAGCAGCTCTCGCCGCAGCCCGACGCACTCCCGCCGACCTCGACGCGATCCGTCGCTCACTCGAGCTACGCAACACCGCCCGCGCCGACGCGGTCGATCTGGTGGAGGCGGACATGGCTTTTCACCGCGCCATCGTGGTCGCGTCGCACAACGACATCCTGCTCGAACTCTTCGACTCCATGGCCCCACGGCTACGGACCGCCATGATCGACATGCTGAAGATCAAGGGCGCGTTCGGAGAGGACGCAGACCACGACGCCCATACACACGTCGTCGAGGCAATCGCCGCACGCGAAGAGCACCGCGCTCACGCGCTCACCCGCACACATCTACTGGAGTTGTCGACGACCATCGCCCCTCCGACGTGAGCACCGGCCGGTCAAGGCTTGTCAGCTACTAACACCGTCCGAGTACAGAATCCGTTGCGTGGTTGTCCTCGTGGTGTCCGCCAGCGCGCCGACCCTGCTGTCGATCGGTGCCCTCATCGTCGTTGCCGTCGTGCTGCACAACTCGCTGGGCCTCGCGGTGGGCTACGGAATCGGTAGGGCATGCGGACTCGATGTCGCCAGCCGTCGTGCGATCAGCATCGAAGTCGGTATGCAGAACTCGGGCTTGGCAGCGGCACTGGCCTCGGTACACTTCTCACCCGCTGCAGCACTCCCCGCGGCGATCTTCTCGGTGTGGCACAACGTATCCGGATCGCTGCTGGCCAGCTACTGGTCCAGACGGTCGACGGGTGCCGATCACCGCCAGGACAGTACCGTCACACAGGACTGAGTCTTGGACGCAGCAAACAGAATTCGTTGCCTTCCGGATCCGCCAGCACGTGCCACGACTCCTGGCCGGTCTGGCCGATATCCACTCGTCGGGCACCGAGGGTGAGCAGTCGTTCGAGCTCGGCGTCCTGATCTCGATCGGTTGCATTGACGTCGATGTGCAGCCGAGGTTTCGCCGGCTCGGGTTTCTCACTGGGGATGAATATGATGGTCGGCTGCGAGCCGCCGAAACCGTCGCGCGCACCGATCTCGACGGAACCGTCACCCTCCCTGTCCAATACGACGAAGTCCAACACCTCACACCAGAACGATGCCAAGGCCTCGGGATCGCGACCTTCGAGTACGAGTTCACTGATTCGACATGCCATGGGCGGGAATTTACACCTGCCCCGGCGTCGAACATGTCGTGTTCACGGCCTTTTCGCGCGAGAAATGAATCCCCGTCGACCGAACGCTCGCAGGCGGTCCTTCGCAGTACGCGAGCGCAGGGACGTGGTGGACGCACCCGCGTTGTCGCGCATACCCCGAATGACCTCTCGGGCCACGTCCGGACCATCGATTCGCGGAGTCCAGTCCAGGTCCCGTCGAGCGCGGTCGGTGTTCAACATCGGGGTGGCGAACGCGAGATCGACCCAACCGTGATGCACTGCGGACACGTGGGTCTCGAAGCCGAGGCGCGCAGCAGCGGACAACACCCGAGAGGGCACGGGCACGATGCGGGCACCGAACGCGTCGGCCACGTCGTGGGCTCGCACGGGCGTCGGGCCGCCGAGGTTGTAGGGCCCGGTTGCACGCCTATCCAGCACTCGCACGATGGCATCGGCGACATCGTCGCTGTGGGCGGCGGGAACGGCGAACGACCTGTCGATGGGCAGGATCGGAAGATGATCGACGATTGCCGACGGCACGAGATCGGGTAGGGCGTAACGCAACAGCGCACTCCCGAACTCGTACTGCCCGATCAGGCCCGGTCTGATTCGAGCGACCGCGACATCGGGATGCGCTGCCTCGGACTCGTCGAGCACATCCTCGGCGGCGGCCTTGTCCATGCTGTACGTCGACGAAGACACCCCCGTTCTCGGCCACGACTCGTCGACCTTCTCGCCGTACGACCCCGGTGCGTACACCCCGCCGGAAGACATGTGCACCAGATGAGGAACTCCGGCGTCCGCACAGGCAGTTGCCACCGTGCGCACTGCGTCGACATTGACTGCCCGCAGATAATCGCGATCACGCATCGGCTGGAAGGCGATGGCCAGATGAACCACTGCGTCTGCGCCGCGGCACAACGCGCGTAGCTCGTACGGTGCGTGTTCGCCGGTGAGATCCAGCGGAACCCAGTCGACCTGCTCGGCAAAAGGATTGAGGCTCGGCGGACGCCTCGCTACGGCGAGAATGGAATTTCCCGGATGCTCGTCGGTGAGCCTTCGTAGCAGGGCGGTGCCGACATTGCCGGTCGCGCCGATCACTACAGTTCGCATCTCTACCTCCGAAAATCGACCACAGTCGAAGTGCCCCCTGCACATCGATCGAAACCACACCGGCTCAGGAGTTTGAGCCGCCATTCTCCCGGGCATCGAATCACCATGAGTGAAAACAACGAACCGACCCTCGACGACGTCATGATCCCCACCGAGGAAGCTCACCCCGACCACAAAGAGCACGCCAAGACGCCGAAGCATCTCGACGACGGCGACCTCGACGCGCGTACCGAGCACGAGCGCAACGAAGTGAACTGACGGCCGAATCGAACGGCCGTCATGGCGGTCGCATTTCCCGGTTTCCACCGAAAAACCCCGGGTATGCGATCGCCATGGCCGATTCAGCAGCATCACCCGCACCCACCGAGGCAGATCCGGACGATCCGCGCAAAGCGGATTCACCCGCCGATCTGACCAAGCCGTCGTGGATCTATGTACTGAAGAAAACCGCCCGTGAGTTCTCCCGGGATCAGTGCACCGACCTTGCAGCTGCTTTGACCTACTACGCCGTGCTCTCGCTCTTCCCCGCCATCCTGGCCATCGTGTCGTTGCTGGGTGTGTTCGGCCAGGGACAGGCCACGGTCGACGGCGTGCTGCAGATCGTCGGCGATCTCGGCCCGCAATCCGCTGTCGACACGTTGCGTCCCACCATCGAACAGCTCGTCCAAGCGCCCACTGCCGGATTCGCGTTGATCATCGGTATCGCAGGCGCACTGTGGTCTGCATCCGGCTACGTCGGCGCATTCGGCCGCGCGATGAACCGCATGTACGAGGTGGACGAGGGACGGCCCATCTGGAAGCTGCGCCCCGTGATGCTTCTGGTCACGCTCATCGCCCTGACCCTGATTGCGCTCGCCGCCGTCATGCTGGCCATCAGTGGCCCCGTGGCCAAAGCTGTGGGCGACGCCGTCGGACTGGGCGACACCGCACTGACGATCTGGAACATCGCACGATGGCCGCTCGTCCTGATCGTGGTGGTACTCGCGGTCGCGATTCTGTACTACGCAACACCGAATGTGCAGCAGCCCAAGTTCAAATGGATCAGTTCCGGTGCCGCGGTCGGCATCATCGTATGGATTCTCGCCACCGTCGCATTCGGCTTCTACGTCGCCAACTTCTCCAGCTACAACAAGACCTACGGCTCCCTCGCCGGAGCCATCGTGTTCCTGCTGTGGCTGTGGATCACCAACTTGGCCTTGCTGTTCGGTGCCGAACTGGACTCCGAACTCGAACGCGGCCGCCAACTCCAGGCCGGCATCGTCGCCGAAGAGCGTCTGCAACTGCCGCCCCGAGACACCCGGGTATCGGACAAGAACGACGAAAAGGATGCGCAGGCTGTCGAGGAGGGTCGCAAATTGCGGGAGGAACACAACCGGACTCCGTGAACATCCCGGACGCCACCGACCGATCGATGAAACAGATCCGCGGGGTGCGCGGATCCGGTGTGGCGGTTCGATTGACACAGAGAGGCAGGGCAACGTGGCCGAGGAAGAAAATACGGAAGAGTCCCGACGCGCCCACGCCCCGGACTCCGATAGCTTCGGCGCATCGATGTACGGACACCATCTGGAGGGGGTCGTACGAGTCAGCAAGCGGTGCGTGGCCGAGGCCGGCGTGGACGGAGCTGCTGTCGCCATCCTCACCGACGATGCCGATGCTCGGGATCTGCTGTACGCCACGAACTCCGAAGCAGCCCGCATCGACGAGCTCCAATTCACCACCGGCGAGGGCCCCTGCATCGATGCCTTCGTCACCGGGGAGCCGCAACTACACCCGGACATCGGTAATCGGCCCGATACCACGGGATGGCCGTCGTTCGCGTCGGAAGTTCTTCAGGAGCTCGACGTGCATGGGGTGTACGCGTTCCCATTGTTCAGTGGTGGTGCTCGACTCGGGGTCCTCGAGCTCTACACCCAAAAGTCGGGAACGATGACGACACAACAGATCGCCGCTGCCCAGGCCGCGGCGTCGACCCTCGGTGACATCGTCGTCGGAGAAGTGGCAGCCCAGCCGAATTTTTTCGACGAGTCGACACTTCGACCACCCGAGGGTGCATTTCGCTTCGCTCGATCCGACATCAACATCGCAGTCGGTGTGTTGGCCGAACGCCTGCATGTGTCGCTCGACGAGGCAACCGCGCGGCTGCGTGCCCGTGCCTACGCCGATGCCCGCTCGATCTCCTCCCTCGCGTTCGACATCGTCCGCGGAGACGGCTTGTTCTACGACGACCCGGGGAGCGCGTGACATCGAAGCCCACCGTCCATCGACCACGAACGTCCGAGTTGACAGCTCCAACAACGAAAGAAGGCCGAACATGCCACCCATCCCTCGCCCGGATCAATCGTCGCCGGCACCCAACGGCCCGACCGGAGCTCGCGATACGAGAGCCCAAACCGGTGATTTCCTGACCACTGCGCAAGGCGTGCGTCTACCCGACACCGATCATTCGCTCAAGGCGGGCAATCGAGGCCCGACGTTGCTCGAGGACTTCCATCTTCGCGAGAAGATAACCCACTTCGACCACGAGCGAATTCCGGAGCGCGTCGTGCACGCACGCGGCGCCGCCGCACATGGAACGTTCGAGTCCTACGGGTCGGCGAAGACCGTGACCAAGGCAGGATTTCTCGCCCAGAAGGGTAAGCGGACACCGGTTTTCGTGCGATTCTCGACCGTTCTCGGATCGCGTGGTTCCGCCGACACAGTCCGCGACACCCGCGGTTTCGCGGTCAAGTTCTACACCGACGAAGGAACCTTCGACCTGGTCGGAAACAACATGCCCGTCTTCTTCATCCAGGACGGCATCAAGTTCCCCGACATCATTCACGCCGGCAAACCGCAGCCCGATATCGAACTGCCGCAAGCTCAGTCGGCACACGACTCGTTCTGGGACTTCGTCTCGCTGCACACCGAGGCAACTCACCACGTCATGTGGAACATGAGCGATCGAGGTATCCCGCGCTCGTATCGCACGATGGAAGGCTTCGGCGTCCACACGTTCCGCCTCGTCGCCGAGAACGGCGAGACCAGGCTGGTCAAATTTCATTGGAAGCCACTTGCCGGAGTGCACTCGCTGGTGTGGGAGGAAGCCCAGATCGCCGCGGGCGTCGATCCGGACTTCCACCGACGCGACATGTCCGACGGCATCAAGGCCGGTGCCCCACTGGAATACGAATTCGGAATCCAGGTCATGCCCGACGACGGCACCGAGACCTACGAGGGCATCGATCTGCTCGATCCCACGAAAATCGTTCCCGAAGAACTGGTTCCGGTGCAACCCATCGGCAAGCTCACCCTCGACGCGAACCCCACGAACTACTTCGCCGAAACCGAGCAGGTCGCGTTCCACACGGGCCACCTGGTGCCGGGCATCGAAGTCACCAACGACCCACTGATGCAGGCGCGTCTGTTCTCTTACCTGGACACCCAGATCACGCGTCTCGGCGGCCCCAATTTCTCGCAACTGCCGATCAATCGACCGCATGCACCTGTCAACGACATGCTGCGAGACGGTATGCATCAGACCGCCGTACACACCGGCCTTGCCCCGTACCTCAGCAACTCAGTCGACGACGGAGAACCCGCGGTAGCAGGTGAGAAGGACCACGGTTACGTGCAGACCGAACGCCTCATCGAGGGCCGCGCTGTACGAGCGAACCCCGCATCCTTCGACGACCACTTCACCCAGCCCACCATGTTCTATCGCAGCCTCAGTGCCGTCGAGCAGGATCACCTCGTCGAGGCATTCACGTTCGAGTTGGGCAAAGTGTTCGAGCAGTCGATCAAGGAACGTGAGCTCGAGGTTCTCTCGAACGTCGACGCCGATCTGTGCGAGCGCGTCGCCGCCGGCCTCGGCCTACCCGCACCCGTCGGCACACCCGCTGAGGACGTATTGCTCTCCCCCGCTCTGTCTCAGATCGTCGAGGCTCCGGGACCGATTGCCGGACGCAAGATCGGCGTCATCGCCGACGCCGGATCGGACCTGTCCGGAATCGGCAAGCTACGGACGGCAGCCGCGCGCCGCGGTGCCACAGTGCACGTCATCGCTGCGGCCGGCGGCATCCTCGGCAAAGGCATGCGCACTCAGGTGGTCGAGCGAACATTCCTCACAGTTCGTTCGATCGAGTTCGACGCCTTCGTCGTCGCGGGCGGAACGACGCCGACGAACGACATCAAGCTGATCCTGCTGCTGCAGGAAGCATTCCGTCATTGCAAAGCGATGGGTGCCTGGGGCGACGGAGCGGCACTGCTCGAGCAGGCCGGAATCGGTGCCGACGACGCAGGCGTCGTCATCGGCGAGACAGCGGTGAAAGCGTTCAACGACGCGTTGCTCGCTGCGGTCGGATTGCACCGGGCCTGGGATCGTGCCCCCGCGGTGATGGCGTCGAACATCCCGCCTTCGGTCCCCGACAAGCCTGCTCGTAAGCGGGCAGCCAAGGCCAAGGCAAGGAAGTAGGGCTACCCCGACTGGGGCTCGGTCAGCATCGCGGCCATGTCGTCCAACTCGAAGTACTGGGCGATTGCGTGTGCCGATCGAGCTCCGGCTTCGGGGTCTGCGCCTGCCTCCAGCAGCATCCGCACAATGGGCGTCGACCGACGAAACACCGCGGCCGCCAACGCTGTTTGGCCGTTGTCGTTCACGCGATCCACCGCTGCCCCCAGCGTCAGAAGCATGCTCACCGCACCCGGTTGTACGTGATACGCCGCCAGAATCAACAGTGTGTCGCCCTTGTCGTTGGTCAGGTCGACGGAGCCCCCGGCCTCGAAAAACGACTGCAACCACGAGGCGTCACCGCTGCGCGCGCAATCGAATGCATGCCGAAACACAGCCAGAACATCGTCGTCCAGAACATCGTCGTCGTCCACCAACACATGATTCCCCGAGCGACGAGATTCAACCGAGGCATCGTCCGATCCAAGTCGACGGTGAACGGCACGCATCGTGGTCACCGGTCCAAAGTGAAGTACATCAGCGTGATGCGTCGCCGCATGACAGTGAGGTACATCGCGGCAATGAACACCCCGGGCCCCATCGCAGCTGCTTCGCCGGTGATGAGCCGAACCGGCCGAGGGTTCGTACGCTGGTCGTAGTCCAGTGCTGCGTGGTGCCCGTCCTGGGCGGTCGTGATCGCGAAGTCACCGAATGTGCGGGGTCGTCGGCGACCGATCCACAGGTTGGTTCCAGTGTTGCCGTCGAATCTCTTGCCGCGCCATATCGGGCGCGCGAGCATCGCGACGATGGAGGTGATCGGAGTGCGCAGCATGCCCGGAAGTCGTTGCAGAGCAATCAAAGACACTATTCTTCCGGTGTAGTCGCCGGCAAGGACGACGGGTGACGGCGAGGCGTTCATCAGCGACGCCAGATCGGCGAAGCCGAGACCGTCACGAGATGTCGGTATCGGAGCAGTGGCGTCGACGAGGCTGTGCAAGCGAATTGTGTTGTCTTTCATTGGATTCTCCTGACAGGTGTTCTAGAGCCCAGAGGTTTCTGGGCATCGGTGGATCTGGTGGCTGATGCGTTCGGCCATTGCGGCGATGGTCATGGCGGGCGGAATGCCCGGCGCGGACGGCAGTATCGACCCGTCGGCGACGAAAAGTCCGGGATAGTTGTGAACCTGCCCGGAGGTGTCGACCACGCCGTTCGTCGGCGACTCGGCCATCGGTACTCCACCGAGTGGGTGGACCGAAGCCAGACGCGTGCTGCCGCGACCGAAAGGCGCATTGACGATCGTGCGTTTCGCCCGGTAGCCCGACGCGATCGCCGTGGCGTGCTCGGCGAGTCTCTCGAACAATTCGGAATCGTCGTCGCGGTTGGTGCCGAGGTGAAGATTGCGCCCGTCGTAGGTGGCCTCCGACGCGATACGGTCCGCGCCCATACCGATCAGCAGGGCAGTTCGTGGCAGCAATCTCGCCACCGCGGCGGACGGGGCCATGTGGTGCAGGCAAAGCCCCACCTCGGCAGTGAGGAAATCACGTCGGCCCTCCGCGGTCAGATACGCAGTGATCGGCGGTCCTGCAACGGAATCGACTCGCTGCGCGGTCCGATGAACCACGGTCACCATGTCCCCGTTGGGGGTGAAGCCACGTCCCAGGGCGGAGCTGACAAGGGGCAGCGTTCCGAGCCGGTCGCGAGCGTCGAACAGGAGCCGCATCGTTCCCAGCGTTCCCGCCGACAGGATCAATCGAGGTGCAGATTCGACATAGCTGCGACCGCGTTCGTGGTCTCGGTACCGCACCTGCCATCCGCCGTCGGGTGTCTGCGACATGGCGACGACCTCACTCATGGCCCGCAACTCGGCTCCGTGACGCAGCGCCATCGGCAGATAGGTCGTTCCCATCGTCGCCCTACTCGGTTTGCCATGGGGATGGCTCGTGAGAGCCAGATCGGGAAAATGCACCGGGCCCAGTCCCGCTGCGGTCACGGCGCGGTCGAATGCGCGCGCCTTCTGCGGAATCGGCGCAACCGGACGTGGGGCGAGCATTGTTCGGACCGCGTCGATATGTGGCCGCATCTCGGCTGCGTCGATGCAGTCGGGGAAAGCGTCGAGGTAGGCGTCCGGTGGTGGCACCTGCATGTCGGTGTAGACGAGAGATCCGCCGCCGACCCCGCTGGACACCACACAGGTCAACCGGTCGAACTGATGTAGCTCGTACAGTCCGTGACGGCGGACTCCGACAGACATACTGCGTGACCGAGTGGAATATCGGATCCCTCGCACCATATGCAATGGGCCCGTCCGACCCGATGCGGGAACCCGGTCGCCATCCCACCATGCCCCACGTTCGAGAATCAGAACCCGGTGGCCGCCTTCTGCCAGTCGTGCTGCAGTGACCGCACCGCCGAATCCAGACCCGACGACTATGGCGTCCCACGTGGGCTTCGTCATGAACCCACACGACCGTTCACGCTGCCCTGCGCGGTGAGAGCACGACCGTCGAATCGATCGAACTCGTGCCACACCTTCTTCGGGGACACCCGCCGTCGCAGTGCCAACGACAACGCCGAGACAACGGCCCCGACCAAGTAGGTTCCCCCGACAATCAGTTCGTCGACCACGCGACTTCCCGGTACCGAATGCCCGCGCATCCGGCGAATCAGCGCTTCTGCGGTATTGCCGGATACGTTCAGCAGCGTCATGACTCGAACGACGGTATCGAGGTCACGGATTCGCTGTGGGCTGTACCGGTTTTCCATCCGACGTTCGAGGGCCTCGTCAGCACGACCGAGACCGTTCGCCGCTCGGCTCTGCGCCCACACCACCGCGATCAAGACATCGTCGGTCGCGTCGGCCGGATCCAAGCCGACCAGCCGCGCCAATCCGTCGCGGTCCGCGCCGGAGGTGATCGCGGCATCGTCGTGCATGAAAGCGCAGAACTTGCAGTCGTTGACCATCGCAACGGCGAACATGACCTGCTCACGCAGCAGCGGGTCGACGCCGGTCGGTGTCCAGACGGTGACAAGGCTGCGTCCGCGCCTGAGCAGAGTGCCGACATCACGCGTCATGGCGGCCGCAGTGAACGTGCGTTTACGGAAAGGGGGCACTGCATCGGTGTGCCGACCGGGTTGAGCTTCCATGTTCGCCACTTCCTTCGATCGATGTGAAGCGAAATGTAATCACCGATAACATTTTGATCGGTGATCGCACAGTAGGCGCTGCCTGCCTAGACTGTCAACGGGGCACGGGAAGACAGGATCGGGAGGAGTGGTCACAGTGGGCGGAGCAGCTGCACCATCGCGTCGAGAAGCACGGCGTCGGGAGACCGTCGACGAGATCAAGACGCGGGCTCGTACGCATCTGGCCGAACACGGGCCAGGCGGGTTGTCCCTACGTGCTGTCGCACGGGAAATGGGAATGTCCTCGGCGGCGATCTACCGGTACTTCGACAACCAATCGGCCTTGATCGGAGCGCTCTGCATCGACGCATACACCGCGCTGGGCGACGCCATCGACGCCGCTCGAACCGACGTAGACTCACATGATCTGCAGGCCCAGTGGTGGGCCATGGGCCACGCAATCAGACAGTGGACGCTCGCACACCCCCACGATTTCGCGCTGATCTTCGGCACCCCCATCGCCGGCTTTCACGCCGACGCCGCAGTGACCGGCCCGGCAGCAAGCCGCGCACTACTTTCACCGATGGTGGTCTATCTCGCTGCGGTCGAGAACGGATCGGCAGACCTGACTCGGTGTCAGATCCCCGAACTGCTCGCGCCCGGAGATCTCGGGGCCTACTTACTCGATTTGCAGGAGACCGCTCTGGCGAAAGATATCGATCGCCAACATCTTCTGCGCATAGCGGCGGTAGGACTCAACGCCTGGGCGTCGATCTTGGGTTTTCTCGTCTCCGAACAGTTCGGCAATTTGCCACGCCTGGTCTCGAGTGTGGACGCGCTCTACGACTCACACCTCCGGACGGTGTTGTGCGGGATGGGGTTCGACGTGCTACCAGCGACTGCGTGAGTGCCGTGCACGGAGCGAGACCTCGCGTACGGACCCAACGACGTGGGAGAATCGTGTGGTCCACGGACATGCGGCGTCTGTCGCGTCCGACAAGGTTGGGGGGAGCATCATGACCGGTCCGGTTGCTCAAGGTAGTGCGATGAAGCGGCGAAACCCCGTTGTCGTGTGGATCCTGTTGCCGCTCATCACTCTCGGCATCTACCACTTCGTCTGGTACTACCTCATCCACCGTGAGATGGCGGACTTCGACCGACGCAAGGTCGACCCGCCGGTCGTCGGACCACTGCTGGTTCTGCTCCTCCTCGGCTGGACCATCATCGCGCCGTTGATCAGCTACTACAACACAGGAAACCGCATCGCCGACGCCCAACGCGCGGCCGGCCTTCAGCCGACGTGCAGCTCGGTCGTCGGACTTCTGCTCACGTTCGTCTTCGGCCTGCAGTCCCTGTACTACCAGCTGGAACTGAACAAGATCACGGCCCGATACAACGACGTACCGCCGGGAACCGTTGTGCCGCTCGCGGTGTGAATCGCGAAACCGAAACCACGAAAAGGACCCGATGACCACCCTCCATCACGCACCGCTCTCACGCGTCGATCCGAGCACTCTGTACCGCATCTTGGCCCTTCGAGTCGCGGTATTCGTACACGAACAGAAGATCGTCGACGAGGCCGAACTCGATGGCGCGGACCTACTTCCGACGACCGAACTGTTCTGGATCCAGGACGAGAACAGCGAGGTGTTGGCCACTCTCCGAGTGCTCGTCGACGACACGGTCCACATCGGCCGCGTCGCGACCGCGACTGCCGGCCGTGGCCGCGGATATGCCGGACAGCTCGTCGAGGCCGCCCTCGAGGCATACCCCGGGGTGGTCGAGATGTCCGCGCAAGCACACCTCGAAAAATGGTACGGCCGATTCGGATTCACTCGAGTGGGAGAGCAATACCTGGAAGCGGGAATCCCGCACGTGAAGATGTCCACCCATCCCAGCTGAATCAGCCCAGTGTCGGTTCGTGTGCAACTTGTGCTCCACTCTGTGCCCCTAGTCGGGGAATCCTCGCGACCGAGGCGTCGAGTGGAGCGTCAATTGCTCAGGGTCGGCTCCGTGGGTGCGAGGCCGCGACGATCGATCCCCCGAGCACCAGTGCATTGCCGAGCAGAATGCCCGTCACCCCGAACGGGCCGGCGAGTGCGCCGACCGTCAGTGGGATGAGGATCTGGGCCGATCTGTTGGCCGACATCCGCAATCCCAACGCCTCTCCCTGCGTGGATTTCGGCACGATCGACACCACCCACGACATGGTCAGTGGCTGCGGAATACCCAACGCGATGCCGAGTGCAATCATGACTCCGATGGCTCCGACGGCCTGTACGAATGGCAGCACGGCGAGAGCGGTCGCGCCCGCCGCCAGCGAAACATTCAGCAGCACAGTGCGACCGAACTTCGCGTCGAGTCTGCCCAGCCCCACTCGGCTGACCACCGACACCCCGGCACGCAACGCCAGCAGCCACCCCACCGTCGTCACCGACACCCCACGCTCGACGGCCCACGCGGGCACGAAGGCATAGAGCAGATCGACCGTCACGAGCACCGCGCCGCTGACCGTCAACGATTGCCACATACCCGGCAGCTTCAGCAATTTCAGCCCCGACGCTTCCCCTTCGGCAGGCTTCTCGGCACGAATGTGGTTGCGGCCGAGCATCAAGAACAGTGCGGTGGGGAGCGCGACCGCGGTGAAGGCACCGGCAGTGAGGATGCCTGCCGTCGTGTTCGGGCTCTCGATGCTCGCGCCGCCAAATCTCGACGCGACGGCCGTCACGGCGAGCGGCCCCACCAACTGACCCATCGACGCGGCGGCAGTCAGTGCGCCGAAGGCACTTTCGTTCTTGCCGTCGACGTGGACGTGTGCAACGAACGCCTGCTGCCCGATCATGATGAGCAGATTGCCCAGTCCGAACGCAGCCGTGCACACGAGCAACGCCCACATTGCCGAAAACGTGACGAGTACACCGGTTGCGATCGAGCACAACACGATTCCCGAAACGATCACCACCGGCCCGCCGAACCTGTCGGCGATGCGCCCGATCGGCAGGGCCGCCAATACTGCGGGCGCAGCGAAGAGTGCCGCAATCACCGCAAGCGTTCGAGTGTCGGCACCCTCGGCGATCGCCCGATAGCCGATCATCAACCGCACCCCGACCCACCCGGCCTGCGCAGTCGTCGCCTGAACGGTCAGAGCAATGGAGTCACGAGAAGGCATCAGCGCAAGGGAATTTCGTCGGTTCCTCCGACCAACCTCGACACGTCGTTGATGTCGTCGCGCACCGCCCCGTACCGATCGGGATCGAGGTGGAAGATGGCCAACTGCAGCGCGTACGCAATGGCAATGGGAATGATGAGGGTGTTGTATTCCGAATCGTCACCACGTTGGGCGACGAGCAGATGCGTCGGCGCGGGGCGAAAGTGATATCCCGGCGCGTCGCTGATGAGGATCGACGTGCCGCCGCGTCGTTCCGCTTCCCGGACCAGCGCAGGCAGCTGCGACGGTGCCTCGCGCAGGGCAAAGGCGATCAGGACGGAGTCCTCGGTGAAGCTGACGAACCGCTCGGCGAGGTCCTTCCCTCCGAGCCCGAGCTCGACGACCACCAGGCCGAGCCTGCGGAGCCGTCGTGCCAGCATGTCCAACGCGGGCCGCTCGTCGGCCTTGGAGAACAGGTAGACCACCCGCGAACGGTGAATCGCCGTAGCCACCTCCACCAACTGCTCCTGTGGGATGAAGCTCGACAACCGTTCGAGAGCACGCGCTTCGTCGCGAGCGAACACGGCAAGCTCATGCCCGGTGTCGCTCCTCATCAGTGCCGATGCCGCAACCGGTTCTGGGCTGTCACGCTCCAGGTCGGCACGAAGGTCGGGGAAGCCGCTGTAGCCGAGCTTCTGCGCAAGACGCACTACCGTCGACTCATGCGTCTGTGCACGGGCCGCGACCGGGGCCGCCCGCAGACTCGACGGTTCGGGCTCTCCGAGAAGTACTGCGATGACACGTTTTTCGGACGCGCTGAGCGATTTCCCGCTACTGGCAACCACTGTTCGGAAGCTCATACCCTCCACTTTCCACTGTGTCTGTTGACACACTCAACCACAATCCTGTAAACCTGTGCAAGATTGCAAGTGACGTGAAGCACAGCAATTCGGCCGACCCCTCCAGGCCACATCGAACTTATCGTCAGAAAGGCAGCCGGCCGTGAAGATACTGCTCGGCACACAACACACGATCGAATGGATCGTGCTCGGCGCGACGCTGGTCGTCGGATTGGCGACCGTCACCATGGCAACCGGCTACGGCATCGCCGCCGACCCCGGCGTCGGCGCGGGCTTCCTGCCCCTGGTGGGCGGCCTCGGCATGATCCTCGGCGGCGCTATGTGGGCGATACAGCTCGTCCGAGCACCGCGGGTGACGACCCCCGAACCTGAACTGGAGCTAGAACCCGCCACCTCGGCGGCCGTCGCGTTCCTCTCCAGCGACAACGAGGAGGACGCCGACGAGACCGAACTTCCCGACCGCGCAGGCTGGACCAGAATCGGAGTGGTCGTCGCCGCGATCGCCGGCGCAGCGCTGGTCCTGCCCACCCTCGGGTACACCCTGTCCATGGCGCTGATGCTCGCCGTCGTGCTGACCTTCGTCGGCAAACGGACTCCAGTGGTCGCCATCGGCGTCGCCGTGGCCACCACACTCGCCACCCGACTGGTGTTCGACGTCTGGCTCGGCACGGCCCTGCCTGCATCGTCCATTCCCTTCCTCGCCGATTGGGGGTTGTGAGCCATGGGATTTCCCGATCTGGTGGCAGGCTTCGTCAACGTCCTCACTCCGACGCATCTGCTGTTCGCACTCCTCGGCTGCGTACTGGGCATGCTCGTCGGCGTCCTCCCTGGGTTCGGCCCCGCCGCCGCGGTGTCACTGCTGATCCCGATCACCTTCGGCCTCGACGCCACCACGGCGCTGATCATGCTCGCCGCCATCCTCTACGGCGCAGCATTCGGCGGCACCGTCACCGCGGTCCTACTGCGCATTCCCGGTGAGGCGTCGTCCATTGCAACGACACTCGACGGCTACGAGATGGCCAAGAGCGGACGCGGCGGTCCCGCCCTCGTCGTTGCCGCACTCGCGTCGTTCGTCGGCGGACTGGTCGGCGTCGTCGGATTCGTCGTCGTCGCCCCGTTCAGCCGATTCGCACTCGAATTCGGTGCTCCCGAACTGTTTCTCGTCGCACTACTCGGCATGGCCCTGATCACCAGCTTCTCGGGCAACAACCCCGCGAAAGCACTGATCAGCGTCGGGCTCGGCCTGGCCATCGCGTCGGTGGGTATCGACTCCGGCCAAGGCATCCAGCGATTCACGTTCGGCATGCCGGAACTGTTCGACGGCGTCGCACTCGTGGCCGTCGTGATGGGCTGCTTCGGCCTCACCGAAATCCTCATCCAAGCCCGCTCGGCAGGCGGTGCCGGACGACGACCACTCGCCGTCGGTAAGCTGCTGCCCACCAAGACCGACATCACCAGGTCTGCAGGCCCCACGATGCGCGGCTCCGTCATCGGCTTCTTCATGGGCCTGCTCCCCGGATCTCCGGGTGCTGCAACCTCATTGGCGTCCTATGCGATGGAGAAGAAGCTCACCAAGCGTCCCGGGCAATTCGGTAAGGGTGCCGTCGAGGGTGTCGCCGGACCGGAATCGGCCAACAACGCACTCGCGCTGTCGTCGATGATTCCACTGTTCACCCTCGGCATCCCCACCTCCGCGACCGTAGCCATCATGGCCAGCGCCTTCACCATCAACGGTCTGATCCCCGGCCCACTGTTGTTCCGCGACAACCCTGAAGTGGCCTGGACCATCATCGCCAGCTTCCTCGTCGGCAACATCATCCTGCTGATTCTCAACGTGCCACTGGTTCGCCTGTGGATTGCCGTACTGAAGATCCCGTTCCACTACCTGATGGCGATGATCCTGGCCTTCATGTTCCTGGGCGTCTACAGCATCAACGGCAGCGTCTTCGACATCTTCATCATGCTCGGCGCAGGCGTCATCGGATACCTGTTCCACCTCAACAAGATTCCACTGACTCCACTGGTGCTGGCCCTGATCCTCGGGCCTCTGCTCGAGGAGAACTTTCAGCGTTCACTCTCGCTGTCTCGCGGGGACTACGGCGTCTTCGTCGAAGGTCCCATCAACAAGGTTCTCCTGCTCGTCTTCATCGCAGCCGTTCTGTTCGGAATGCTGCGCCCCGTCCTCGCTCGCATCCTCTCCCGCCGCGCCACCCGAACCCAGCCCATCAAGGAGCCCGTCTCATGAGAACACTGCCCACCCTGGTCGCGGCCATCTCCGCTGCCGCCCTGATTGCCGGATGCGGCTCGAGCACAACCGATTCCGGAGCGCCGTTCCCACGGAACGGTGCCACCGTCGAATGGGTCGTCCCGTCCGCCGCAGGCGCAGGCAACGACATCCTGGCCCGAATCATGGCCCCCGCCATGGAGAACGAACTTGGCGTGCCGGTCAAGGTCGTCAACAAGGAGGGCGGCAGCCAGGTCGTCGGACTGAACTACCTGGCCAACGCCGAGCCGGACGGTGAGACCATCGGCTTCACCAACATCCCGTCGATCCTCGGGCGATACCTCGACCCGAGCAAGAAAGCCGGGTTCGATCGCGAAAGCTTCTCGCCCATCGGGTCGTTCGCATCGAACGACATCGTGATCGGGGTCAACAAGTCCAGCCCGTACAAAGACATTGCCGAGCTCTTCGACGCCGTGAAGGCCAACCCGGGGTCCATCACCGTGGGCACCGATTCCAGGGCCGGCGACGACCACGTCAACCTCCGCACCCTCGAAGACACCCTCGGCCTGGACTTCAACATCGTTCATTACAACAGCGGAGCCGACAAGATCTCGGCATTGGTCTCCGGCGAAACCGACTTCGCCCTCGGTGGAGTGTCCAGCTTCTACGGCCAGTTCGCCTCGGGTGAGGTGAACATCCTCTCGGTTCTCACCGAAGAGCAGAACAAGCTCATCCCCGAGGTACCGACGCTGGCAAGCGAGGGATACGACGCGCCGTTCATGACCAACAACTTCGCCATCAGTGCCCCCGCCGGCACCCCGGACGCGACGATGACCACGCTGCAGAACGCCCTCGAGACTGCACTGGCCGACCCGGCAGTCGCCGAGAAGCTGACCGGCGCTGCGACGCAGCCCGATTGGGTGTCCGGTGCCGACGTCGCGACCCTGTGGGAACAGCGCGAAACCGAGATCGAACCGATCATCGCCGAACTGCTCGCCGACCAGCAATGAGCCACCCGAAAGGCATTGATCTCATGAGTACCGAAACCTATTCAGCCACTGCCGTATCCGACGACATGATCGAACGCTTCTCTCGAGTGCCCGCAGCCAACGTAGGCGATGCACAGGAGCGCTTCGGCATCATCGCCGGACTGCGGCCCATCTGGGCCGGAGCAGCAGTCACCGGCCGGGCGTACACCGTCTGGACCCGATCGGGCGACAACCTCTACATCCACAAGGCCCTCGACGACGCCCGCCCAGGCGACGTCATCGTGGTCAACGGCTCGGGTGACGACACACGCGCCCTCATCGGCGATCTCATCGGAATTCGCGCCAAATCGCTCGGCATCGCCGGCTTCGTCATCGACGGTGCCGTGCGCGATGCCGACGCCTTGGCCGAGTTGGGTCTGCCCGTATTCGCACGCGGTGTCACACCGGCGGGTCCCTACAAGAACGGGCCGGGCCGACTGAACGAGCCTGTCGCACTCGGAGGAGTCGTCGTCTCACCCGGTGACATCATCGTCGCCGATGCCGACGGAGTGGTCGTCGTCAAGAGTGCCGATGTGGACGACGTCATCGTCGCGGCCGAGGAAGTGGTGGCGCGCGAGGCCTCGAAGCGAGCGAGCTTCTCGTCGTAGATGCGCTAGTCGGGTCCTCCACGGTGCGAGCAATGTCTGCTCCACTCCTGAGCCCCGGTGGCGGGATTCCCGCAGCCGGGGCCCCGACTAAAGCAGACCTCCCGTCAGCGAAGCGAGATCATTTCTTCTTCGGGTCGTGGCCCCAGTTCATCAGCGAGTAGCGCCATTTGGTGTCGGTGATGTCCCCGTCGGGCCGCTGCGCAAGGTGTCGTTTGCAGTAGCCGACGACCTTTCGCATGTGCTCGTAGTCGTCGTCGGACAGGTCCGCCTTCTTCGTCTTCAGGATTTCGACGATGCGGCGGCCGCTCTCGTGGCCCGTCGACTCGCCGCCCTCCTTCTTTTGACCGACGTCCTTCGAGTCGTCGGTGCCGAGAAACTCGTCGAGTTCCTTCGCCGTCATGTTGACGAGGTCATCGAACTCCGTCTTGATGTCACTGTCGTCATCGGCCATCAGTCCGTCTCCTTCGATTCACCCTCGGTGGTGGTGCCGCGTGTCTCCCGTTCGACCGCATCGGCCTTTCTGAACTTGTCTTGTTCCTGCCATACCCACAGTTGGGCGGTACTCAACCTGCTGGTCAGATCCGATCACAGCGCAGCAGGGCGGCCCACTCGGAAGCCCTGCAGCAGGTCTGCCCCGATCGACGCGGCCGCTTCGAGGTCGTCGTCGGTCTCGATGCCCTCGAACACGCACCTCGCCTCCGTTTTTCGCGCGAACTCGAGCACCAGTTCAGCCAAGGCAGACTTGACTCGATTGCCTTTCATGCCGTGAACGACGAACGCGTCGAGTTTGATGATCTGCGGCTCGAGCACGACGAGCTGCCGCATACCTGCGTATCCGGATCCCACATCGTCCACTGCAACGGCGACGCCGCCGCGTCGAAGTTCGGCCAACACTGCCACCACCGCATCCTCGTCGTCCTGGGCGGCATGTTCGGTGAGCTCGATTACCAGTGACCGTCGTCGGCCGAAATCGAGCAGCACATCCACCAGGGCAGCATCGACCAGTAGCGTTGCAGCACTGAGGTTCACCGCAACGAAGCAACCATCCGGCAGACGCGCTGATTCTCCCAATGCCTTGACGGCCGCAGATCTGTCCAGAGCAGGACCGAGGCCGCACTGCGCTGCATCGGCGAACCACGCCTCGGTGTCACCGCCGCCCGCCGGGAAACGCGACAGGGCCTCGTATCCCTCGATCACACCATCGCGTGCACGAACGATCGGCTGAAAGACGATGTCCGGGCCACCGCCGGCAATCACAGCCTCCACCCGACGCCGCGACCGCAACAGGGTCGAGCGCAGCGGTGTCGACGCCGCCCTAGTCGACGGCACGATTCCACACCCGCACCACCGGGTGGAGCTGAACCGGAGCTGCAACCGGGCGCATCGCGGCAAGGACGGCATCCGGATCCCGATCGCCGAAACTGGTCAGCAGTGCCCTGGCACGCTGTCCATCCGGCGGCCAGCACAGTCCGAACGCGTCTGCTATCGCCACATAGTCATGGGCACGCTGCTCGACGGTCGAGGCTGCGGGACAACGATTGCGTAGTACGAATTCTCGCACCAGCCGCCAGCGCCTGCGGCCGCCGATCAGTCGATGGAGCATGGTGCCATGGGGACGTCGGCGAACCGATCCATCAGGAACGCTGCAGCGGCACCGCCGTACCCGTCGATCAGCTGTGGCCCGAAGTGGTTGGGCAACACCGCACCCTGCAGGATCGGCGGCAAAGGGTTGGTTCGGAACTCCACCGTGGCACCTCGCCCACACCAATCCTGAGCCAACTGCCGGGCCTGACCGTACGGCACGGTGTCGTCGTTGAGTCCGCTGGTGATCATCACCGGTGCGTTCGGAGTACTGCGACCGATCCGCTGAGCCTCGAGAATACGACCCGCCTGCGGAATGGTGCCCAGATTCTCGAGCATCGACTTGCCGTCCGCGGTCAACGATTCGGTTCGCAGAAACGGGTACTTCAGAATGGTGTCGCCGATGCACTGCGTCGACAGATCGTTCAGCACTGCCTTGCCGTGATCGGTGAGTCTCTCTTCGACGAGCGGCAGCAAGCTCGGATCCCGCTCTACGAACCCGTTGAGGGCATAGCCGATCACCCCTCCGATCAGCGTCCCGTCGACGGTCTTCAACACCTCGAGCAAGTCCGCTGTAGGAGCTCCGGCCCACGTACCCTTCAGATCAACCTCAGGTGCGTACTCCGAGGCCAGTTCGGCCGCCGCGGCTGCCGCCCCACCGCCCTGGGAGTACCCCCAGATACCAACGGGTGCATCGGTATCACCTAGGAGCTCGTTCGCGGCACGAGCACCGTCGAGCACCGCATGAGCCTGCTCGACACGATTGACATAGGTGTGCACACCGGGCGTTCCCAACCCGATGTAGTCGGTCACGAATACGTTGGCACCCATCGATCCCCACAGAGTGGAAGACAACAATTCCTGATTGAACGAGATCGACAATGGTTGTGCCACAGCGTTGACAGTCGTCGGAAACGCACGAGAAGGAGCGCACTGATCGGCTTGACCCACCGTGCCGGGCGCGACGACGATGGTCGGCCGCGGGCCTGCACCACGCCAGGGCACCTCGGTCTCGATGAACGTGCCCGACACGCCCACCGGCGTATCGTCCTGCGTCCGTGACGTGTACAGCACCCGCTGCGCCTGAACGGGGTAGGCACCGTCCGCACCGGGCAGAGCCGCGAACAGTGACATCGGCTGCGTCCGCAACACGGCCCCCGGGTCGTCGACGACCTGAGCCGGAGGGACGTAGAAGTCGTCGACGGGGTCGGCATTCGCTGCCGAGCCTCCAAGCACGGTCAGGGAAGACGCGAGCACGGCGGTGACTGCGACGCCGATCATGTTGCGGTACAGATGCATCGGTCTCTTTCTGGTGGGGGTCAGATAGCGGTGCCGATGTCGTCGGCAACGATGTTGTCCAGCGCACGTTCGGCCAGTGCGGCGATGGTCATGGATGGGTTGCACGCTGCGGTGGTGCCGGGCATGAGTGCCCCGTCGAGTACATACAGGCCTCGCTGGCCGTGGACGCGACCGTCGAGATCACATACCGCGCCCATGTTGGCCCCACCCAACGGATGCCAGGTGGACGGGAACACTGCATTGGTATCGGTGAGAACACTGCCCGATCCAGCGATACGACGCACCGTCGGATCGATCGAACCGTCCTGAATCAGGCTGTCGCCGTTGGCCGGCCAATGTAGTCGCACCTGGTCCATGGAGGAGTCGTAGCCGAAATGGCCGCGGCCGCTGCTGACGCCGTACCCGACGAGCATCGTGCTGTGGGCATCGAACGACAACGGCGGTATCGAGGCCTGGATGACGGTGTGCGCAGTGTTCGGGTCGTCCCAGTTGAGGCTGCCGAACACCACCGGTCCGCCTTGGGGTGCACCGAATTGCTGCTCGATGCTCGACCACACGTAGATGCGATCGGCATTGGTGCCCCAGCCCTGCCCCAACTCGTTCGGGAGATCGGGAATGCCTCCGGTCGCTCCGGCGCGGACGAGCAGTTTGGTGGTGTTCAGGCTTCCGGCTGCCATGATCAGCGTGCCGGCGGTGAGAACCTTGTTCTCCAGAACCGTTCCGTCGGAATCGATTCGATCGACATAGACCGTCCAACGGCCGTCGGCACGCCGCTCGACACTCGTGACATCGTGCTGCGTCGCGACCGTGGCCAGCCCCGTCGCCTCGGCGGCGGCGATGTAGGTGACGTCCACGGAGTGCTTGCCGCCGTTGTTGACTCCGAATGCGCCGGAACCATCGGTGTACGACGGTGCCATCACCCCGCGCGTCTCGTCGAGGGCGAAGTTCCAGTCGATCGGCATCGGGATCTTGGACACCGGCAGCCCCGCTCGACGAGCATTGGCCGCAAACACCCGCGCTGCTTGATAATTGGGCGTACCGATCAACGCGTCGGGAGCCTGCTGGAGCTGCAACATCCGCGCCACGCGTGGGTAGTGCACCCGATTCAGAGTCGGCCAATCCAGTCCGGCCGGAAAGTGTTCCTCGAACACCGGCTGCGATGGCTGCAGTGTCATTCCCTGGTAGATCAGGGATCCGCCTCCGACACCGGCCGCGCACAGCGCAGTCATGTTGTCTCCGGGCACCGCCTCGAGGAGGCCGACGTACGGATCGAACGGAACTGGCCTGCCGAACAGGTTGGGACTCGAACCGTGCCACAGCATTCGCTTGTCCGGTGACGTGGCATCGGGAAACGTGTCTGCGTTCGGTCCTGTGTTCCAACGTCTTCCGCGCTCGAGCACCAGAACCGGCACCCCGGCTTCGGCCAGGCGCAATGCGGCGACGCCACCGCCGAACCCCGATCCGATGATCACCACACGATGATCCTCGCGGGTCAGCGGGATCTGGACGCGTCGCCCGCCCGCTGCTCGCGCCACTCCCGCGCCCGATAGTGCGGCCAATCCCGCAACCGCAGTCGCGCCGAGAAACGACCGGCGATTCAAATTCGACACGTACCCCCCCAATGGTGTGCAGCAGCGCGCACGAGACCTGTGTCACGTGCACGTGCGAAGCAAAACTAGACAGATGCGGCTTATGGTGTCAAGTTTTTGGGGGTCCGTCAGAACAGGAGCGGAATCAGCCAGCGCCGCAGGTATGACCGCAAACCGTCGTCGTCGTGGATCTGCGCGTCGTCGAACAAGATGACGGACAGCCCGTTACGCACAAGCACGGAATCGATACCATCGAACCGCGTCGCATCGAATTCGGGATTGCGTTCGATGTAACCGTCGAGGAACTGACGCACCACCGGTTCGGCTCGATCCATCATGTCCGGATCGAACAACGGGTTGGCGTTGCCTGAACGCATCAGAGAATTGAGCACCGGTTCTCGTCGAATGAGGTTGCGTGCAGCCACAATAGTCTCTACGACGAACTCGGACGGCGTCTCGGCCTGATCGGCCTTTGCCCGGGTGCCACCGATCACGTCGACGACAAGACCGACCATCGCCTCCGAGATCATGTCCTCGCGCGTGCTGAAGATCGAATACACCGTCTGGCGCGTCACGCCTGCCGCCCGCGCAGCCGCGGCAATGGTGACATCCTCGAACCCACCCTCGGCAATGAGCCCGAGGGTGGCGTCGAGAATCTTCTGCTTCGAACGCATGGTTCGAGTATGACGGCAATCCCGGCTCGGCGAGTCATCCGATGAGAGGCCGCCGATCCTTCGTCAGTTCGTCGAGTTCGGCTTGCATAGCCGAGTGCACCCGCACTGCGAACTCCTCGGCCGTCTCGTCGGCCTCGGGGCGCATGGGTGCGAGCACCGTCGTTTCGAGTTTGGTGGGCAGCGGCAGGTACGGAAGAAGCCCGACCAGACCGAGATTGACGCCCCACGGTATGGACACCGACAGCGGAAACGTTTTGAGCCGCAGTACCTTGTCCAACCTCAACGCCTTCGCCAGCCGCTTACCACTGCTGAGTACCAGCAGGGACTCCCCCGCCCCTGCCGTGACGACGGGGACGACCGGCACCCCCGCCTCGATCGCCAAACGAGCGAACCCGGTCCGACCCGAGAACACTATGTCGTTGCGATGCCGCCACGACTTCAAAGCATCGACGTCACCGCCCGGGAAGACCAGGACACTGCTGCCCTCCGCAAAAGCGTCCAGGGCCGTTTGTCGCCCGGCGGGCCTGGCACCGAAGGATTCGATCAGCTTCTCGGCATGCAGAGTCCACGCGATCTGGTGGGTCAGCGTGATCAACTCGCGGTCGATACCGAGCTCGTCGTATGCGGCCGCGAATGCGAACACATTGAGATCGATGACTCCGCCGAACCCGTGGTTGGCGACGAACAGCACCGGGGTATCCGGAACCGGTTGCGCTACGGTCACTTCCAGTCGGTTGTAGAGGCGAACAGCACTGCTGCTCGCCGCGCGAACGACTCGAGCGATGTTGTCCATCGCCGACTACCGGTCCAGTTGCAGGTCTGCCAGCGCGCCGGCGATCACGAAGCCTCCGGCAATTGCACAGCCGGCTGTTCTCGTTCGTTGCGGCAGGTGAGCGGTGAACGCGAACGCCGCCGTGTCCCAGACGTCGACGGCCACACCTGCTCGCAGCAGAGTGCGCACGGCCTTCGGCGCGTACCGAGTTGCCGCATACAGGCCGCCGCCGATGTAGATTTCACGAATTCCGAAGGTGCGAGCCGCAGCTCGCGTCGTCGCCACCGCCGCGTCGGGCCCAGCGAGGAGTTCGTTGGCGCGAGTGGGCGCCACCATGTGGGCGATGCCGATCGCGGCCCGGCCGAGCCCGACCGCCTCGGGAAGACGACGAACCAGACCGGACGCAGAGCCGAAAGCCATGAAATTCCTTACGTAGTGGGAACAGCGGAGTCGCGAGCAAGCCGTCGGAGCAGTCCGACGGCCTTCTTCATGCCGTAGGCAACGATGGTCGTGCGGCCGTCCTCGTGGTTCCACTGCAGCAGCGCCGATCCGTCGTCGACGGAACCCTCGAGCACGGTCGGATTACCCAGTAGCGGAAGAGGACCGACGACCTTGATGGACAGTCCCAGAATCTCGGTCCAGAAGTAGTCGTCGGCGGGCGCACACGTGGGTTCGAGACCGAGCGCGGAGGCCGCTGCGACCTTGCCCTGCGCGACGGCATTCGACCAGAACGGCGCTCGACCGGAACCGGCACGTGAATACGCGACGTCGCCTGCGGCGAACACTTCGGGAAGCGTAGTGGTGCAACGATCGTCGATCGCAACACCGCGATCATCGGCGATACCGGTACCGTTCAACCACTCGGTCTCGGGCACATCACCGGCGCAGGTGACCACCACATCGGCGTCGAGGGTGCGGCCCGCGAGCTCGATCCCGGTAACGGGGTTGCCCGTCAACGTAACCAGGCTGTCCGCGCGGAGAAACTCGACCGACGCTGCCTCGGCCCGGGCGGAAATCGCGCCGGACAGGTAAGTACCCAGTAGGCGTGTCAACGGAGGGTCGACGTCCACGACAGTGACTGCGATTCCGCGCGAGACGCACGCACTGGCGACCTCCATGCCGAGGAATCCGGCACCGACGACGATCGCCGTCTGCGCCGCATCGAGTTTCGGACGTAGTGCCCGAACATCGTCGAAGGTCCGCAGCACCGTCTCGCCCCTTTGCCCGGGAGCCGCAATGCGACGTGCAGCCGCTCCGGTGGCGACGATCAACCGATCGTACGGAACATCGGTACCGGCGGCGGTCGTGACTGTGTGGGCCTCGGCATTCACCGATACGGCCCGATCACCGATCGCCTCGATCCCGAGGTCCGACAGATCCCACGTTTCCGCCTCGGCTGCTTCGCCTTTGAGCACGTGCTTGGACAACGGCGGCCGCGCGTAGCAACCGTCGGCATCGGCCCCGATCATCGTCAGTGGACCTTCGTGTCCGCGGGCCCTCAGTTCGCGGACAGCGGTGCACGCGGCTATGGAGTCTCCGACGACGACGATCCTGCTCTCGAGAGAGCTCACGCCTGTTCTCGCAGTGCCGCCACCGGACACACGCCGACCGCAGACCGGGCCGAGGCCGCGAGGTCGTCGGGAATGTCGTTGCCATCGAAGGCGTAGTGCAGTTCGCCCTCGTCATCGAGGCTGAACACCTCGGGTGCCTGTTCGGCACAGATGCCGTGGCCCTCGCAGCGATCCCAATCGACGTCGATCCTCATGGCTGTGTCCCTTCTGCTGCCACCAATTTGAGCGGCAACCGTTCGTATCGATGAATGACGTTGTTGACAGCGCGTACGGGTGTTCCTGCGGGAACGAACTTCTCGACACGCTGCGCCAGCACCCGAAGCATGGTCTGGGCTTCCAGACGGGCGAGCCCCTGACCGGCGCACCCGTGCACGCCGGAACCGAAGCCGAGTTGACGCGCCGCGTCACGCGTGATGTCGAAGGCATCGGGGTTGTCCCATTCACGCTCGTCGCGGTTCGCCGACGCGTAGACCACCAGTACGCGAGCACCTTTCGGGATTCGTGATCCGTCGATCTCGACGTCACGGACCGCACGACGCGAGAACGCTCTGATCGGCGACTCGTATCGCACGACCTCGTTGATCGCATTGGGGATCAGGTCCGGGTCCTGCCTGATCGCCTGCCACTGCTTGGGGTGCCGCGCGAACAGGTCGAGGGCACCGCAAATCGCTCCGATGGTGGTATCGAGCGAGGGACCGAGGTAGTCGATCATCAGCGCAGGACAGGTCGACTTCTGAATCTTGTTGTCGTCGGCGGCCTTCAGAACGTCGTCGCCCATGCTTCCCGGAATCACCGATCGGTCTCGCACCACGCGCCGCGAGAAGGCAAGCATCTCTGCGGCACCCTTGACAGCGGTGATCGAGTGTCGATTCACGGGGCCGAGGGAGTCGAAGGTCGCCCCCGCCCACCGGAGTAGATCCTCGCGGCCGTCCTCCGGCCACCCGACGAGATCGGGCACGATCGACATCGGCAGCGCTGTCGCGAGATCGTCCACGCCGTCGACGAACTGTTTGCTCAGTGCCGCGTCGACGATGCTGTTCGCTTTTTCCTCCACAGCCGCTTTCATCTTGCGCACGGCCTTCGGAGTGAGCCGATGCGCCAGCACCGATCGCTTGGTCGCATGCTCGTCGCCGTCACTGTTCAGTGTCGTTCCGCGGCCGAGCCGATTGGCGACGGGATTGAGCGCCACACCGTCACCCGAGATGAAGGTCACGTCGTCGAGCAGCACCGCCTTGCAATCCGCGTAGCGCGAGACGGCGAACACCTGCTGGCGGGGCAGCCACACCACCGGACCCAGCGCGCGCAGCCGGGCATAGTGCGGGTACGGATCGAGAATCGCGTCGGTGGAGTACAGGTCGGTGCGGTACTGCGGAATCGTCGCGTTCGTTGTCATGGGATCCTTCGGTGCTGCCGGAAGTCGAGGCCCCTGCCTTCACAGGGTGTTGACGATATCGTCACTCATGGCACGGTCGTACGTCAAGGCTTTTTGACGAATTCGTCATACTTGATTCGCGATAGGCTGCGCTCACTGACCCACAGAGCAGGAGCAGATCGTGACCGAAGGCAACCGCGTCGAGCGCCGCAAGGCACGCACCAGAGCCGCGCTGATCCAGGCCGCCCAAGGGTTACTCGCCAACGGGAACACCAACGCACCCGTGCTCGAAATAACGCAGGCCGCCGACGTCAGCAACGGCTCGTTCTACAACTACTTCGAGAGCAAAGAAGAACTGTGGCAGGCCGCCATCGACGCCGCTCTCGAGTCCGTCGGCGACTACCTCGATTCGCTCACCGTCGGTTTCGAGGACCCGGTCGAGAAATTCACCCAATCGTTCAGACTGTCCGGGCGCCTGTTCCGCCTCGAACCGCAACTGAGCCGCGTCCTGCTCAACTCCGAGGCCGCCGCATTCGCCGCGGCCGGTGGCCTGGCACCACGGTCGCGTCGCGATATCGAATCGGCCGCAGCGCAAGGGAGATTCGACGTCGACGACCCGGATCTCGCCCTCGCGATCGTCGCCGGTTCGCTGCTCTCCATGGGCCGTCTGCTCCTCGCACAGCCCGACCGCGACGAAGCGGCGACGGTCGACGGCACCACCGAGCGAGTGCTCCGCGCACTCGGAATTTCGACCGACGAGGCACGCACACTGTGCAGCAGTCCACTACCGGCGTCCTACAGCGGCGACGTCCACGCGGCCGTCGTCCCCACTGCGTCGCACTGAGCCCCCCTGGGTTTGCCGTCAACCCCTCTGATGTCGGGGTGGGCCGTGCACGGCTACCGGGGCCGGAACGGCCCGAGCTACCGGCTCGATCTTCCGACTCCCCCCGCCGGTGTCGATGTCGAGAAAATGCTGGAGTTCGTCGTAAATCGGAGTGTCCGTCATGGGCCTTGACCTTCTCGACCTTCGGAGATGCAGATCGTTCGGCTTCGCTGAACCATTGATGGTGCTCGGTGGACCGTGTGACCCCGACACTACGGCCCTTCGGCATCCTGCCATCGGCCGACGGAATCGACCATCCGAGCCGCCAACACGGCAACTCGCGTGTTCTCTCGCTGCGATTGCTGCACCAACGCGGCGAACGCGGCTTCGGGAGTGATCGACTGCGTTGCCATCAGGATGCCCTTGGCCTGCTCGATGGTCGCCCTGGTCGCCATCGCCGCACGAAGACCGACGACTTCCTGCTTCGCCTCCACCGTGTGCCGGGAATTCCATACTGCCGCTTCGACCGACGTGACGAACATCTTCACCACCACTTCGTCGATATCGTTGAAGCCACCGGCATCGAAGCCGTAGATGTTGAGCGAGCCTGCATGCTCGGAGTCGACTGCCAGCGGTGCCGACAGGTAACTCTGCACTCCGATGTCTGCTGCTGCGGCTGCGAATGCGGGCCAGCGAGTGGTGATCTCGTCGACTCGGACGCACACCAACCGATCGTGGCGCGCCGCTTCGAGGCACGGACCCTCGTCCGCGCGGTACTGATCGGCATCGATATCGACCACGCGCGCGTCCGAGAATGCAGCGGTGGCGGGATTCTCCGAATCATGATGCAGCAGGGTCACTCCCGCCATATCTGCCCCGGGAATTGCCACGACGGCCTGCTCGCACAGGCCCTGCAGCACAGTCTCGAATCGGCTGTGCTCGAACAATATTCCGCGGAACACGTCGAGCGCCTCGAAGGTGTCTTCCGCGAAATACGTCGTCGCACCCGGCATGTGTGATTGCCTCGGGAGTGCCGCCGCGATCTGCTCGTCGAACGCGGCTGCGGCCGCTCTCTCGGCAGCCGAATCATCCGGCGTTTCCTCGGATGTCCGATCGGTCACGTGGTCCCGCCCCCATACGATGCGGCCATCACACCCTTCGCCGTGAACGAGCAACCTACGGCGTTGGCCCTCGCCGAATGTTACAACCGTACGCCCGCTGTCAATCGGAACTGGATGATCCGGACACCGTATTGATCTATTGACTTTCGATAGATTCCTGTCGATACTCGCTATATGCTGAGTGGATATCGAGTGGTAGTCCTGTTACTTCGCCTGTTTCTCGCCGCGTTGTTCGCGGTGCTGGTGCTCATGCAGGTCATGTCGCTGCCCGGGCAGTTCGCCCACATGGCTCAGGAATCTCCCGAATCCGCGTACCTGCAGTGGCCGTTGACCATCGTGTCCATCTTCTGGGTGCTGTGCATTCAAGTGGTCGTGGTCGCGACGTGGAAGCTGCTGACGATGGTGAACCGCAATGCCATCTTCACCCGCGCCTCGTTGGTGTGGGTCGACACGATCACGTGGTCGATCGTCGCGGCCTGGGTGGTGCTGGTCGGCGTCTTTCTCTACGTCGGATTCGGAGCCGACGACCCAGGCCTGCCGCTACTGCTCTTCCTGCTCGTCGTCATCGTCGCCGTCGCCGCACTGTTGATGGTCGTCATGAGGACACTGCTCAGTCAGGCCACGGAACTGCGCAGCGACATGGACGCGGTCATCTGATGGCCATCGTGGTGCGCATCGATGTTCAGTTGGCCAGGCGGAAGATGAGCGTCGGCGAGTTTGCCGAACGCGTCGGCCTGACGCCTGCCAACATCGCAGTCCTCAAGAACGGACGGGCCAAAGCAGTACGACTGAGCACCCTCGACGCCATGTGCCGGGTGCTGCACTGCCAACCCGGAGACCTCCTGGAATGGGTGGACGAATGAGCACCCGCGGCACTACTGTCCGGTGACATCCAGAGCGGCACCGACGATCGAATCGGTGTCGATGTGATGATGCTTGTACACCTCGTCCAGAGAGCCCACCTGACCGAAGTTGCTGACGCCCAACGACGTCGACGCCACGCGGTTCACCGTGGCCAGGAACGCCAGCGTGTGCGGATGGCCGTCGAGGACGGTCACCATCGGTGTCGCCCGATCGGCCGGCAACAGCTGATCGAGAATCCACGACTCCGCGTCGCCGTGTCCCTGTCGAGCCTGGACGGCTCGATAGAGCTGGCCCGGACTTGTGATGCACAGGACGTCCGCGAGAATGCCGATGCGCTCCAAACGTGCTGCGGCGTCGAGAGCTTCGGGCATGAGCGCACCCATCGCTGCGATCGTGACGGTGGCACCGTCTCGTCGCACGAGCGGGTAGCCGCCGGCCACCACCTGCTTGCGCCTGCGTTCGCGGGCCGCCGGATCGCTGGGCACGTCGGCCAACGTCTGATCGACCGGACGGGTCGACAGGCGCAGGTACGCCGAGGTGCCGTCGGGACGACCCAACTTGGCGATACTGGCGAGCAACGTCCACTCCACGTCGATGGCGAACGCCGGCTCGTACGAGATGCACCCGGGCTGCTCCAGACCGATCGATGGAGTCTTGATCGACTGGTGCGCACCACCTTCCGCGGCCAACGTGACACCCGATGGCGTACCGACCAGAATCGACTGACCGCCCGCGTAGATGCCGTACGACCACGGCTCGAGGGCGCGTTCGACGAACGGGTCGTACATCACCCCGATGGGGAACAGCGGCTCCCCCCACCGACTCCACGTTGCACCCAGCTCGCCCATCAATCCGACCAGATTGGTCTCTGCGATACCGAGTTCCATGTGTTGACCGGTAGGCCCCTCACGCCAGTGCATGATGGTTTCGGCATCGTCACCGAACCAGTCGTGCCGCTCCGACGACGACCAGACACCGACCTTGTTGACCCAACCGCCGAGATTGGTGGTGGAGCTGACGTCGGGACTGACCGTCACGACACGGCGCGCCGCATCCGGGGCCTCACGTGTCAGGTCGATCAGGGTGCGGCCGAGCGCGGCCTGCGTCGTGGCAGTGCCCTTGGGAGTACGGCCGATGTCGGCAGGAACTGCAGGCGGTGCCGAGACGGGCACCGGCTCGCGGCGCAGCCGTTCGGCGACATCGACGCACAACTGCCCGGCAGCTGTGGCGTCGTCGAAGCGGCCCCACGGCGAACCGACGTCGGTGCCGAGAGTGTCTGCCAGAGCTGCATATTCGTCGACAGTCAGCAGAGACGAGTGGTTCTGCGGATGCCCCTGAGTGGGGAGGCCGAATCCTTTGACCGTGTAGGCGATGATCACCGTGGGCCGGGTGTCGTCGATCTGCGCGTAGGCTTCGCGCAGCGCGTCGAGATCATGGCCGCCGAGATTGCGAATCGACTCGGTGAGAATCAGATCGTCGAGGTCTCCGATAAGCGCGGCGATCGCTGCGGCATCGGACCCGTTGCCGGGCAGCCGATCACGCAATTCGGACGCCGAGCACCGCAACAGCCGCTGATACTCGGGATTGGGCATGTCGAGGATGCGACGCCGCAAGGCGTCGCCCCCGGTACGCGCGAAGAGGTTCTCGAGCAACCGACCGAACCGCACGGTGATGACCTGCCAGCCTGCCGCGTCGAACATCTTCTCGAGGCGACGCGCGGCGATGTTCGGCACCACCCGGTCGAGGGACTGACGGTTCAGGTCGACGATCCAGACGATCTCGCCCAACTCACCGATGCCCGGATCGATGACGGCTTCCCACACGGCACCCTCGTCGAGCTCGGCGTCTCCGACGAGCGAATACTGCCGTCCGCGAAACCCACTCGGGGTGTCTGCGGAAAATGCGGAGTCGACGAAGCGGCGCGACATTGCGCCCCAAATAGGTGCCGTCGCACCGATACCCACCGACCCCGTCGAGTAGTCGACGGTATCGGGATCCTTGGCGCGCGACGGGTAGGACTGCAGCCCACCGTACGAGCGCAGCGTCGTCAAATACTTCTCGTCCAGCTCACCGAGAAGGTAGTTGATGGCGTGCAGCACCGGCGACGCGTGCGGCTTGACCGATACTCGGTCGCCCGCTTCGAGCTGCTCGAACCACAGCGAGGTCATGATGGTGACCATCGACGCGCACGACGCCTGATGACCGCCCACCTTGAGACCCGTCGGATTGGGCCGGATTCGGTTGGCGTGGTGGATCATCGACGTCGACAGCCACAGCACCCGCTCGGAAATGTCGTGCAGGGTTTCGCGCCCCCCGGTGACCGAATCACCGTCGGTCGAGTTGCCGGTGGTCGAGCTGAGGCTGGTCATGGCGAGCACTCCTGAAATAGGCGACGAAAGATTGCATCGAGTGGACGTGGCGGGACCGGATGGGTCCCGTCACTCCATGAGGCAAGCGTTCGGATTGCGAAGCGCCGAGTCAGTCGCGTCTGTGATGCAACCGGCGTCAGTCGACCAGAACCCGGCGGGCTGCGCAATAGAAGTCATCGACATTGAGCAATCTGCGCAATTTTCGGAATCAGCCTTTGCCGTTTCTGGTCGACCTGATCACCGCGGCCCGGCACCTCGGCGAGTCGCGGAATCGATGACAGCTTCGAATGCGTCGACGATCAGCGCGACCGACTCGTCCAGATCGAGATCCGCCGTCTCGAAGAAGGCATCGGCGGTTCGATCGAGAAAGCCGGTCCACCCTGAAATCGCAACAGCGACCAGCGGCGGCAACGGATCCGGAAGTTCGGCCAGGGCCGCGACCTGACGCTCACCCTCGGCGCGAGCCTGCCGGAGGGCGCTCTCGACGCCTGCCTCACCGAATTCCTCCTCCCGCACCACGCGCAAGTAGAGCGCTCGGTGATCCCGCAGAAACTCGATGTGCCGTCGGACGAATCCTTCCAGCCGCGCTCGGACGGTCCGCTCTTCGGACTGCGGCCCCTGCGCGTCGGACAACTTGCCCAGAACGTCGGCCAGCGCAGCCTGCACCAGGCCCTGCTTGTCGGTGAAGTAGTAGAAGAGCAACCCGTGCGCCACACCCGCTCTGCGCGAGATCGCCGCCGCACTGATGTCTGCGCTGGCACCTTCGGAGATCATCTCGATCGCGGCGTCGATCAACGCCTGACGGCGATCGCGACGTGGGCGGGCGCGCCGCGACTGCTCTGCATCGTCGACGTCGTTCGAGGGCACCGTCCGAGACTAATGCAGATCGAGTCGGCATTTGCGTCGACCTCTTGCGTTATGTGCAGATCATCTGCAATATGTGCGAGAGAGCCGGGACTGCCGCGCTCCCCATCGAGGAGGTCCGATGATCACAGTGACCAGTGCCGCAGGCGGGATCGGACGGTTGCTCGTCCGGCAGCTGACCGCGCAGAAGATGCCCGTCCGCGCTGTCGTGAAGAACGACAGTCAGGCTGCGACCACCCGTCGAGACGGGGCAGCCGAGGTCGTCGTGGGCGATCTGCGGTCGTCCGACACGCTCGACAGAGCCCTGGCCGGAGCCGACGTGCTCTATCACGCGGCACCGACCCAGGTCATCGACGAGAGACCGATCATCGAGCACCTGATCGCAACGACTCCGGCAAGTGGGTTGCAGCACATCGTGTTTCACTCCGTGATCCATCCGGACCTGCATCAGCTGACACACCACCACCAGAAGGACATCGCCGAGGGCCTGCTCCGCGACAGCGGAATCCCCACCACGGTGCTCAGGCCGTCGCACTACATGCAGAACTACTTGGAAGTGTGGGAGTTCCTGCAGGCGGGCGTCATGCCGTACCCGGTGTCGCCGGACAGTGTGATGGGTGTCGTCGATCTCGCCGACGTCGCCGAGGCCGCGGCGAACGTACTGATCGACCCGTCGCCGCACACCGGCCGCACCTACGACCTGTCCGCGGTCGAACTCACCCGACACCAGATGGCCGAGATCTGGTCACGCGTGCTGGGGCATCCGGTGACCGCCATCCGAATCCCGCCCTCGTCGCTGACGAATACCCTCGATGTGGTGCCTGCACTTCCTGCCGTCATCGGTCACGCCGTGCGATCGACGAAGCTGCGTTCGCTCGGACATATCGTTCGCGGCGCGCAGGCCGCGTCGAATCCCCGCGATATGAAGAACTGGCCGGAAGACGCACGTCAGGCGTATCGCACGATGATGACCCATTACGACGGCCACGGTCTGCCCGCGGGAGACCTGACGGTTCTTCCGACCCTGCTCGGACGAGCACCCACCTCGTACGAGGAGTTCGCCCGGCGCTCGGCCGCTGAGCTCGGGCGCTCGGACCGATGAGCCGCAGGGCTTTTCGCTACAGTCCGGGCCGCTCGCTGGTCACCGGCGCGAGTTCCGGAATAGGCGCCGAGTTCGCGCGCGTGCTGGCCGCCCGCGGCTCCGATCTGGTGCTCGTCGCCCGACGGGAAGATCGTCTGACAGCGCTGGCGGACGAGGTCGAATCGACCTACGGTGTGCGCTGCCGAACAGTGCCCTGGGACCTGTCGGAGGAGGCCAGTGGTCGGCGGCTCCGCGCCATCGTTCCCGAGCGCATCGACCTCATCGTCAACAACGCAGGATTTGCGGTCCAGGGACCGTTCGTCGACGGCGACGCCGACGATTTCGAGCGGCTCGTCGCCGTCGACATCCGCGCGGTCGTGGACATCTGCTCGGCGTTCCTGCCGGGCATGATCGCCCGCACAGCAGGCACCATCGTCAATGTAGCCAGCACGACGGCATTCCAACCTGTCCCGACTCTTGCCGTGTATGCGGCCGCGAAAGCCTTCGTGCTGAGCTTCAGCCAGTCGCTGTGGTACGAAGCAGCGCAACACGGAGTCAGAGTGTTCGCACTCAACCCCGGCCCCACCCACACCGAATTCTTCGACGTCATAGGCGATTCGGCCACAGCCACCGGTACCTACCAGACACCGGCCGACGTCGTCGCCACCGCCATGAAGGAACTCGACGCCAAACGATCACGGCCACATGTTATTTCGGGTCGCCGCAATGCTCTGCAGGCGGCGATGGCGGGTATCGTCCCCGCACGAGTTCTACTCCCGGCCCTCGCACGAATGCTGCACTAGACTGTCACGATCATGGCCAGGGTCTCGAGATTCACACTCGCCGATCGCCGAGAGGCGGTGGCACGGGCATTCGGGGGTTCCGAAAGCCCGACAGCCGTGGCCACGGACTTGGGCATCCACACCACCACGCTGTACCGCTGGGCCGGGTCGTCGACCACTGACGAACCCGGGCCCGCACCGACACGCCTCATCGAGGCCACCCAGGAGCTGCTTCGGCACGCCGACTATGCAGACATCACGATCGAAAGTGTCGCTGCGCAATGCGGTCTGGCCCCCAGAACTGCCTTCCACCACTTCCCCAACAAACGCCAACTCTTTCAAGCCGCCGTCGACGACGCCGCCACCGTTCTGATCGAACGCATCCGTGAACGGTCCGCGGACGCCGGCTGGCCGAGCACCCCACTCGAGCAGCTGCAGACATTTCTGCGAATAGCTGCCGAGAGCATCTACGAGACACCGCGCACGCACGTGCTGTTCCGCAATCTCGGAGTCCCGAAATCCGAAGGCACAGCGGAGCGTTGGCACGACAGCTTCGTCGATGCCATCACCGAACTACTCCGCGCCGCTGCCGAAGCAGGGCAGATCGACAGTGCCACAGACCTCCCTGCCTCAGCCCGACTGCTCACGGGTGCCATGCGCGGCATCCACACAGCGGTGTTCGACGGTGCCGACGCCGACACGGCTCTGACCCTCGTCGGCCGCGTTCACCTTCTGATCCCGCCTGCGCGGCGCGACGCGACCGACTACGACGTCACTGTCGACCCTGACGCAGCGCAGCGGTGACCGACGCGAACATGGTCGTCTTGATGGCTCCGATGGTGGCTTTGTCCTTACCGGCAATTGCCGAGAGCCGCTCCAGCGCAGCATCGATCACCGAGTCCTCGGCCGCTACGCCGTCGACAAGACCTGCAGTGAGGGCCTCCGCGCTCCCGTACCGATGTCCCGTGGTCATTGCGACCATGGCCGTCTGCGGAGAGAGCTTCGCCTGAATCAGAGCGGACATGCCGGGAGTGAAAGGGATGTTGATATCCGCTTCCGGAAAGCAGTAGTAGCCACGATCCTCGCGCATGAAGCGGTAGTCATGGGCAATGGCGAACATCGCTCCGGCACCGAAACTGTGCCCGTTGACCGCCGCGGCGGTGGGTATCGAAAACGTGAGCATTCGGGCGAACAGCGTCTGCACTCGATCGACGTACCAATCGGCGCGATCACCATGGGCCATCAGCCAGTCGAGGTCCAGTCCGTTGGAGTAGAACTTGCCCGCTCCTACCGTGATCAGCCCGCGCGCCGACCGCTCTATCTGGTCCAAGTGGGCGTCGACCACATCGAGCCAGTCCGGTGAGAATCGATTCTCGTCCGAGCCGAGCGTCAAAATCGCTATGTCACTGCGAATTTCTAGCGTAGGAGTCATCGTGAGCTACCTTTCGAGGGTGCCGAGGCTATGAAGACCTCGGCGGTGGAGGGGGCGGAGGAAGAGTGAGGACGCCGCGCACGGCGGCAGCGAGTCGTTCGCGCACCGATGCGTCTGGCGCACGGCGACCCCGCAGGAGCAACGCGGCAGGGAGCTCGACGGTGCAATCCTTGATCACGGCTACGGCCGTGCGATCCGCTCGGTTCCACATCTCGGTCGACAACCGCACGAACAACTCGACGAGCGTCGAATCGAGCATACGAAGGTCGTCGGCAAGCGCGTCCGGAATATCGTTCGAGCCCAACAACTCTCGACGCGACACAATCATGAGAAACTGTCCGGCCGTCGGATGATCGAGTAGAAAGCGCGCCGGCGCATCCGCAGCAGCCACTATTGCGTCCACCGCGGTGCCCGTCGCCAATGCGTCGTCCACGGACCCTCGCTGCACGGTGAGCATGCGCTGCGCGCCGCGCAACCACACTCGGCCGAGGAGTCCGGCCCGCGACCCGAACGCGTGGTAGATCGCCCCGTTGGACACCGAGGTCAGCTCAGACAACGCGCGAATGGTGACCGCGGCCGGGCCCGACTCGACGGCCAACGCCTCGGCCACATCCAGTAGGTGGTCGAGATCGTGCACGCGTGGGCGGGGCATGACGTGACCGTAACAGAGCAATTGCTCTGTTACAACGACACGCTCGGCACCGCACCCATTCCAGATTTTCGACTGACCATCAGTCAATTTATTGACTGACAGTCAAACTGCACTTAATCTGGATCACACTCCGATCGCGACGAAAGGTCGATTCATGAGCGCAACGCACGATGCACCGCCGATCGAGACGCAACGGGTCGCTCCCGACTACATCGCGCATTGGGTCGTCAAATCTGCGCGAACCGAGGAGATGGTGCGCTGGTACGGCACGGTGTTCGGGGCCGAGATCGCCTACCAGGACGACGAGATCACGTTCTTGACCTGGGACGACGAGTCGCATCGACTCGCGGTCATCGCCGTGCCCAAGCCGGTGAAGTTCCTGTTCCCCTTCGCCAAGCTGCGCCGCAAGGCCTACGGCATCGATCACATCGCCCTGACGTTCCGATCGCTGGAACGACTGCTGGAGAACTACGTGCGGCTCAAGCGCCAGGGCATCCTTCCGGTGTGGTCCATCAACCACGGGCCGACGATCTCGCTGTACTACGAGGACCCGGACGGTATTCGGCTCGAGTTCCAGGTGGAGAACTTCGACCCCGATCACACCGCGGCCTTCTTCTTCACCGAGGAATTCGCGCGCAATCCCATCGGCGTCAACATCGACCCCGACTACCTCCTCAGCCGACTCCGCAACGGAGCGACCCACGAGGAACTGCGGCAGCGTGAGGCCGGAACCAGGCCCGGCCGGCCGGTGATCGCCAACAAGAAGACCATCACACCGAAAACTTTGTGACCGAAGGCTAGGGGGGATCGAAAGCTATGCCCATCAACATCATTCGAACCACGGGCGGCTGGTGGCGTCTCGACGGCGACCAGGCCGTCAGGATCGACACCGCTGCGCAGACCACCCGTGAGCTACTGGGTGATCGCGCGGCCATCGAGGCGGCATCGGGGGTCGGGACGAACGTCGCCGAGCTCCGGCTCGTCTCACCCATCACCGCACCCTGCCGAGTGGTGGCGCAGTTGCTGAACTACCGATCCCATGCGATCGACGCCGGTTCGGACCCGAAGACCCTGCAGCCGACGTTCTTTCGTAAATCGTCCGCGTCGATCAGTGGCCCGAACGATCCCATTCGGCAACCGCCGGAGGTAGCCCTGCTGGACTACGAGATCGAGCTGGGTGTGGTGGTCGGTGCCGATATCCCCATCGGGACAACCGTCACCGACGACAACCTCGCGTCCTATGTGGCGGGCTTCGTCGTGGCCAACGACGTGTCGGCTCGGGAGATCCAGTTGACGAAAGTGCAGGTGTACGAGAGCAAGTCGTATCCCACCTTCACTCCACTCGGCCCTCGGCTGGTGCTGCTCGACAACGACGAGCTTCGACGACTGCCCGAGCTACGGATGACGTTGGCGGTCAACGGGGAAATCCGTCAGGACCAGACCATCGGCGACGACCTCATCACTCCTCCCGCCGAGGCCTTCACCAGACTGGCCCGCTTTCAGAACATGACCGCAGGCGATGTCCTGCTCACCGGAACTCCGATCGGTACGGCAATCTCCGCGCCGCCCAAAGCGATCCAGAAGATCGGTGAACTCATCCCGCCTGCGCTGAAGTGGAAGTTCTTCTTCGCACGCCAAGCCAAGAATCCGAAGTACCTCTCGGTCGACGACGTCGTCACTGCCACCATTCGCACTCCGGACGGGTCGATCGACCTGGGAACCCAGGAAACCGTCGTCCGATGAGCACTCCCGTCGTCATCATCGGTGCCGGCCCGGCGGGTACCACTGCAGCGCTTCTGCTGGCGCGCAGGGGCATTCGAACGGTATTGCTGGAGCGTCGAACCAGTCCCTTGTTCCATCCGGCGGCTCACGTCATCAATGCTCGGACGCTGGAGATCTGGAACGAGTACAGCCCCGAACTGGCCAAGTCGATAGCGGCGATGTCGCCTCCGCACGAACAGGTCAATCTGATCAGCTGGTACGGCGACCTGGCCGGAGACGCGATCGGGTCGATCGATCTGCTGTCCGATCCCGAACGCAAAGCCATCGTGGAAAGCCAGAGCCCGTACATGGTGTCGCACATCGGCCAGCACATTCTGATGCCCGTGCTGTGGGACGCCGTGGACGCCGAACCGCTGATCGAATTTCGCCGCGGAGTCTCCGTCGAATCGGTCGAATCGAACTCCGGTGACGCGCGCATCGCCTTCCGCACCCTGACGGGTGACGTCGACGAACTCGGTGCGCCGTACGTCCTTGCCTGCGACGGTGCCAACAGCGCCACCCGCGACGCGGCCGGGATATCGCTGACCGGACCGGTACTGGCCAACATGGGCAGTGCGTTCTTCACGTCGAACACACTGTTTCCCGACGACGCGCGTCCGCTGTTGAGTTGGATCTACACCCCGGACCTGTGCGGAGTGCTCATCTCGCACGCGGATCACCGCTACATCCTGATGACGGCCTATCTGCACCCAGCGCAGGAGATCGCCAGGAACGGCCGCCGATTCTGGGAGAAGACGCTACCGAAGGCGTTGGGTACGAACGACTTCACGCTCGAATCGACGGGCACGTGGGTGATGACGTCTCAGACGGCCGACACCTTCCGCCACGATCGGCTGCTGTTGCTGGGCGATGCCGCTCACCGCTTTCCACACACCGGCGGCTTCGGGCTCAATTCCGGAGTGCAGGATGCCCACAACCTCGCGTGGAAGCTCGACGCTGTGCTCTCGGGTGCGGCCGGCCCGGAGCTACTGGACACCTACGACACCGAGCGCCGCCCCGTCGTGGAGAAATTCGCCGAACAAAGCGTGGCCAACCACTTCCGCATGGACGACATCGGCAAGCGGGTGGGGATCACCAATGCCATGCTGGCCAAGGCAACTCAAGCCATGGGCCGGGCACCCCTGAACAAGATCCCGGGCCGACTGATCGCACCCATCGCGGCCGCGGCAACCCGCAAGCAGATGAGCCGGTCCCGAAGCCTGCGCCCGGATGCCCCCGGGTCGACGGAACTGCGCGCCGAAATCGCGGCGGCGATTCCACTGCAATTGGAGCATTTCGTCTCCACCGGCCTGCAATTCGGCTACCTCTACGACAGTCCACTGATCGCCCAGGACGCGTCGACGAAACCCGTGGAAGATGTTGTCGATTACGTGCCCACCACGTACCCCGGTGCGCGATTGCCGCACGCGCTCGTCTCGGTCGACGGGCAACTCGTCTCGCCGCACGACGTGTTGGACCCGAACATGTTGACGCTGTTCACCTTCGACGGTTCCGCGTGGGAATCGGTGATTGCTGGTATGCGTGATGTACGCCCGGGTATGTCGCTCGTCGTACTGGACGCACCCGTCGGCGTCGATCGCAACGAACTGATATCGCTGTACGAGGTAGGTGAGTCCGGAGCAGTACTCGTCCGACCCGACGGTCACGTCGCCTGGCGTACCAACGATTCGGGGAGTTCGCTGTCCGACTTCCTCGAAACGCACTGGAGGAAGTACTACGCCGCCTGACGGACCGTCGACCGCCGTGATCGGAGCCTGATTCCCACCGTCACGACGGCGACGATCACTGCGGCAGATACTGCCGTCCATCCGACCATGGCGTTCGTCAGCTCGCCGCCGAGGCGCCCCTGTGCCAGCCATCCCAGTCCCCACACGATGGCGAACATCGGAGCGATCGCTCCGTTCGAGTAACGCGCCAGAGTCACCCCGACCATTGCTGCGACGGCCAGTACAACGACCGCCCAGACCGTCGCGCCACCGGTGACTCCGAGATCGACCAGCCACGCCGAGATGTTCGCGATGGTGGCCACGCACACCCACCCGAGATAGAGACCCATCGTGCCGTCGGTGATCACCGCGTCGACCACGGATTCCGGGCGCTGCTGTTGCAGGTGAACGAAGACGCGCACGAGAGCGGCCAACAGCGCGACGATGACCACCACGCTGAGCCACACCTGCCCGAACTGAATCGCGAGAATCCACGCCGGATTGAGCAACATCGACGCGATGACCGGTGCCCGCAAGGCGTCGTGACGTCCAGTTCGACCGGGTAGGAACTGCCAGACGGCATAGACGACGAGACCGGTGTAGATCACCGACCAGATTGAGAACGCGGGACCAGCGGGAGCCACCAGCGTCGACGTCGCACCGAGCGCCCCGCCGGCCGCCTCGGCAATGGGCGTCCCTACCCACGCGCCGGAGCCGAGAAACGACACCACAACCGCAACGACCGCACTGACAACGACGCCAATCCTCATGGCTGCGATAGTCCCCGAAAAACAGAAGCGACAAACCCTGAACTGCAATGCCGCTACGTTGTGCTGATGACATGGCGATGGACGGTGGGACTGATGCTCGTCGCCATCACCGCGGTCACCTGTGCGTCGCCGGCGTCGCTGAATCCCCACCGGGTCGTCGCCGAAATCGGATCTGCAGAGGCATTTCGGTGCGACCGAGGGCCCCAGATAGACGAGCCGCGGCCGAGATTCCCTCGGCCCACACCTGGGACGGTGCCGGACGATTTCGTTCCAGTCGCCGCGATCGTCTGCGACCAAATCGACGAGGGGGTCGCCCCCGACACCGTGCCCTACCGCGAGCACAGATACGAAGGTGACCTCACCGAGGTGATCCGCCTACTCAACGCGCCGTCCGAAAGCACGCTGATCCGCGGCTATTGCCCGACATACAGCGTCGTCGAGCCGCCGCAGATATGGCTCGTCGACAACCGAGGGCGCGCAATGGAACCGACTCTCCCTACTGGGGAATGCGGGCTGCTGAATTACAGCGCCATCGCCGAAATTCGGGCACTCGATATGGTTACCGAATTCGAACACGACGTATCGGTGATCAGCTACGACCGGCAACGAGTCTCGAGCTGCTCCCCTCACTACTCCGAGGTTCTCCTCGGCAGTGAGCGCGCAGCGGGTCTGACCATCGGCTACACGTACTGCTTGTTCTCCGGCACCGAATTCACCGGAGTCACCGGCGAGATCGGGATATCGATCGAAGACTTGGCACCCGCCGGGCCCTGCACGATGTCTGCGACGCGGACGGCGGTGACGACATATGCTGCTGGATGGCCGTCGAACATTCGCAATTTCACCATCGAACTCGACGGATGCCGTCGCGCCATTCCCGACGGGTATGCGCCGCTGCAGGCGACCGACGAGTTGTTGGCTGCGTTCTGGTAGACACGCGATATGCCCGCATCCATTGCCCTGCCGTCTCGCCGAGTCTTCGCAATTGCGTGCGGGCTCACGCTGCTGACGGCCGTCGGATGCAGTTCGTCGCCCGCTGGACCCGACTCGCCCGCGCCCGCAAGTACGTCTCTAGCACAGTCGCAGTACGAGCTGACGGGCACTGCGGGGACGCTGCTCGAATCGGAGGATTTCGGGTCCCGGTCGGCCAGGCTCACTGCGACAGGTGCGACCGTCTATCGCTTCGTGTACGAATCGACATCCGGTGTCGATGATTCTGCGACGGCGGTCTCCGGCGTCGCCGCTGTTCCGCCCGGTACACCTCCGGCAAATGGATGGCCGATCGTCGTCTACGGCCACGGCACCACCGGCGTACAAGCCGACTGCGGGCCCTCCCTGTACCCCGACCTACTCGGATTGGACTCCACGGTCGAGGCTTTCACCGAACTCGGCTACGTCACGGTGCTACCCGACTATCAAGGACTCGGCAGCGGAGACGGCACCCACCCGTACCTGGAGCCGCGCACTGCGGGCCACAACATGATCGACGCGGCTCGCGCCGTCCACAACGGCCTGCCCGAGACCTCTGCTCGGTGGGCAGCCGTCGGACTGTCGCAGGGCGGGCAAGCAGCCTGGGCCGCAAACGAATTGAACTCCAGCTATGGGCAAGGGCTGGAACTGATCGCCTCGGTCTCACTGTCCCCGCCCACGGATCTGGCACCGCTTGCGCGTGCCGCCAGGGACGGCACCCTGACCACACCGCAGAAAGGGCTGCTGCCGTACCTGCTCTACGGGGCGCAACAGGTCGATCCCACCCTCGACCCTCGGGACTACAGCGGCACGGTCGCTCAGACCAACACAGAACTACTACTCGCGTGCCAGGGCACGAACACCGCAACCAAGGAGCGCGCTGTCAGCGAGATGGCACCGACGGAGTTCGCGCCGAGATCCCCCGAGGCAGAACAGAAGCTGTTCGATCTGATCGGCCGCTACACCCTCCCTCAGGTACGAACCACCGTGCCGATGTTCGTCGCCTACGGTGCGCGCGACGACATCGTGCTACCGCAGTGGACGGCCGACGCCGTCCGCGCAGCGTGTGCGCTCGGCGATCGGGTTGTCGCTCAGGAACAACCAGAGCAGGGACACAACGTGAGCGACGACTCGGCCATGCAATTCCTCGCCGCCGAATTCGCCGGTGCATCGGTTCCCAGCACGTGCTGACCAACGAAAGGATTCTTCGGTGAGCGGGAGGATCGCACGCTACACCCATGACGGACTCGAGTTCGACGTCCTCGACCAGGGACCTCTGGACGGACCGATTGTGTTGCTGCTGCACGGCTTTCCCGAACGTGCCGCGTCGTGGTCCGCCGTGATGAACGAGCTGAACGAGGCGGGGTTCCGAACAATCGCGCCCGATCAACGCGGGTACTCGCCGGGTGCCCGACCCAAACGCCGACGCGACTATCGCGTCGGTGCGCTCGTCAACGACGTCGTGGCCCTCATCGACGAAATCGGTGCCCCGGTGCATGTGGTCGGCCACGACTGGGGAGCGATGATCGCGTGGGTCACCGCAGGCCGACGCCCCGATCTGGTGTCGTCGCTGACGGCATTCTCCGTCCCGCATCCCGGGTCGTTCATGACGGCTCTGCTCACCTCACGACAAATTCTGCACTCCTGGTACTTCGCATTCTTCCAACTGCCGGTGCTCCCCGAGAAATGGATGACACGGCCTGGCCAGAGGGCCGAAAAGTGGTATGAGAAAAGCGGTATGAATGCGGACGACCTGGAGCGCACGCGCACGGACGTCGTCGACTACGGCGCACTTCCCTTCGCTGTCACTTGGTATCGCGGACTGCCGTTCTCCAACCCTGGTATCGGCCGTCTGCGCATCACAGTCCCGACATCGATGGTGTGGAGTGACGGCGACACCTTCATCGGCCGCTCGGCCATCGAACGCGCACAACAGTACGTCGATGCCCGCTACACCCTGACTGTGCTTGCCGGAGTGACACATTGGATCCCGACTCAGGCACCGACCGAAGCCGCGCAGGCAATCATCGCCAACGCCTCATAGATGCCTGCGGCAGTGGTGCGGTTATGTGCCCTCTGCGGCGCTCTGCCGCACCACTGCCGCAGGCACCACGGGCATACTGGAGTCATGGATTCCGTCGGACTTCTCACCGAACTGGTCACCCAGCCCACTGTGTCGGGTGATCCCCGTCCCCAGCGCTCGTCGATGGACGAAATCGTGTCCGTGCTCAGGGCCCGCGTCGGTGACCTTGCCATCGACGGCGATCCGGATGGTCCCCACCCATGGCTGTTGATCACCAATCCCTCCCCGCCGACGTCGACGCGGTTGATGTTCGCGTGCCACGTGGACACCGTGCCGGCGGGTGATCTGTCGAATTGGCAGTTCGATCCCTTCGCTGCAGATATCGAACACGGTGTTCTCCGTGGCCGCGGCACCTCGGACATGAAGGCCGGGCTTGTTGCCGCCACCGCTGCGGTGATGGACGCCTTCGACAACGGGGTTCCTGCCGCCCTGTTGCTCACCAGCGACGAAGAGATCGGGTCACTCGGTGCGCGTGCCGCTCGCCACGCCGTCGCCGAGTGCGCCGTAGGAGCGGTCGTGGTTCCCGAGGCAACGGGAAATCGCGTCCATCTGGGGCATCGAGGTGCGTTGTGGGTCGATGTGACCACCAAAGGCATTGCAGCACATGGAAGTACTCCGCATCGGGGTGAGAGTGCAATCATGAAACTGGTCGACGTGTTGGCACGAGCCCGCACCGAGCTCCCGCTGTCTACGGATCAGTTCCTGGGCGCCGAAACGTTCAACGTGGGATTGATCGACGGCGGCTCGGCACCCAACATCGTTCCTGACACCGCACACGTCGTCGTCGACCATCGCACCGTCGGGGACGGTTCGGCACTGCTGTCCTGGTGGCGCGATCAACCCGAGGTCGATCACGCCGACGCTCGCATCGATCTGCCCGGAGTTCGCACACCCCAAGGCGACCGATGGGTGGATGGCCTTCCGCATACCGTTGCTACAGAACCGGTCACGTACTTCACCGACGCGTCCATCATCGGATCCGCTGCCCCCGGTGCCCCTATTGTCGTGTGGGGGCCGGGGACGCCGGCACTGATGCACGCCGCCGACGAAACCGTCACGCTCGACGAACTCGATGCGGCGATCGTGGCCTACACCGCGGCGACGCGTGCGTGGCCGACCGTCGACTGACGGACCACCAACTCCGGCTGCAACGCGATATGCGCAGTGCCGGTGTGATCGCTGTTCATGGCCTGATCCAGCAGGCGAGTGGCCTCCGCAGCGATTCGTTCCTGCGGTTGCCGGATGGTGGTCAGCGGCGGATTGCTCAATGCGGAGAACGGAATGTCGTCGAACCCGGTGACCATCACATCGCCCGGGACCGACAATCCCAGAGCCTGGCAGCTCTGCAGCACCCCGAGGGCGATCAGGTCGTCCGCACCCACCACCGCATCGGGCCGCGTGGGAGAAGCGAGGATCGAGCGCGACGACTCACGCCCCCAGTCGATCGAATAGTCACCCAACAACGTCCACTCGTCCCGCGTCCGAATCCCCACGCGCTCGGCATGGCGGAAGAAGCCCGCCCGCCGCAACTCCGTCGACGAATTGGTCAGCTCGGAACTGATGAATGCGGCACTCCGAACACCCTGTGCAGCAAGGTGATCCATGATCAGACCCTGAGCGGCATCATCGTCGACGCCGACCCAATCGGTATGAGTATCGAGAGCGAAGCGGTCGAGCTGAACCACAGGGATCGCACGGGCCGACGCACGAACCGCCTCGGCAGAACGTTCTCCATGGCACGGGCTGATGATGATGCCGTCGACCTGACGTGAGACCAGGCTACGCAGCCGTTGCGCCTCTACTTCAGGATCCGATCGCGAATCGCACAGGAACAGCTGCAGTCCACGCTGCGAGAGAACGTGTTCGACGTTGACGACGAGCGAGGTAAAGAACGGGTTGGCAATACTGGGCACCACCATCCCGACCGTGTCCGTGCGGTTGCGGCGCAGAGAGCTGGCAATGATGTTGCCCGAATAGCCGAGTTCGGCCGCCGCCTGCCGAATACTCGCGGCAACGTCGTCCGACACCGGACGTGACCCCGAGAGCGCCCGAGACACCGTGGCTGTCGAGACGCCCGCGCGCTCCGCGACGTCACGAATGGTTGCTTTGCGCATCCAACTCCTACTCTCGCGTGTGAACCGAGGCTAGCGAACCGCACGGTCGCTTGCGATGCTGTTTACACAGTAGAGGTAATCGTTTACATAAACGACTCAAGAATTCCTTGACACGCCCCGGTGTCGATCCCCTACGGTGCATACATACGAGGCAATCGATTACATCGCCTTGGTCGACGCCCACACCAGAGGAGCTCCTTACGTGAGTACGTCCCCGTCGGATCCGAACCCCTCAGCCGCGCTGGGGGTATTTCCGACCAAGCCGTCGGCGCTGGCCGAGATGTTCACCTCCGCACCCGCACTCATCGGCGCAATCCACCTGCCCGCATTACCGGGCAGCCCGCACTACAAGGGCCAGCCCGTCTCCGAGATCGCAGCCTTCGCCGTGGAGGAGGCGCACGCGTACATCGACAACGGATTCGATGGCGTCATCGTCGAAAATCATTGGGACATACCCTTCCTCAAGCCCGGAGAGCACGGATACGAAACAGCGGCCAGCATGGGTGTCGTCACCGCCTCCGTCGTCGGTGAGTTCGGCAGCAGAGTCGGAGTATCCATCCTGTCCAACGCGGGCGAATGCGGCGTGGCCGCGGCGTGGGCCGCCGGAGCGAGCTTCGTGCGGGTCAACCAGTGGGCAAACGCCTACATCGCCAACGAGGGATTCATCGAAGGCCAGGCAGCCAAGACCACCCGCTTTCGCCACCGCATCGGTGCCGACCCGGTCAAGATCTTCGCCGACGTGCACGTCAAGCACGGTGCCCACGCCATCGTTGCCGATCGCACCATCGCCGAACAGACCGAGGACGCGGAATTCTTCGACGCAGACGTCCTCATCGCCACCGGCTCGAGAACCGGTGACGCCGCCTCGGTCGACGAGGTGTCGGTCATCAAGAACAACACGGTGCTCCCCGTCATCATCGGATCGGGAATCACGGCGGCCAACGTCGCCGACCTGATGAACGAGTGCGACGGTGCCATCATCGCTTCTTCGGTGAAAGAGAACGCACGCTGGTGGGGCCGTGTCTCCGGCGAGAAGGTTCGCGACGTGTCCCGCGCAGCCGGGAAGTAGACGATGATCGTATTTTTCGGCTACGCGAACAACGATGTGACGGTTCATGTTCCGCATGTTCCGACCCTCGGAGAGAGGGTGCAGGCCACGACGGTCGAGTCGATCGACGGCGGCATGAATGCCAACGCCGCAGTGTCGGCAGCCCGCATGGGAGCCCGCGTCGCGTTCGCCGGAGCGGTGGGCCCGGACATCCGATCCTCCGAATTCCTCGCGGCCCTCGAACGCGACGGAGTCGACACCACCTGGGCACCGCGCGACGCATTTCTTTCCACCGCAGTGGTTCTCATCGCCGACGGCGGGGACCGATCGATCATCAGCCAGGACGACGCCAACGACGCAGGCAGACTACGCACGGTCCTCGACAAGCTCTCGATCGACGGTGGACGCGTGTTCCTCGACGGCTACCGCGCATCGATGCTCCCACCCACGCTCCCCGACAACGTCGGCCTCGCCATCGACCTCGACGGCTGCGACGACGTCGACGCCGCACTGCACGCATTCGCCCTTGCCGACCACGTCATCGTCGGACGCAGTCTGTGGCACAACAGCTTCGGCATCCCAGCCGAACGGTGGCCGATACTGACCGCCGAGCACGACACCCACCTCGTCGTCACCGACGGCGAACGCGGGTGGACTCTGGTCACACCCTCGGGTGAGACCATCACAGAACCGGCAGTATCGGTCGACGTCATAGATGCCGTCGGAGCCGGAGACTGCTTCTGCGGCACCTACATCGCCTTCATCGACGCGGGCGAAACCTCCATCCACGCAGCCCGAATGGCGGGAATCTCGGCAGCACTCGCCTGCGCTACAGCCGGACCACGCGGATGCCCCACTCCAACCGAACTCGCCGACTTCACCTCCACCCTCGCCACTGTCGATCTCCAGGAGACCCGATGATCAAACGCGCACTCCCCCTCGTTCTCGGTGCCGCACTTGCGCTCACCCTCACCTCGTGCGACTCCGCATCCAGCAGCGACACCGCGGGCGGAACCGACGCAGCCGCGTCGAGCATCCCGGATCCGAGCCGCGTCGCCAATTCGTGCGACGGCAAGAACGGCACCCTCAAGGTCGGTCTCGTCACCATCAACCTGCAGGCCCTGTTCTTCAACCAGATCAACAACGCAGCCCAGAAGATCGCCGACCAGACCGGCGTCGAACTGCAGATCATCAGCGGCAACGACGACTCGGTCAGCCAGGCCAACGCTTTCGACAACCTCATCGCCTCGGGCGTCGACGCGATCATCGTCGATGCCATCGACACGGACGGCATCAAGCCCTCGATCGTCAAGGCCGATGCTGCGGGCATTCCGGTCGTCGCAGTCGACGCGACCGTCGACGATCCTGCGGTGGACACGCAGGTCGGCACCGCCAACGCCGAAGGCGGCGTTCAGATCGGCGACACCCTCACGGCGTTGGCGAACAACACCGGCACCGTGGGAATCGTCGGCGCACTCAACAGCACCATCCAACTCGAGCGTCAGAAGGGCTTCACCGATACCGTCTCGGCGGCCGGGATGACCGTCGGCACCGTGGTCGATGGCCGCAACATCCAGGAGAACGCGCAAACCGCGGCCGAGAACCTGCTCACCGGCAACCCGGACATGCAATACGTGTACGCCACCGGGGAGCCTGCTCTGATCGGATTGGTCGCCGCGGTGAACAGCCAGAACGCCCAGGACCGAATTCAGGCCGTCGGCTGGGATCTGTCCGATCAGGCCGTCTCAGCTCTCAACGCAGGGTGGCTGAAAGGCGTCGTGCAGCAGAACACCTTCGAGTTCGGCTACGAGGCCATGAATGCCGCCATCGACCTCGGCTGCGGACGGACCGCACCCGCTGACATCCCGGTACCGACCCAGATCGTCACTCCGGAGAACGTCGGCGACTACATGTACTACCTGGAGAAGTAGCCCTATGGCACAACAAGACCTGACGGTCGCGCCACTGATCGAACTCTCGGGAATCACCAAATCGTACGGCCCGGTGAAATCGCTTCGGGGAGTCGACCTTCGACTCGCCCGCGGCGAAGTACTCGGCGTCGTCGGAGACAACGGCGCCGGCAAGTCGACGCTCATGAAAATCCTTGCCGGTGCCGTCCAACACGACGGTGGCGAGATGCGCGTCAACGGAGAACCTGTGCGCTTCTCGACACCGCTGGACGCACAACAGAAAAAAATCGGCATCGTCTACCAAGACCTCGCCCTGTGCGACACCTTGGACGTCGCAAGTAATCTGTTCCTCGGCCGCGAGCCACGCAAGGGGCCGTTCCTCGATCGCCACGGGATGCACGAGCGTTCCGCCAAGATTCTGGCGGACCTGCACGTGAAGGTGAAGTCGACCTACCAGGAGATCGGGCAACTCTCCGGTGGGCAACGCCAGACGGTGGCCATCGCACGTGCGGTCTCGTTTCGACCGGACGTGTTGATTCTGGACGAACCCACCGCCGCTCTTGCTGTGGCAGAGGTCGAATCGGTCCTCAAGCTCATCACCGACGTCGCAGCCCAAGGCGTCGGAGTCATCCTGGTGACGCACCGTCTGCAGGACCTGTTCCGGGTCTGCGACCGCATCACCGTCATGTACGAGGGACAGAGCGTCGACGATGTTCCGATCGGCGATCTGAACATCGAGTCGCTCGTCGGATTGATCACGCGCACGCCGGTTCCCCAGCGTTCACCCTCCTCGCCGGAAGGCCGCCCATGATCACCGTGGACAAGAAAGCCCAGCCGACCGTGGAGAAACTGGCGGCACGCCCGACTCTGTGGCAGCAGACCAACAAGCCGACCCTGGCCATGCTCGCGGTCACCATCGCAGTGGCCCTGGTGTTCTCGGTGACGACGTCCTCGTTCCTGACCTTCACCAACATCTCGAACCTCGCGACGCAGATCGCACCGGTTCTCATCATCGCCGTCGCCATGACGTTCGTGATCACCACCGGTCAGATCGACCTGTCGGTCGGAGCGACGGTTGCCTTCGTCGCCGCGATGAGCGCCGAACTCATCCAAGCCGGAGTCGACTCGTCGGTGGTATTCGTCGCGGCACCTCTGATGGGTGCCGCATGGGGCTTGGTCAACGGTTGGCTCGCCGCGTATCAGGGCATTCCGCCGTTCATTGTCACCCTGGCGACCCTGTCGATCATTCGCGGCATCGCGTTGTACAGGACCGAGGGCTTCTCGGTACCGATCACTCCCGGTACCGCCTTTGCGAAACTGGGTACGGCGTCGTGGCTGGGCTTTTCGGCAAGCGCATGGATTGCTCTGGCCGTAGTGATCGTCGGCGCTGTTGCGCTCAATCGCACACGATTCGGCCGCTACGTCACCGGAATCGGCTCGAACGTCGAATCCGTCCGACGCTCCGGCGTCAACACCCGTCGCGTGCTGATGATGACCCTGGTGTTCACCGGGCTCGCCGCGGGCATCGCGGGCCTATTGATCGCTGCACGACTCGGATCGGGATCGGCCAACTCCGCCAATGGTTTCGAGCTCACCGTCATCACCGCAGTGGTGTTGGGAGGCACCAACCTGTTCGGCGGCCGGGGAACGGTCATCGGCACCGTCATAGGTGCAGTGTTGACCGGCATCATCGCCAACGGCCTGACGCTACTCGGTGTGAGCCCGTTCCTGACACCGATCATCACCGGTGTTGTTCTGCTCGTCGCCATCTGGATCAACATGCGCGGGCACTCTCTGGCTTCGCTGTTCAAGCACCTGCAGAGCGCACCGGGTAAGCAATGATCGTCCAGACCGTCACCGGGCCGATCGACTCCAGCGAACTGGGACTGGTGCTACCGCACGAGCATCTGCACAACGACGCCTCGACCGCGTATTCCGAAGCTGCCGACCCGGCTCTGGCGCAGTTGCTGTCCGGTCCGGTATCGGCGGACCGGGCCTGGCTGCTGCACGACAACCCGTACCACAGCGCAGACAACTGCCGAGTGGACGACGCGGCGGCCGTACTCGACGACCTGAAAGTGTTCGCGGACAACGGCGGTACCACGGTCGTCGACCTCACGCCGCCGGGCATCGGGCGGCGACCCGAGATCCTCGAGCACTACTCACGCGAGTCCGGAGTACGCGTCGTCATGGGTTCGGGCTGGTATCTCGAACCCACGCACCCGCCCGAGGTCACCGCGCTCGGTATCGACAACCTCGCGGCCCGGCTCATCGCCGAATTCACCGGCGACGGGCCGCGGCCGGGGGTGATCGGTGAGATCGGCGTTTCGCCGTCCTTCACCGACGCCGAGGCCAAAGCACTGAGAGCCGCCTGCATCGCCCAAAGAGAAACCTACGTCCCCTTGTTCGTCCATCTCCCGGGCTGGCAACGCAGAGGACATCAAGTCCTCGACATCGTCGTGGACGAGATGGGTGTCGACCCGGCAGCTGTGGTGCTCTGCCACATGGACCCCTCGGGCGACGACCCCGACTATCAGTGCGCCCTCGCCGATCGCGGAGTCTTCCTCGAGTTCGACATGATCGGCATGCCCTTCGAGTTCGCAGGCGAGGGCCAGTCGCCGTCGCCCGCCGATACCGCGTTCGCGATCTGCGGCCTCGTCGGCGGCGGCTATCGATCCCAGTTGCTGCTCAGCCACGATCTGTTTCTCAAGTCGATGCTCCGCAAGTTCGGTGGCAACGGATTGGCCTACGTTCCAGTCTCTTTCGCAGCGCGGCTGGTCCGCAGCGGAATGGACGCACACCACGTCTCCTCGCTCATGCAGGACAACCCCAGGTCGCTCTTCGAGAGCGCCGGAAAAGGATAGAGAACCACCATGGGTAAGAAAGTTCTGATCGCCGGCGAAAGCTGGATGACCTCGTCCACCCACGTCAAAGGCGTCGACGAATTCACCGTCCATTCCTACGTAGAAGGGATCGGCCCCCTGCGCGACGCGCTCACCTCGCGCGGGCACGAAGTGGTTCACATGCCCGCGCACCTCGTTCCCACACAATTCCCCGGCACGGCCGAGGCACTGTCCGAGTTCGACGTCATTGTGCTCTCGGATATCGGAGCCAATTCGATTCAACTCGCGCCCAACGTGTTCGACCGCTTCCAGGCCGGCGACGACAGGCTCGCCGCACTGCGTGAGTGGGTGAGCAGCGGAGGAGGACTGATCATGATCGGCGGGTACCTGTCGTTCTCCGGTTTCCAAGCGCGCGCCGCGTATCGGCAGACTGTGCTCGCCGACGTATTGCCGGTGACACTGCTGGCCGAAGACGACCGAGTCGAGGCTCCCGGCGGAATGGTTCCCGATGTCGTCGACAGCACGCACGCCGCACTGGGTGCCAGCGGAACACAGTGGCCCGCCTTGCTCGGTTACAACCGAGTGGTGCCGAAGGAGGGCGTTACCGTGCCCGCCACCATCAATGGAGATCCGCTCGTCGCGGTCGGCGAATACGGCTCGGGCCGATCCGCGGTCTTCACCTCCGATTGCTCGCCGCACTGGGCCCCGCCCGAGTTCTGCGAACAATGGCCCGGTTACACCGACCTGTTCGACGGCTTGATCACGTGGGTTGCCGGCGCGTGACCCGCTCGCAGCAACTCGTCGAGCGTCAACAGCCCAACCTCGCTGCTGCTCAGCAAGTTCGGTTCATCGTGCAATCGACGGACGGATCACTCTCCGATGAGGACTTTCGAAGGTACCTGGTGATCGAGGAGGCGTTCGTACTCACTGCAGTCCGCATTCTGGGGCTGGTCGTCGCCGAGTCGACGTCGTTGGACGACGCGTCGGATCATGTGATGTCGATGTCGAACCTCGTCGGAGAACAGCGAGCGTACTTCGCCGGTCTCCGCGAGAAGTTTCCGTTCGACGGCAATACCGAAGAGTTGATCGCGAGTTCCTCGGCGCTGTCGGACTATGCCCTCGGACTCGCGCAGCGAGAGGGTAGAAGTGCCGCTCTGGTAGCGATGTTCGCCGCCGAGACCCTGTACCTATCGTGGTGCCGAACAGCGATGAAGTCCTCCGCTGAACGTGAACCGGCACTTCAGGAATGGATTGCCATGCACGCCCGGTCGACCTTCGTCGCTCAGGTCGACGCACTGGCCCATGAAGTCGACCGCATGGACGCCGTGGACGACGAGACGCTCGACAGGTGGTTCGAGGGGATGCTGGCCGCCGAAAACGAATTTCACGACGCAGTGTGAGTGCCTGCGGCAGTGGTGCGGCTATGTGCCCTGGGCGGCGCTTTGCCGCACCACTGCGCGAAGCGCACTCAGCTCTTCTGCGGCTCGATGGTCTTCTGCGTGTTGTCGTGGGCGATCTCGATCTTGCGCGGCTTCGCACGCTCAGCCAGCGGGATGGTGACCGTCAGGACGCCGTTGTCGTAGGAGGCCGAGATCTTCTCCGCGTCGACGCCGTCTCCCAGGGAGAGTTGCCGACGGTACGTTCCGGCGAACCGCTCCGACGAAAGCCACTGCACACCATCACTACTCGGAGCGGTGCGATGCGCAGTCAGAGTGAGTGTGCCGCGGTCGATGTCGACGTCGATGGAGCCGGGATCGACGCCGGGTAGGTCGGCGTTGAGTACGTAATGGTCGTCGAGCTTGTACAGATCCATCGGCATGAATCTGGGCGCACGGTCCGAACCACTGGTCGCGCCGAGCATGCCGGCGGCAATCGAGTCGAGGTCACGGAACGGATCGAAGCGAAGCACAGCAACCACCTCCTGTACGACGAAGCGTCCGCCCCTGTGGCGGGCCGCCCTTCACTGTGCAGAACCCAAATTAGCACTCTCCACCGGAGAGTGCCAATAGGGTACTTCGATTTTTTTGCGTTCAATTCTGTTGCAGTGGTGCAGCTATGGGCTTAGCTACACCACTGCGGACATCTCAGGCTGCGTCGGCCAGTCTGACGAGATCGCGCCCCTTGGTTTCCGGTGCCAGGTAGGCCGACACCAGCGTGATCGCGGAGTAGATCACGAGCATCGCCGCGATGGGCCACCAGCTACCGGTCCATGCGGTGAGGCTGGCCGCGAGCAGCGGTCCGATGGCAGTGGCGAGGATGCCGCCGATCTCCTTGGACAGCGCGAGCTGCGTGAAGCGGGTACGTGCGCCGAACAGCTCCGCCATCGTCACGCTTTCGAGCGAGAACAGGCCCAGCACACCGAGGTTCAGAGCAAGAACCATTGCGACGACGAGGGCTATGGTGTTGCCGCTGGTGACCATCAGCATCAGCGGGAACGCGAGAATCATGGTGAGCGCACTGAGCACCATGTACATCGGACGACGGCCGAACTTGTCGCCCAGGATGCCGATGATCGGAATGGTCGCGAAACCGATGAGCGAGCCGTAGACGATCGCGCTGGTGGCGATGGAACGATCGATCAGCAGCGTCGACGCGATGTAACCGACCAGGAACGTCTGAATCAGTCCGGAGTTGCCCGCCTGACCGAAACGCAGACCCAGCGCGATGAAGAACGCGCGCCCCTTCTTCTGCTTGAGACCGGACTCGAGAACGCTGACCTTCACGTCCTCGTCGGTCTTCTCGATCTCGTCGCGCGAGAGAGCCACACCGTCGACCACATCGGCACGCTCCTCGAAGACCGGGCTCTCCTTCAGGTTCGAGCGCAACCACACCGCGAAGATCATCAGGAAGAAGCTCGCGAGGAACGGCACTCGCCAGCCCCAGCTGAGCAACTGATCCTCGGACACGACAGCGAGCAGCAGGGCCCAGATAGCCGAGGCCGCAAGGGTTCCGGAGTTGGTTCCCAGGGAGACCAGCGATGCGATGAGGCCTCGACGCTTGTCCGGTGCGTATTCGACCAACATGACCGTCGCCCCGGCGATTTCGGCTCCGGCACCGAAGCCCTGGATCAGGCGGAGGGCAACGAGCAGGATCGGCGCCATGATGCCGATCGCGTCGTAAGTCGGCAGTGCGCCGATGAGGGTGGTGGATGCGCCCATCATCGCAATGGTGATGAACAGGACCTTCTTTCGACCGATCCGATCGCCCATCCGGCCGAAGTAGATGGCACCGACCAGGCGGGCCACGTAGCCGACTCCGTAAGTGGCCATGGCGGCGATCAAGCCGATCGCCGGGCTCACGTCGGGGAAGAAGATGCGATTGAAAACGATCGCGGCGGCGAGCGAATACAGCTGGAAGTCCATGAACTCCATTGCCGTACCCAGCCAACCGGACATCGCCGCCTTGGTGAGGTCTTTAGTGCTGCGAGTCGGGACGGCGGTGTTACCGCGATCGTCCGTCGACTCGTTGGTGTCCTGTGACATCCGAAGCTCCATTGCTGGTGATGATCGATGAGTTCATGATGCGAGTTCGCCGCGGTCTCCGCGAGACCTGTGCCTCATCGAGGAGGGTTGGTGGCGCTCGCCACAGTGATATACAAGCACTGTTATACCAATACGTCAATGACCCTTCGCGAACCGAACTACGCGGTGCCGAGCGCACTCGCAGAACGGGCCAGTTCCTCTATCGCGGCCCAGTCCCCCGCCTGCACCAGTGAGCGCGGCGTGAGCCAGCTACCGCCGACGCACACCACATTCGGCAATGCCAGGTAGTCGACAGCGTTCTGCGGGGTGATCCCGCCGGTGGGGCAGAACGTCAAGTGCGGCAACGGGCCTGCCAGCGCGCCCAGTGCCGCTGCGCCACCGGAGAACTCGGCGGGGAAGAACTTCATCTCGGTCGATCCGGCCTCGGCAACGGTCATCGCCTCGGTCGCAGTCGACACGCCCGACAGAACAGGCACCGGTAGCGTGCGTACCGCGTCGAGCAGACCCTTCGACGATCCGGGTGAGACCAGGAACCTCGAGCCGGCATCCACCGATCTCATGGCATCGTCGCGGTTCAGCACAGTTCCCGCGCCGATGACCACTTCCGGCACGTCCGCAGCGATCGCCGCAATGGCACCGAGCCCGGCCTCGGACCGCAATGTCATCTCGATGATGCCGATGCCGCCCGCATAGAGTGCACGCGCCAGCGGCACTGCATCCTCCACCCGATCGATCACGACGACGGGAATCACCGGACTCACGCGTAATACATCTCGGGCAGTGAGGTTTTCGAGCAATGTTTCGTGTTCGGAGGTCATACCAGCACTCGTTTCCACTCGCTCAGCGAGTTGGTCCGTAGGAAGTCGGTCCACGCAACGACCTGCGTGCCGAACGGTGACGTGGGCCCGAGATCGGACCCGAAGATGGACTCGACAGCGAGAAGGTCCGACGCCGACCCGGCCCGAGCCAACTGCGCCGACAACGGATCGTCCAGTGCACGTCCGGCTCCCGTCTCGGCGAGAACGAAGGCGCACCAGGCTGCGACGGCAAGGGCGAGCATGTCCGTCGAACCACCGGCGTCTGTGGCGTCCCGCACGGTTCCGAGAAGGCGCGGTCCGAGCTTCTGCGATCCGTCCATCGCCACCTGCCGGGTGGTGTGTTTCAGCGCCGGGTTGGCGAATCTCGTGCGTACCTCGTTGCCGTAGCCGACAGCGTCCATTCCGCCGGTCGTCGTCGGTGCCACGTCTCGGAGAACCATGGCCCGGCAGATCTCGTCGAGCTCCGAATCCTGGACCGCCTCCGCGATGGTGTTGTGTCCACGCAGAATTCCGAGGTAGGCCAACACCGAGTGGGTGGCATTGAGGACGCGCAACTTCATGGTCTCCCACGGCTCCACGTCGTCGACGAACTGCACGCCCACTCGTTCCCACGCCGGTCGCGGACCCGCGAAATCGTCCTCGATCACCCACTGCCGAAAGGGTTCGCACACCACCAGGGCGTCGTCGCGCAGTCCCGTTCGTCGTTCGTTGTCCGCCCTGTCCTCATCGGTGGTAGCCGGCACGATTCGATCGACCATGCTGCTGGGGAATGTGACTCGACGCGAGATCCATTCGGCCAGGCCGTCGTTCATGCCGCGTGCCTCGACGAAAGCACTGACGAGTTCGGACAGAATCCGCCCGTTCGACGGTAGGTTGTCGCAACACAACACCGTGAGAGGCGCATCGCCCGCCATGCGTCGAGCCATGCCCGCCACCAACTGTCCGGCAACGGTGCGCGGCGGCCTGCCGGCCAGATCCGCCGCGATCTCCGGATCGTCCAGGCGCAATCGACCCGACGCGGGGTCGAGTCGATAGCCCTTCTCGGTCACCGTCAGCGTGACGATGTGCGTTGCGGGATCGGCGATGGCCTCGACCACCGCGTCGGGGTTCGCGGCTGCGTTCCGTACGTCGAGCATCGAACCGACGACGGTCGCCGTCGTCTCCTCGGTTCCCTTCTGCACCAGGGTGAACAACCCGTCCTGTGGGGCAAGCTGTTCCACCACGGTGTTACTGCGCTGGGTGAAACCGGTGATGCCCCAATTGGTCTCACCGGTCAGCAGCGCCGCCTCGTAGGTGAACGCGGCCTGATGCGCCCGATGGAATGCCCCGACGCCGAGATGCACGATTCCGCTGGCGGTGGGACGAATGACCTCGGCGGTCGCATCGGACAATCGCGTGGCCACCGTCATGTCGTCACTCGTTCTCTGTGACGTCGGATTTCGGACAGCGGTGCGATGAGACCAGTGCCGCCCCGCCCGCCGACGCTCAGCGATGCCGCAGCAGCTGCCATGGCCGCCGCCTCGCGAAGATCGTCGCCGAGAGCGAGACGCGCCGTCAGGGTGCCGGCGAACACATCACCGGCACCGGTCTGATCGATGACCTCGAGCGCGGGGATCACCGGCTGGTGCGACGTCCCCGCAGCGGTGAAGATGCTGGACCCTTCGGACCCTCGCGTGACCACCACGGAACGTGCACCCCAGCCCATCAGGAAAGCTGCAGCAGCCTCCGGTTCGGTTGTGCCCAGGAGCAATTCGATCTCGCTCGGTGCCGATGGCACCATCACCTCGGTACAGGGAGCAACGCTCTGCAGGAATGCGCGGGCCTGGTCGGTCGTGGTCAACCTGGGGCGAAAGTTGGGGTCGTAGACGAATCTGCTCGACCGCTGCGCCGCGTGCAGCATCGTGCGGGCGAGCGTCGGCGACAGTGCCGCAGCGATTCCGCCGCCCAGCACGGCACCCGCCTGCTCGATCACACCCTCGGGCAGGTCCGCCACATCGAGCTGACTGCCCACCGATCCGGCTCGGGCGTAGGAGAACTGGCGATTCCCCTCCGGATCGATGTGCAGGAAGTAGACACCCTGCTGTCCGGGAACTCGCCGAATGTAGGTGTCGTCGATGCCGAGTTCACGAATACGCCGACAGACGGCATCACCGAGTTCGTCGTCGGATACCCGCGCGATCAGCGCTACCGAAGCACCTGCAGCAGCGGCCGCGGCACCTGCGTTGACGACGTCTCCCGACACCCCGAGCGCAGCACCTACTCCGTGCCGGAAGGCCTCGGTGGTCGAAACCTCCACGAGGGGCTCGCCGAGCAGGACGACATCGAATTGCGTTGTGGTCATGTGGCGCTTCACCAATCGTGCATGCTGCCGTCGAGACGGCGATTGACGGGCAGATACTTGGGGTTGTACGGGTACTTCGCGGCGGCCTCTTCGTTCACCTCGACGCCGATGCCCGGCTTGTTTCCCGGGTGCATGAAACCGTCGGTGAAGGTGTAGCTGGTCTGGAACACATCGCCGGTCGGGTCGACGTGACCCATGTACTCCTGCACGCCGAAGTTCGGGATCGACAGATCGACATGCAATGCGGCTGCGAGGGAGACGGGCGAAAGATCGCCCGCACCATGAGATCCGGACCGAACGCCGTACAGATCCGCCAACGAGAAGATTCTGCGCAGATGGGTGATGCCGCCGGCGTGTGAGACCGACGCTCGGATGTAGTCGATCCACCGGTTGGTGATCAGATCCTGGCAGTCCCAGATCGAGTTGAAGATCTCGCCGACGGCAATCGGGGTGGTCGTGTGTTGGCGAATGGTGGCGAAAGCACTCTGATCCTCGGCGGGAGTTGGATCCTCGATCCAGAACATGCGCATCTCTTCGAGGTCGCGACCCAGGCGTCCGGCCTCGATCGGACTCAGACGGTGATGCACGTCGTGCAGGAGATGGAAGTCGAACCCATGACGCTCTCGGACGGCACCGAGCATCTGCGGTGCGAACCGCATGTACGGGGCGGTATCCCACGAATCTTCCTGCGGCGCAGCGCCGGAGGCTGGTTCGTAGAAGCCGTCGACCGGGATTCCATAGGTCTTCTTCAGACCCGGAATGGCCGACTGCGCGCGAATTGCCTTGTAACCCTTGTCGAGATGGGCCTGGACGTCGTCGAGCATCTCTTCGATGCTGCCGCCGCTGGCGTGGCCGTAGACCATGATCCCGTCTCGTGCAGCACCACCGAGTAGCTGGTAGACCGGCATATCGGCGGCCTTGCCCTTGATGTCCCACAGCGCGACGTCGACCGCGGCGATGGCCGTCATCGTCACCGGCCCACGTCGCCAGTAGGCGCCCTTGTACAGGTACTGCCAGATGTCTTCGATCCGATGGGGATCGCGTCCGATCAGAAGTGGCGCAATGTGGTCCTTCAAGTACGACTCGACTGCGAGCTCGCGTCCGTTCAGCGTCGCATCACCCCACCCGACGATGCCCTCGTCGGTGGTGATCTTGAGCGTGACGTAGTTGCGGCCCGGAGCCGTCACGATGACGGTGGCGTCGATGATTTTCATTGCGGTCCTTGCGAAGTGGTGTCGATGACGATCTTGAGCTGGGTGGGGTCGGTGAGCGCGGCCTCGAGCGCTGCGGCAGATTCGGCCAACGGGTACGTCGATGTGACGAGCGTCGCGAGGTCCACTCGAGCCGATCCGGCGAGTGCGATTGCGTCGGCGAATGACGAAGGGCCGTAGCGGAAGCAACCGCGGATGTCGAGCTCCCAGCGTTGCACTGCACCGATCGGGAATTCGGCAGACGCGCGTCCGGGTACGCCGACGAGCGCCAGAATTCCTGCCGGGCCGAGCGAGCGTGCCGCGTCGGCAATGGCTCCGGGATGACCCGAGCAGTCGAAGGCGATGTCGAAAGCGCCTTCCGGCAGGGCGTCTTCGCCGGAACGCAAGGTCGTGGTGGCACCCAGCGCTGCCGCGACCTCGAGACGTGCAGGTGCGACGTCGGTGATGGTCGTCTCCGACGCGCCCAGGGCGATGACCGTCTGCAGAACCAGCAAACCGATGGGCCCGGCACCGGTGATCGCGATGCGCTTGCCCAGCACCGACCCGACCCGTGCGGCAGCCCATGCTGCGACTGCCAGGGGCTCTATCAGCGCAGCGACGTCGTCGCCGATCGAATCCGGGAGTGGGTGCGCGAATTCGGTTGCGAGAACGACGGATTGCCGCAGGAGTCCGTGGTTCGGTGGGGATCCGAAACAGACAACACTGGGGCAGACGTTGTAGTGACCGCTCAGGCTCAGCGGTGAGGTTCCCTCCGGAATCGCGGGTTCGATGGCCACTCGCTGGCCGATCCGGTCCTGGGACACGCCCGCGCCGACCTCGGTGACGACCCCGAATCCCTCGTGGCCCAAGACGGTGGGCTGCGTCAGCGAGTTGGAGCCGTTGCGGCCGTCGGCGTAGTAGTGCAGGTCCGAGCCACACAGGCTCACGCCGTGTACCTCCACCCTGACCTGGCCGTCGCCGACCTGCATACGGTCGATTTTCTCGATCCGCAGGTCACGTGGACCGTGCAGAACGGCTGCCTCGTCGTTGCCGCTGATCTCTGCCATCACTGTAGAGCCTCCGCCGTCGTGCCTTGAATATCAGTACTACCATACTAGTGACGGGCAGCACTTCGTCAAGGCTTCGGCCCTGTGGGTCACTCACGAGGTCACGTTAGTCTTGACCGGTGAGCACACAGAGCAGCAGGAAAGTCACCGCACGGGAGCGGGCGTACCGAGAATTGCGCCTTCGCATCGTGTCGCTGACGCTCCCCCCGGGTAGCCCGCTGTCGGAGAACGACCTTGCCGAGCAGATGTCCGTGAGCCGCACACCCGTTCGCGAAAGCTTGATCCTGTTGGCCGAAGAGGGTCTGGTTCAGGTCTTCCCACAACTCGGCACCTTCGTCTCGCGGGTGGACACCGACCGTGTTGCCGACGCCCAATTCGTCCGGGAGGCAATCGAAACCGCGTCTTTGAAAGATGCAGTCACGTCTCGCTCGGACCAGGACCTCGCTGCATTACGCGCCAATCTGGCAGCGCAGGCCGAGCCTGGAATCGACATGGACCAGTTCTTCGAGTTGGACGAGCAATTCCACCAGCTACTCCTCGCAGCCGGAGGACATTCCGCCGCATGGCGATCCGTCGAATCCGCGAAAGCTCATCTGGATCGGGCCCGACGACTCGGTCTGCGCGACACCCGTCCCATCCCCGACCTCATCGAACAACACACCGCAATAGTCGACGGCCTCGAAGCCCGAGACTTCGAGGCCGCCGCCCAGTCGATGCGCGAGCACCTGCGCGCCGTGTTCGCCGACGTCGAATACATCAAGAGCAAAAGCCCACACCTGTTCTCCAACAGCAACGAACGCCCGACGCGCAAAGTCGTCTCCAGCTGGGAATGAGTGCGGCTGCGCCGCTACGGCGGGTAGCTTGACCACCATGGACGATGAATCGAGCATCGAACCTCAGCACGACCCGCGGGCACAGTGGCGACAACTACCGGAGCCGGTGGAACCCACCCATGAGGGCCAGACCCTCAAGTCCGATACATCCATTTGGGACCACAAACCCAAGAACGACCCGAGCATGGACATCGTTCGCTGACTCGCGCAAGTGCCTTCTTCGGGTCACACCGCCTCGACGGCGTGGCTCAGCCGACACATTTACGCCCCTAGCAGCAATCCACACCCCCCACACGGGGCGTAAATTCCGAACAGGGGCGTAGATTGCAACCCCCACCCACACATCCACGCCCCCACCGACACATCAGCTCCCCACATTCGGAAACCCGACGCCGATCGGAGTCAGAAATCCGAAACCGAGGAGCCGATACGCGGCAACAGGCTCAGCCCAATTGCACTGTCGCAGTGGCGCGGTGGCCGAAGATTCGCTTGCCCTCGAAGGTCGCGCCGATCGAGATGACGGCCGTACGGGACTCCTCGTCCTTCGACTTGATCTTGCCGCCGAAGACGATTTCGGCCGGCTTGTGTGTGTCCACCGGGATCGGGGTGGTGAATCGAACGGTGTAGTCCTTCACCGCGCCTGGATCGCCGAGCCACTCGCTGATGAATCCGCCGCCGACACCCATGGTGAGCATGCCGTGCGCCAGGACGTTCTCGAGATCGATCATCTTGGCGAACTTCTCGTCCCAGTGAATCGGGTTCGCGTCACCGGCGACGCCGGCGTAGTTCACCAGATCTCCGCGAGTCAAACGCACAGTGCGCGAGGGCAACTCGTCGCCGACATTCACCTCGTCGAACTTCCGAGTGGGCTGACCCCGGTACTCCTCGACGATGAGCGGCTCGTGTTCCTGCGGAGTGGACAGGGTGTCGTGCTCACTCGCCTCGGCACTGCTGGTGTCGGTCGTCGCACCGAACATCACGATGTTGCGAGCCGCCTCGGAGATGGCCGGATCGATCTCGCCGGATCGCCCGACGAGCAGCGTGGTGTACGTGGTCTGCACCAGTTCGTTCTTCTGGTTGGACACGACGTTCTTGGTGATCATCATGTCTCGACCCATGACCGTCTTGAACGCGTCGAGGGAGACATCGCAGGTCAACTGGTCACCGGCCAGAATCGGCTTCTGGAACACCAGCACCTGATCGGTCTGCAGAATCTGGCTGAGGTCGTAGCCCTCGGCGATGGACTGCAACAGCTTCTTCTGCGCCAGAGTGCCGACCAACGACATGAACGTCAGCGGGGCCACCAGAGCGCTGTGGCCCAGCGCTGCTGCGGCATCGCCGTCCCAGTGGGCGGGGTGGAAATCCTGAACGGCACGGGCGTACTCGCGAACCTTCTCGCGGCCCACCTCGTAGTAGTCCTCGGTGCGGTAGTGATACCCGACCATGCTGCGCGCGTGCTCCGCCGGATCGAATGCTCCCGCATCGGATGCTGCTGCGCCGGACTCCGCTACCTGCTCTGCCACTGTTGCCCCACCGTCTCGTCCCTACTGTTCATCATTACCCGAGCAACCTACCCAACGACGACGCACGTTGGCCAGGAAGGGGCTCAGGCAGAACGGTGCCGCGGGGCGTCCCGGTACCCCACCATGCCCACCATCGCGGCCGGCTGAGTCAGCACCGACGCACTGCTCGTCGCGCCGCGCGGACGGTGTTGGCGCGACGCGACCGCATCGATCGCCATCAGGGCCGCCCCGTGCGCAGTGAGGGACTCGGGATTGGCAGGCGCGATGACGGGCAACATCAGATCGCGTCGAAACATCCGACGAAGCGACGGCAGGTTGGCGCATCCGCCCACCATCACCAACGCATTCACGGCGCAGGGTGCGTCGACGATGATGCTGGCCACCCAATCTTCCAGTGATCGGATACTGCGCTCGAGAACATCGTCGAACGTGTTGCGCCACAACCGGACCGGTCCGCCGACGAACGGCCCGGTGACCTCGGCCACCCGCAGGCGTGACAGCTGTTCGCGTGCCGTGCGAACGGACACCAGCAACGCCGCGCGGGCCCGCTCCGAGGCCAATTCGTCTGCCCCGTAGACGGACAGAAGGTAACGTGAGATCTGGGCGTCACACCCGATCCCGCCGAACAACGTGGTGCGGACCGAACTGTGCACCGCTCCCGTGGCGGGGTCGGCAATGGACACGGTGGTTCCCGACGCCCCGATGTCGCACACGGCCACGGTGCGCGCACCCTCGAGCATCCCCGTGCCGCGTAGATACCGAAGTTGTGCCCCGAGCTCCGACGCCACCAGCAGACGATCGGCCTCGTACATCGAATATGCCGACGTGCGTCCGCGCGCACCGGGATCGTCCGGGACGGCGAGAACGATGTCCGGTCGATCCACCATCTGATCCCGCGACATCGAATCCAACAGATCGAGCGCGACCTGCAGATGGTCGTCCGGATCGAACGATCGCACGACGTGCGCAGAACGGACCGACTCGTCCGACGCATCCAGGGCTACACCCCTGGCAATGGCTGAACCCACCGAGACACCAAGGACAGATCTCATGTTCCCTCGACTCGCCTAGCTACTCCGACCTGGCGATCGTAGCGCCTCGAACCGTCGAGGAGTCGGTAAATGCCCTGCTCTATTCAACTTTCGGTTTGTTTTGGGATTCGTTACAACAACTCGGGCGACGAATTGGGTCAGGCGACGTGCCCGAACCCGTCCCGACGGTCGGCGAGCAACGAGCCCCACTCCTCCTGCGCCGACGACATCGCGGCACAGCCCACGCCGTTGTCGGAGTCCATTCCTCGTGCCGCAGTGACGATGGACCGAGCCGACTGCACGAGAGGAACATCGAAACGGAAACTGTGCGCTGCCAATTCGGCGAACGCCTCATCCGGACTGCAGCCGCGCAAGGCAATGAGGACACCCACCGCCCTGTCGATGGTCGTGCGCGTCACCGGTTCTACTGCGGATTTGTCGGTCATCGAGAACTCACCGTCTACTGGTCGATCACCCGATGGTAGCCAGGCTCGAGCAGAAGTTCAGGTGTCCGAGTCGAATTCACACACCTGTCACACCACGGACTTTTCGAAGTAGCGAACCCGCTCGCTCACAACGGATTATCGATGAAATCGTCACTCGGCCGGATCGGTGACAGGTGGTTCCTCCGTCCGAGGCGCGGGCTCGGAATCCGTCGGCCCCGAAGGCTCCGCGGGCTCCACGGGCTCGGTCGGCCCCGTCGGCTCCGTGGGCTCCGTGGGCTCCGTCGGCTCCGTGGGTTCGGTCGGACCCGGTTCCGTGGGATCTGGGACGTTCGTATCGGTGGGAGCTGTGGTTTCGTCGTCGGTCGGCGGAGTCTCGGTCTCGGGCGTCGAGATCTCTGTTTTCGTATCCCGACCACCGGGGGCGGAATTGCCGCCACCCGAGTTCTCCCGTCCCGTCGACGACGAGCTCGGTGCGTTCGACGTCGCACTCGGGGCCGCCGCCGGGAACGCGTCGATCCAGATGCCTCCCGACCCGGAGCCGGCGGTCGATACATCCAGAACACCCGCGCCGATCGGTGGAACCGCGGACGGCCCAGCCACAGGAACAACCGGCCCGGCGCTCGACGCCGGCCGACCGGGCACCGATGGGGCGATGCTGGAATCTGCGGTATCGAGTACTGCGTCCTGAGTCGGCGCGGGTGAGGAGAACGCCCACACGGTTGCGCCACTCAGAGCAGCCAGCACGGCCACACCCAATCCGACCATGGTCCATCGAGATCCCCGCGACGCAGCATCGAATTCTTCGGCCCGATCGTCCAAGCCGGGTTGCCCCGCAGCGATCTCGTCACCCGGCGGACGGCCCGTCCTGGACGCGGCACCGACGACGGCGGCGGCCACGTCCAACGGGTACTCGTCGGGCAACCGCGGATCGTCCATCGCCAAGACCTCGACGTCGACGACGCGGTGGTCGGCCAGCGCGGCCCGAACGATCTCGCCGTGCAGAAGGTTGTCGCAGACCACGGCGGCACCGTCGACGATCAGGTCTCGTTGAGCTGCCTGTACACGCATGATTCCGAGAACCGTCGCAACGGCGTCACCGATTCCGCCGGGGGCAGCGGCGATCGACACGGGTCGCGAGGTGACCGGGCCCAGACCCGGCAGATCGGTTTCGACCAAGACGGCCGCGATCTCGTCGGTTCCGACGTGAACGCCCAACGCAACGGACATACCCGTCGACCCCCCAACTCGATTCGGCCTCACAGTACACTTCGAGGGCCTAAACGGGGAAAACGACGGTTTGTGTGCCGGGGTCAGAACTCCAGCTTGCTCGCCTCGTCACGAGCCAGTTCGGCTGCACGGCGCTCACGCTCGAAGAGCAGTCCGAACGTGAACCCGTTCTCGCCGGAGGCGGTTCCCGCTCGAGCCCCGAGGGTGCGCAGAATCTCCGCCGCGATGACGGCATCCTGATGCTCGCCCAGAACTTCTTGAATCTGCTTGTATCTCTTGATATTCGACTTGGACACCTTCTTGTCCACGACGGGTGCCACCAACTCGGCCGCATACCGAGCCCGCTTCGAGGCCTTCCTCGCGCGGTGCAGTTGCTCGTCGTCGGTGCCTCGCACAGCCTTCTCGGTGCGGTCTACGGCCTTCTTACCGGCCTTGCGCGCCAGCTTGATCAGCAACCGCTCGCTCACCTCGCCGTCGATCGGCAATCCCCTCGACCAGGCAGCCACGGTCGTGAGCAACTCTCGATACCGTTCGCCGTCGAGCTCCGCCATCGCAGCTTCGCGGTGGCGGATCTGCTCGGCCAGCAGGTCGTTCTCGATACGCGACGCCACCGGGCCCAGAACCAGTTCCGACGGAAGGTCTCGCAGCGCCGCTGCAAACCGCGCCCGCTGCACCTGCCGATCTCGCACCTCGCCGAGCAGGCTTGCATACCAAGACAATTCGGCTTCGAGTGCGGCCGCGGGCTCGTCCTCGAACACGCTGCCGAAGACGCGAAGCGTACTCCGATAGCGCCTGATGGCCACCCGCGTGGAGTGAATCGGATCCAGTCCGCGGCGCAGATACACGTCGCCGGCCACGATGGCCTGCGCTTGCTCGTCGAGATAATCGACGAGCAGCCGAAGCCCGTCGTGCGCCGGCTCCTCCCGAACCACCGACAGCGCACGATTCAACTTGGACGGATGTGCCGACGGCGTCGCACCCGACGCGCGAAGCACCTTGCTCGCCTTCTTCAGGAACGATTCCGAGCCGGCCGGCCCGAGCTCGACTTCCACCTCACGCCACTGCGGCCCGGTCGCGCCGCCGATCAGGACGACCGACACCGCGTCGTCGGCGAATTCGGCCACGACGGCTCCGGTTGCATCGGTGACGGTACGAATCTTCCGACGCGTCGTCAGGGTGGCGACAGCCGACAACTGCCTGCCCATGACCGCCCCGCGCAGTACGTCGGCCAGCTCGTCGGGCACGACCTGCGGGTCGCCGTGACCGAGTGGAAGCCTGATCTCGGTTCGCGCCTTCTCCGCAGGAACCTTTGCGTGCCAACCGTTGTCGGAGTCTCCGGTGCGTCGCCGAAGGGTGATTCCCCGACGCAGCAGATCGTGACCGGTGGTGTCGAAGTACTCGCTGACCAGTTCGGTGTCGGTCTCCACCGCCGCGCCGTCGGCAGGAACGAGCGAGGTGAGGGAGGGGAACTCGAAGTCTGCATCGACATCGAACTTGTCTTCGCGCTCGGTCTGTGACTCCATACCGACCATCCTGCCTCGAGGACGCTGCCCCGTGGCGGTCGAAACCGTAGATCTATCGCCGCCACGGCGAAACGAACGGCGGTGTCTACGGTCGCCGAGGCGTGGTAATCGTGGGTTTCGTCGGGGTCGAGGCGCGAGTGGTGGTGTGCGGCAACGTTGTTGCGACCGGCACAGTGCTTGTCGGCGCAGTGGTGGTCGGCGCAGTGGTGGTCGTGGGGTGAGTCGGAGCCGTCGTGGTGGTCGGAGCCGTGGTCGTCGTCGGAACTCGAGTGCCCTCACGCGCGGGCCGAAGAACAGTGACGTCAGGAATCGTGCGGGTTGGAGGCGGTGACTCGGCACCGTTCGGCGAGGTGGGTGCAGGAGAGGACGTCGAGACTCCGGATGTCGGAGACGTCGAGGACGACGGGGCCACGTCCGTGGCCGGCACCGAGGGCGGCGTCGACACGGACGGTGAGCCGTCCACCGCCGGCATCACAGCCTGCGATCGGGCGGAGGGCGACGCGTTCTGCGAGGTCGCGATCGACGGTTCGGGGGTGTCGTCGGTGGTCCGGGCCGCTGCCGCGACCACGGTTCCGGCCACGCACACCGCAACGAGCGCGGCAAGTGCGCCCCCGACGCGGCGGGACTTCGCTGCCCTGGCCATTCGCCTCGACGGGCTGCCGCTGTGCCGCGGACGACGGGAGGGCACGGCGGTCACGGCGGTCACGGCAGGGGCCGGTGCAGGCCTGGCTCCCACGGTCCGCGCGATCCCGGCTGCCCCACGGGCGGCCAACAATTCCGGTCGTTCCGGAACGTAGACGGGCACCGACACGGCGTCGAACAGTGTCTGCCGGACGATCTGCATGTTGGCACCGCCGCCGACTGCGACGATTGCCTCCACGTGAACGCCGATCGCGGCGACGGACTCGAGCACGTCGACGGCAGTGCAGACTGCCGCACGAACGGCGTCGCCGATGAGCTCGTCGAGGTCGTGTCGCCACAACGAGGCGCGACCGCCGACGAACGGCCCGACGACAGAAACGCTGCGCAGGATCGACAGCTGGTGTTTGCCGTCTCGGACGTCGTGCACGAGCTGTCGACGAGCTGCCACCGTCAACGCTTCCGCCGCGCCGAACGTCTCGATCAGGTGGTCGCTGAGCACACGGTCGCAGTCGTCGCCACGGAGTTCTTCGGTGCGATGCGAGGCCAGAACGCGACCGGACTCGACGTCGACCACCGACACGCTGGTGCCGGATGCGCCGACGTCGAACAGCGCGACGCAACGCTCACCGGCGAGCACTCCGGTTTCTCGTAACGCGCCCAGCTGCGCACCCAGTTCGGATACGAGCACGATGCCGTCGGAGAAGTCCTCTCGAAAGGCCGTGTCGGGATCGCTCTCGCGGAGGGCGAGCACCGGGTAGTAGCGAGCGGACGCGTATTCGTCTGCCGTGCTGTGCACCGATGCGACGACGGCATCCCAGGGATCCGGGGCGAGACCGTTGGGCGCGGGCCCGGTGGCAACCGGTTCGAGGACGTGGAGCACCGTGTCGACACCCGAGCTGTCGCTGATCACACTGCGGACGCCACTCGACCCCAAGGAAGCGCCGAGCACGGACGGATCGGGTACCGCGGACACGAGAAACCTCATTCTGGTAGGCCCCAACCCACGTTCGAGCACCAGAATACCGCCACAACCGGGAACTCACCAGGTTTCGTCCAACAAAACAGACCGAATGTTGGTCTATGTCACGTCCGACTGGATGAAGTTCAGATACGCCTTCGACGGAGTGGGACCACGCTGCCCCTGATACTTGGAGCCCACCGCGGCGCTGCCGTACGGATTCTCCGAGGGTGACGACAGCCGGAACAGGCACAGCTGCCCGATCTTCATTCCCGGCCACAGCGTGATCGGCAGGTTGGCGACGTTGGACAGCTCCAACGTGATGTGACCGCTGAATCCCGGGTCGATGAATCCTGCCGTCGAGTGGGTGAGCAGTCCCAGCCGGCCCAGAGAGCTCTTCCCCTCGAGTCGACCCGCCAGATAATCCGGCAACGTCGTCAGTTCGAGAGTGGAACCGAGGACGAATTCCCCCGGATGAAGAACGAACGGCTCACCCGCTCGTGGCTCCACCAACGTCGTCAGCTCGTCCTGCTGCTGGGACGGATCGATGTGGGTGTACCGGGTGTTGTTGAACACCCGGAACAGCTTGTCGAGTCGCACATCGACGCTCGACGGCTGCACCATCGACGGATCGAAGGGATCGATCGCCAGGTTGCCCAGGGTCACTTCGGCACGAATGTCACGGTCGGAGAGCAGCACCACTGCAGGCTACTGGTCCTCACGGGCCTTACGCGAAGCACCCGAGTGACCACTTCCACAGGTACGTGCGGACCGAACAGTCGGACAATCGATCGGTCACACCTCTCACATTCGGTGACACTCCCTCAGGAAGAGCCCCTATGTACATTCGACCCAAGCGCATTCGAATCGACGTTCCTTCGTACTTCGATCATCCCTCCCAGTGCCACATTCTGGCCACGACTCCCACCCGAAGTCCCGCTTTGTGGACGCAATTTCTCGACGGTGCCGAAGAAAGCTACCGACGCCACGACGTGACACCAGCGCTCGAGATATCGGCAATTCGCGACGGCGGGACCACCGCATTGTTCTTCGCCGCTCTCGACCGAACCGGAACGATCCTCGGCGGCGTTCGCGTTCAAGGGCCGTATTCTTCGGCCGATCAATCACACGCACTCGTCGAATTCGCCGCGCATCCCGAGGGCCGTCATCGCGTTCGCGCGATGCTCGACAGCCGCATCGAGGACGGGGTCGTCGAGATCAAGTCGGCGTGGGTTGCCCCGGGAGCACCCCGCGGCCGCGCCGTCACCACCATGATCGCGCAGTCACCGGCGTACAGCACAGCACTGCTGGGCGCTCGTTACGCGCTGGCCACTGCCGCCTCCCACGTCCGCGCCGCGTGGCTGCGCACCGGAGCAGCGATCGCAACGCACATCGAACCGGTGCCCTACCCCGACGACCGATACCGGACCGAGGTGTTCTGGTGGGACCGAACGACTCTCGCGTTCGATGCCGAACTCGAAACGTGGCGGCGCATGAAACGCAACACGGTCTCGCTGCTCGCACAGCACGGCACGTCGAAGAACCTGCACTCGGCGGTGGCGTCGTGACGATTCCCATCACTGCCGAATACAGCTGGCAGCCTGTGATATTCGACGAGACGGTCGCCACACAGCGGGCCGCCCTGGACGAGCTGCGGGGTGACACCTCGATCACCGTTCGCGACGAACGCGCCACCCAGCGAGCCGGACTGCATGCATTGTTGCCGAGCCCTGAGCAGAGCCTTCTCGACGAAAGCGACAGGTGGGTCTATTTCCCGTGGCGCAATACCGTCGTCGCCGTTCTCGGTCCGAATTCGTATCGGCACCTCCGACTGGACCGAAACAGAAACAAGATAACTCTCGAGGAACAGCAGAAATTGGGAGATCTCACGATCGGCGTCATCGGTTTGAGCGTCGGACACGCCATTGCGCACACTCTCGCACTCGAGGGAATCTGCGGAACTCTTCGCCTCGCGGATTTCGACGAGATAGAACTGTCGAACCTCAACAGGATTCCGGCGTCGATCATCGATCTGGGTGTCAACAAAGCGATCGTCGCCGCCCGGCGAATCGCCGAAATAGATCCCTACCTGACGGTGGAGGTCTTCCGGAACGGGATCGACGAGACCACGATCGACGAGTTCTTCGACGGACTCGACCTGCTCGTCGAGGAATGCGACTCCCTCGACATCAAGGTCCGGGCACGAGAGGCGGCCAGGTCGCGTCGAATCCCCGTACTGATGGAGACCTCCGATCGAGGTCTGCTGGACGTCGAGCGATTCGACCTCGAACCACAGCGCCCGGTGTTTCACGGCGTACTCGGCGACATCGAGTCCGCCGGTCTGCACGGACTCGGAACCCGCGACAAGATTCCCATCGTGCTCGATCAGCTCGACGCCTCCCTGCTCTCGGCTCGGATGGCGGCCTCGATGGTGGAGGTGGGCGAAACGATCGAGACGTGGCCCCAGCTGGGCGGCGACGTCCAACTCGGGGGTGCCACCATCGCCGCGGCGGTCCGACGATTCGGGACCGGAGCGCACCTACCGTCCGGACGTATCCGCATCGATCTCGAGGTGCACCTCGACGGGCTGAACACGCCGGCCCCCACCCGCAGACAGATCTCGGGTGATGCGGCCGGTCCGCAGAGTGTGGATTCCCATGACTCGATACTCGAAGCGGCACGACGAGCGCCTTCCGGCGGAAACAGTCAGCCGTGGACCTTCTCCTCGAACGGGCCGACCTTCCGGGTCGACGTCGACCGATCACGAACGTCCACCCTCGATATCGCGTACCGCGGCAGCTTCGTCGCTGTGGGCGCAGCCGGATTCAACGCGCGGGTGGCCGCCGCCGCCCAGGGCATGCTCGCCGGCATCGAGATCACCGACGAGGCGGTCGAGCTCTCGTTGCGCGACGGTACCGCCGGACCGATCACCGATCGACGCCTCCTCGACGCCGTGCTCACCCGATCCACGGACCGCGAGCTCGGGTCACCGTCGACGCTGGACGATGCGGTGGTCGCCGATCTCGTTGCGGCCGCAGCCGCCGAAGGCGGACGTGCCGTGCTGTTGACGACGCGCGAGTCCATCACCGCGGCAGCAGACATTCTCGCGGCCGCCGATCGGATTCGGTATCTCACGCCGCATCTGCACCGAGAGATGTTCTCCGAACTGCGCTGGGCAGGCGATCCGGACCCGGATCGGGGCATCGACGTCGCCAGCCTCGGCATCGACGCCGCAGACCTGTCCACGCTGGACATCATCGGGCGGCCCGACGTCATGGCGCTCGTGGCTGCCTGGAACGCAGGCGCTGCTCTGGCCACCGACATGCGCGATCGGGTATCGGCGAGCTCCGCGCTCGCAGTGATCGTGGTGCCCGGATCGACTCCGGCGCATTACATCCGGGGTGGATTTGCAACGGAGAACGTTTGGGTGACTTCACATCTGCACGCACTGGCAGTTCAACCCGTCTCACCACCGTTCCTCTACGCGCGCACGATGGACGAGCACCGAGAATTGTCTCCGACCCACGCAGAGACGTTGCAGCAGTTGAACTTCGAGCTGCGGACGTTGGCGGATCTGGACGAGGCCGAGTCGATCGCTCTGGTGTTGCGGCTCGGCACTGCGCCACGAGGCGCGATATACAGTCGCAGAGTCGCGGTTTCGGCGTCCTTACCGGGGTAGAGTCCGGCATAGACCAGGGGGAACAGTCCTGCACTGCGTCTACAGGAGCGGTTCACGAGACCGCGTCGACGAGAGGCGGGAGTAGGGCCCTGGAGAACAGTCGGACACTCGAGGTCCTCGTCACCGGCGTCGCCACCGAACTCATGGGCGTCGACGCGGCGACGGTGCGAGAAGCATACCTGTCGGTACTGCGTCAGCTCGTGGACTACCTCGGCATCGATTTCAGCTTTCTCCGGCACCACGATTTCGATGCCCGGGCAACCAGACTCACCGCGGAATGGCCACCGCGCCTGAGCGTGCCCGATCCCGACCCCCTGGCCGTCGTCTACTTCGACGAGGCCGACTCGGTCTTCGCGATGGCCGAAACACTGTCCGAACCGGCAGTGTTTCGGCCCGACCCGGAGCAGGAGGACTATCGCCGACGCGTCGAGACCGCCTCGGGATTGAGCGCCACCTCGATGGCCGTCGTGCCGCTGCTGCACTCCGAACGCACCACCGGGATTCTGGGCTTCATCAAAGTGGGAGACCGAAGTTGGTCCCAGGCAGAACTGAACGCCCTCAAAGCAATTGCTGCTCTGCTGTCGCAGTTGCAGGCGCGAGTCAGTGCCGAGGAACAGATCAGGTTCTCGGCCTTGCACGACGGTCTCACCTCACTCCCGAACCGCACCGCACTCACGCAGCACCTCCGTGACCGACTCGATCCGTCGATGCCCGGTCCGGTGGCGGTGTTGCACATCGACCTGGACCGCACCAAGGCGCTGAACGACTTTCTCGGACACCTCGCCGGCGACCAGTATCTCCAGGCTGTCGCCGAACGCCTGCAGGCGTTCGTCGACGAATCGGCGAGTCTCGCGGCCCGCCTGAGCGGCGACGAGTTCGTCGTGGTCCTGGCGGGCCCGTGCTCGCACCGCGTCGCCACCGACCGTGCCCGCACGATCGCCGAGTCGATACAGGCACCGGTCACTCTCGGTGTCGAGAGAATCGGTCGCAGCGCCAGCATCGGAATCGCCTTCGGCGAGCCCGGCACCCACACCGCCGACTCTCTGCTCCGGCAAGCAGGGCAAGCCGCTCTGGTGGCCAAGCGTGCTGGTGGACATCACATCTCGCTGTTCACCGACGAGATGCACGCGCAATCCGAACTCCGCAACGACGTCGAGATCCATCTGCGTGACGCCATTGCAGGCGACTCGCTGACGTTGCACTTCCAACCCGAGGTCGACCTCGTCACCGGGCGCATCACTGCGGTGGAGGCACTGGTTCGGTGGCGTCACCCCACCCGCGGGCTGCTACCACCGTCGGCCTTCATTCCAGTGGCGGAGGAGACGAACCTCGCCGGCGAGCTCGGTCGGTGGGTTCTCGACCACGCGTGCCGGACCTTGGCGGCGTGGCAACGGGACATCCCCGGCCTCGACATCGTGATGCGCGTGAACATCTCGCCCGTACAGCTGGTCACCACCGGCTTTGCGGCCACCGTGGCGAGCGCCCTCGACGAATTCTCGATCGCGGGCTGCAACCTGTGCCTGGAGATCACCGAAGTGGCCGTCGTACAGGATCTTTCGCGTACTCGAGTGACTCTCCGAGAACTGCGGGACCTCGGCGTGCAGGTGGCGATCGACGACTTCGGTACCGGATACAGCTCACTGTCACACCTCAAGGAACTGCCCGTCGACGCGCTCAAGATCGACCGCGCGTTCGTCACCGACCTCGGATCGGGAGCGACCGACGACCTCGCGATCGTCCAGTCGATCATCGGGCTCGCGCACGCGTTCGGCCTGAGCATCATCGCCGAGGGCGTCGAAACCGAGAGTGCCAGGAGCACATTGGTGGCCTTGGGCTGCACCCGCGCTCAGGGCTACCTCTTCTCCGAACCGGTGCCGGCCGAGGACGCCCAGGCCCTGCTGCACGGTGTACGCATCGACGTCGGGCCACCCTGCTAATCTGGACGCCGCACCACACGCCGGTGTAGTTCATTGGTAGAACGCGACCTTCCCAAGGTTGAGAGGCGGGTTCGATTCCCGTCACCGGCTCCACGTTTTCCTTGTCGGCGGTAAACCCGTCTTTCGATCGATCCCCTGCGTCTGCACCCTCGCCGTCACCGGTAGCTCGGTCGGCAATCGGCATGCGACACAAAAATCGCTACAGAACTATTGTTGTGACTTTTATGCGTTCATGTCCGAATTCGTAGGGACATTTCACAACTGCAGGAATACCGTGTGATCATGCGCGGACCACGCCGAAGTCTGATTCTTCTCGTCGTCGCACTCACCGCTGCACTGTCGGCCTTGTCGACCCAAGCGGCACCACTCGCACATGCCGGCCCGCTCATGCCCATCGCAGCTGCACCGCCGCAACCCGACCACGCCGATGCCATTCGGTACGCGTCGACCAACCGCGACGCCGCCCCGCCCGGGGCCAACGACATGAGCTGCGTGCCCTCTGCCGAGCACCCCAATCCTGTCGTTCTCGTCCACGGCACCGACGCCACCGCCTACTCCGATTGGGCCGGCTTCTCCCCCATCCTGCAGGCCGCGGGCTTCTGCGTCTTCGCGATCAACTACGGCGCGTCGCCGGACGGTAAGTCCAACGGCTACGGCGTCATCGAAGACAGTGCAGCACAACTGAAATCGATGACGGCAACCATCCTCGACGCGACCGGCGCCGCGGCGGTGGACGTGGTGGGCTACTCGCAGGGTGCTGCCGTCGCCCGATACTTCGTCAACAGGCTCGGAGGGGCCGATGTCGTCGACCGATGGGTGGGAATCGCGTCACCGACCTACGGCGGCACCATGTACGGAGTCGCCCCCGTCGTCCAGGCCGTGCCCGGCGCGACCGGTCTGGTAGCCGACGAATTCGGCCCTGGCCTCGCCCAGTTGATGGCCGGATCGGACTTTCTCGAAAACCTCAACGCCGGCGGCGACACCGTCCCCGGCGTCGACTACACCTCGATCGCCACCAAGGTCGACGAGGTCATTCAGCCGTATACCAATGCGCTGCTGCGAGATCCGGGAGCGCACAACATCGTGATCCAGGACGTGTGCCCCGACACCGAGGTCGCCCACTTCACGTTCACCTACGACCCGACCGCGCTGCGTCTGGCGCTCAACGCACTCGACCCCGCGAATGCACGTCAGCCGTCCTGCGTTCCGGTACCGCTGGGAACGGGAATCCTCGACGTCGTGCTGGCCAGCCACTGACCCGTCAGGTCAGTAGTTGGTGGGCTCGAAGCCCGACATAGAGTTCGGCGGCCTGCACGGGATCACGGAAGTCGCGACCGGTGAGTTCGGCGATACGCCGCAATCGGTACAACACCGTATTGCGGTGGTAGTGCAGCTGTTCCGCGGCATCCTTGGTGGAGCCACCGCACGAGAACCACGCATCGAGAGTGGCGAGCAGACTCGTCCGCTCGGCGCGGGGCAACGCCAACAGATCGCCGAGAATCTGACGGGCCGCGATACGGCCGGATTTCGGGTCGCGCGCGAGCAGTAACGGCACCGGTACCGAGTCGTAGCGCACCGGCGTCGACGGCACAGAATCGGGAAAGCTGCACGACCGGGCCAGACGGGCCTGCCCCACGGCGTCACCGATTCCCGACGGAGACCGGAACACCGAACTGACACCGATCCGCCCCGGGCACAGTTCTCCGAAAGTGGCCAGTGCTGTATCGATGTCGGATTCCCGAGCGGCACAGAACAATCCGATGCTGCCGTCCACCTCGGCATCCCACACCGACTCGGTTCCCGCGGCCCGCAACCGAGCGACGACGCCTTCGATACCGAGTCCCGTCGACGAGGGTTCCTGGGAAACCACAGCAAAAAAGCCGCGATCCGGAATTCGGAACGCACGCAGGGCATCCGCCGCCGCGGCCGGATTCGCGGCATGATCGGCGAACAGCACCCGAATCAGCCGGCCGCGGGCTTCGGCGCTCTCGCGGGCTCGCATATCGGCGCTCTCTCGATACGCCTCGGCCGCCTCGTCGGAATACACGTCGACCAATGCCCACACCTGCGCCGCCATGTCCAGCAGCGCGTGGCTCGCCCGGCCGTGCGAACGCACCATCAACTCGTCCCAGACCAGCCGACCACCGAGCCGGAACGCGTGCAGCAATGCCGCCAGCGGTACACCTTGCTCGGCCTTGAGCCTGCCCGCCTGCTGCGCCGACTCGAGCCGAACCGGTGCACGCCCGGACAGCTTGCCCAACATCGAGGCCAGATTGCTGCGAGACGCTTCGTGAAGTTGATCCGCGGTGAGCAGCGTCGCCTCCAGATAGGCATGCTCGGCTCCCAGGATGCGCCGGACCAGTTCGCTCGCCAGCTCGTCGACGTCGTCGAGCATCGCCGCCGCCAGCTCGGTCGGTGACGGATGCAGAGCGGACTCGGTGGTGGTCATGACTGAACCATAGCCCGGCCGATGTAAGCCACACCACACCCGAACTGTGCGGCGGCACAATCCGCTGCGCTCGATTGACAGCGGCGGCCCATAGCCTGCCGCCCCGAATGCGACCAGAATCACACTCGAAGCCGTGTATCCGAACGACGAGTGGAGACGAAAAGTTGACCAGCGAAGCCACCCCGCATCTGCAGCCTGTACCGACGAACGGACCGGACGCCTCCCTGGCGGTCGATACCGCTCTTGCCGACCTCGACGCAGGCGAGCAGACCTGGGGCAGGCTCGGCCTGGCAGACCGCCGGGCACTGCTCGAGCGCATGCACGCCCTCACCACGACGCACGCGCAGGAATGGGTGACCGCCGCGGCGTCGGTCAAGGGCCTCGACCCCTCGTCCAACCTGCTCGGTGAGGAATGGCTCTCCGGCCCGTACTCGTTTCTCGGCGGTCTCGGCACGCTCGCGCACACCCTCTCCGCGCTCGAGGCAGGCGGTAGCCCGCTGGCCGGAGCGAAGTTCGGAACAGCCCCGGGCGGACGAACGACCGTATCGGTGTTGCCGCTCAACAACTTCGAGAAGCTACTGCTCAACGGGTTCAGTGCCGAGGTGTGGCTCCGGCCGGGAATCGACCGTGCCACCGCACAGCGCACCGCAGGCCTCGCCCAACTCGACCCGACGCGCACCGCGGGCGTCGGCGTCGTCCTGGGCGCGGGCAACATCACCTCGATCGCCCCGCTCGACGCCCTCTACGAACTGATCGCCTTCAACCGCGTCGTCGCGCTCAAGCTCAACCCCATCATGGACCCACTGCTGCCGGTCTTCGAGAAGATCCTCGCCCCACTGGTGGACATCGGCGCGCTGCGTCTGCTCACCGGTGGAGCCGACGTCGGCACCTACCTGGTCAACCACGATCGCGTCGACCACGTCCATATGACGGGCAGCGCAATCACCCACGACGCCATCGTCTTCGGCCCGGGACCCGACGGTGCCGCCCGTAAGGCGGCGAACCGGCCGATCCTGACCAAGGAGATCTCCAGTGAACTCGGTGGCGTCTCGCCCACCATCGTGTTGCCGGGCGAGTGGAGCCGCGCGGACATCGAGTTCCAAGCCGAACACGTAGCCACCCAGCGACTGCACAACAGCGGATACAACTGTGTCGCTTCGCAGGTCGTCGTGCTGTCCTCGGAATGGAAGCAGCGCGACGAGTTCATCGCAGCCCTGCGCGCCGCACTCGACCGGGCACCGGCCCGCGCCCCGTACTACCCGGGCAGCGACAGACGGGTGTCCGACGCCACCGCCACGTACCCGTCTGCCGAACGGCTCGGCGACGGCGGTGGCCGGGTGCTCATCACCGACCTCGATCCGGGCGAGTACGCACCGCTCCTGCAGACCGAGTACTTCGCACCAGTCATGGGCGTCATCGAGTTGCCCTACAGCGGAGCAGCATTCGCCGCCAAGGCCGTCCAGACGGCCAACGAGGAGTTCACCGGCACCCTCGGCATCAACATCATCGGCACGCCGAGCACCATCAAGGAACTCGGTGAGAAGTTCGACTCCATGCTTGCAGACCTGAGGTACGGCACCATCGCCGTCAATGCCTGGACCGCCCTCGGATTCCTCACCGCATCGGCCACCTGGGGCGCGTTCCCCGGCCACACCGTCGACGATGTGCAGAGCGGAATCGGCATCGTGCACAACGCATTACTGATCGACGGTGCCGAACGGACCGTGGTGCGCGGACCCTTCCGCCCACTGTCGAGGTCGCTGATCAGCGGAGAGATGTCCATCTCCCCCAAGCCGCCGTGGTTCGTCACCAACAAAACCGCAGCATCGACCGGGAAACTGCTCACCGCATTCGCCGGAGCACCGTCCTGGACCAAACTCCCGGCAATATTCGCCTCCGCCCTGCGCGGCTGAGCAGCGTCCAACGACAGCTGCCGACGAACCCTGAGGACAATCATGAGCACACAGAACACAACCGCCGACTACATCGTCGTGGGCGCGGGCTCGGCCGGCGCAGTGGTGGCCAACCGGCTCAGCGCCGATCCCCGCAACAGCGTGATCCTGCTCGAGGCAGGCCCGGAAGACAAGAACAAGTTCGCCCACATCCCCGCCGCGTTCTCCAAACTCTTTCGTACCGAGGTCGATTGGGACTACCTCACCGAACCGCAGCCGGGGCTACGCGACCGCAGCATCTACTGGCCGCGCGGCAAGATGCTCGGCGGCTCGTCGTCGATGAACGCCATGATGTGGGTACGCGGATTCGCCGCCGACTACGACGAGTGGGCGGCCAACTCCGACGACTCGTGGTCGTTCCGCAACCTCGTCGGATACTTCCGCAAGATCGAGAACATCGAGGGCACAACCGAACTGGACGCCGGCACCGGCGGGCCGCTGATCGTGTCCCACCAGCGCAGCTCACGCCCGCTCACCTCGTCCTTCCTCTCCGCCGTCGAGGAAGCCGGCTACTCGGTGGAAACACCCAACCTGCCCGAACCCACGGGCTTCAGCCGCACCATGGTCAACCAGAAACGCGGCGCCCGCTGGAGCACCGCCGACGCCTACCTTCGCCCGGCGAAGAAGCGCACCAACCTCACCGTCCTCACCGAGGCACAGGCCACCCGGGTTCTTTTCGAGGGCAGCGCCGCAGTCGGCGTCGAATACACCTCCGACGGCGTCACCCATACGGTGCGCGCACACAAGGAAGTCGTTCTGTCCGGCGGAGCCATCAACACACCGCAGCTGCTGATGCTCTCCGGCATCGGAGACAAGGAGCAGCTCGCAGCCCACGGCATCACCGTCCGGCACCACTCGCCGGACGTCGGGCAGAACCTCCTCGACCACCTGGCCGCCCTCATCGGATGGAAGACCGAGAAGGACTCCCTGTTCCACGCCGAGAAGATTCCCGAACTCATCAACTATCTCGCGCGCCGACGCGGCATGCTCACCTCCAACGTCGCGGAGGCATACGGCTTCATCCGGAGCCGCGAGGATCTGCCGCTGCCGGACCTCGAACTCATCTTCGGACCGGCCCCGTTCTTCGACGAAGGCCTGATCGCCGCCGACGCACACGCCGCGGTCATCGGCACAGTCCTGCTGCAACCCAAGAGCCGAGGCGAGATCACGCTCCGGTCCGCCGACCCCCTGGCCAAGCCCATCGTCGAGCCGCGTTACCTCAGCGACCCCGACGGAATGGACCGCAGGGCCATGATCGAGGGACTGCGCGTATGCGTCGCGCTGTCGGAGACCCCGTCCCTGAAGTGCCAGCTCGGGGACGTCGTACGCCCCAGGGTGGCGTCGAACATCTCCCCGGCGGATCTGCTCACCGAGGCCCTGGAGCAGAACGCGCACACTCTGTACCACCCGGTGGGCACCGCGCGGATGGGCAACGATGCCGGCAGCGTCGTCGACGCTGCGCTGCGGGTTCGGGGTGTCGACCGACTCCGGGTCGCCGACGCATCGATCATGCCCAGCATCATCCGCGGCCACACCCATGCACCGTCGGTGATCATCGGCGAACGAGCCGCGGATCTGATCCTGGGCTGAGCCGAACGTGAACATGTCTGGTTTGACCGTTCACACCGTGGGGTAACAGGTCGGCACCGCTTCAATGCAGGCATCGCGATGAAGACCCATCCGATCGGCAAGCAGCGCCGAATAACCCACAACGCTCGAGAGACGAGCACGGAAGGTTGACCGACATGTTCACTGTTCGTAAAGCTTTGGCCGCCACCGCAATCGGTGCACTCACCATCGTCCCGCTCGCCGCGTGCTCCAGCGACGACGCATCCAGCACCACCGACGCAGCCACCTCCTCGGAGTCGTCGGCCATGGAGACCACCGAGAGCACTCCCGAGCCCGCAGCCGAGGTCGCCGACCTCAGCAACGGCGTCGACACCGCAGTTGCTCTCGACCCCGGCTTCCTGGGCGCACTGACCACCCTCGGCCTCACGCCGGGCGTAGTCGGAACCGCAACTCTCGCAGACGGTTCCATTCGCTTCCCGATCACCGGTGGCGACGTCAAGTACTGGGAGCCCGGCACGGTCGACCCCTACGTGCAGGGCGAGATCAACCACGACGGCAGCGGATTGTCGCTGACCGCAGGCGAGACCGTGGTCGAGCTGACCAACTTCGACATCGACCCGGGCACGTCGCTGCTCACCGGTGACGTCACGGTCAACGGCGAAGAGGCTGCTGCCGACGCCGTGCTGTTCGACCTCGACGGCCGCACCCTGCAGCCGTTGGCAACCGGCCCCGAGAACACCGCCATCCTGCAGGGCACGCAGGTGAAGATCTCGGAGACCGCAGCCGGACTGCTCAACGACACGTTCAAGACCGACGCTGTCACCCCGGGACTGCTCGTCGGCGTTGCGACCATCACGGTCAAGACCGCCGCATAATCAGCTCCTGAACCCGTGCGCGGGCAGTCACCGACGACGTCGGTGCTGCTCGCGCTCTGGTGCTTTCACAGACGTTTCGTAAAACGCGACAGGGGACCGGGAATGAGAGCCTTCCGACGGATATACGGTGGCCACCCTCTGCATGCCGTCGGCCTGCTGTTGTCTTTCGCACTGGTCGGCTACGTCGTCCACATCGCCGGGCCGAAAACGTTGTGGAACAGCGACATCTGGTGGCATTCCATCGCCGTCTGGTTCTTCGGATCGGTACTGCTGCACGACGCGGTCCTGTTCCCGCTGTACTCGGCGGCCGATCGCCTTCTCACCGGGCTCGGACGACTACAGCTGACCGTCTCGCCCATCAACTACATTCGCGTCCCGGCTCTCGGCACAGCGCTGACGTTCTTGATGTTCTTCCCCGGAATACTGTCCCAGGGCGCGGAGACCTATCGTGCGGCAACAGGTTTGACCCAAGACCCCTTCTTGGAACGATGGCTGGTTCTGACAACGGTGTTGTTCGCCGCCAGCGCCGTCGTCTACTTCATTCGCTTCACCGTGGTACGGAGCCGAACATGAGCGTCACCGCAGACACCCTTTTCCACCGCGCCGCCGCTGGATTGCCCTGCTGGATCGGCGATTCCGACGGCTCGAGAGAACGTCTGCCCACGGCCCGCTGGATGGGCGGAAGCGCATCCTCGGAAGAGGATCGCCGAGCCGACCACGCCATGATCAGCCGATGTACCGGGTCCACCATCGATCTCGGATGCGGACCCGGCCGGCTCACCGAAGCTCTTGCCCGCCGAGGACTCTCGGCGCTCGGCGTCGACACGTCGAAGGCTGCCGTCGACCTGACCATCGGCCGCGGCGGAAACGCCGTTCTCCGTGACCTCTTCGAGCCTCTGCCCGGCACCGGCACGTGGTCGTGTGTGCTGCTCGCCGACGGCAACATCGGCATCGGCGGGGATCCGGTGCGCCTGCTACGCCGAGCCGCCGATCTGCTGGCACCACACGGAGCCATCATCGCCGAGGTGGACGAACCGAGTGACTCCGGGATTCGGCACCGCACCGTCCGCTGGGAAACCGACACCATGGTCGGCGATTGGTTCGCCTGGTCGAGTGTCAGCGCCGACGCCACCGCCGACCTCGCCCGCGCCGCCGGCTTGCAGATGGTGGACGTGGCTCCGATCGACGGCCGCTGGTTCGCGCAGATGACTCCGGCTCAGCTCACCAATTCGTGAACAGCAGATGATTGACGGCCAAGGCCCCGATCACCTGCAGCGCCAACCAGAATCGATGTGTTCGACGCGGCAGCACCGCCGGGGCGATCAACATCCACATCGCGAACGGCAGCCAGATTCGCTCCGTCTCCGCTTTGCTCAGCTGACTCAGATCGGCCATCACCACCGCCGCGAGGCCGCCGAGCACCAACAGGTTGATCGGCTGCACCCGCGCGGCGATGCGTGGGAACGCCGCGGGCACAGCGATGCCGAGCGCGCAGAACAGTGCAGCGAAGTTCGCCCAGCCCCAGTACTCGAACGGACGATCCTTGGCGATGCCCTGGTAGTACCGCTCCTGCACCAGCTCGTACCCGTCGTACCACCAGAATCCGTACGCCGTGAAGATTCCCGCAACGAGCAGGGCACCGATCACTGCACCGAGGAACGGCAGAACCTTTCGGCCCGCTATCAGCACCGCGACCGCCGGCAGACCCATCAACACCAGGCCGTAGTTCAAATAGATTCCGAACCCGAGAAGCACTCCCGCACCGATGGATGCGGGCCACAGCCAGCGCTTCGTCGAGACCGCCAGCAGCGCGATACCCCACGCCGCGACCCCGGCATAGAACGCGTCGGCGGAGACGGCGATCCAGATCGCTGCCGGTGCGATCGCCACGAACGGTGCTGCGCGCCTGGCCATGTCCTCGTCGCCCAGAACACCCAGCGTGAGAACCACAGCAACTGCGGCACTGGTTCCCACCAACACGCACAGCGTTGCCGCCCAGGCCCCGCCGCTCAAACCGAGACGGTCGAGCCAGACGAACGTCAGCAGCGCACCGGGCGGATGGCCCGAGACGTGAGTGGTCCACGAATCCGCCTGGTAATCCAGAATGCGCTCGGAGAATCCGCGCAGTGTCGCGGGGATGTCGGTGATGCCGGGAACCTCGTGCAGGTACTCGTCCGTCGAGGCCAACCGGTCGACGAACCCACGCTTCCAACCGTCGACCATCGCCAGCGCCATCGTCCATGCCGCCGACGCACCCCAGACGACGAACAACAGCCGCGTCCAGGACAGGCGTCGAGCCACGGTCGGTCCCCACAGCACGGTCGCCACCGCGATGAGGACGGCGAACGGCGTTCCCCATCCGACATGAACCTCACGAAAACCGAACAGCGGTGCGGCGTCGGCAAAATCGCGCACCTGCTGCGGTGTTCTGTTGATGATCGGGGTGACGATCTCGTTGCCCAGATACGGAACGACGAACGCGACGGCAACGAGCACGACGGCCAGCGCACCGGCGACGGCTTCTCTCCAGTAACGGATAGTGTTTTCTCCCTGCGGACTTGAAGACGAACACGGTTTCGGACCAGCATATCGACCGACGGTGATGGAGGATGGGTAGATGAACACGCAAGCGGGGTTACAGGCCGAGATCGCGGTGATCGGCGGCAGTGGCTTCTACTCGTTCTTCGCCGACGACGCCGAAGAGATCGAGCTGGACACGCCCTACGGATCACCGAGCGCACCGATCACCGTCGGCGAGGTGGAAGGACGACGAGTTGCCTTTCTACCTCGACACGGCCGCGCTCACGAATACTCGCCGCACACCCTGCCGTATCGGGCCAACATGTGGGCGCTGCGCATGCTCGGTGTCAGCCGCGTGTTCGCCCCGTGTGCCGTGGGATCGTTGGTGGCCGAATACGGTCCGGGAACCGTCGTGATTCCGGATCAACTCGTCGATCGGACGTCCGGCCGCACTCAGACCTACTTCGACAACGGCGGCATACACGTCGAATTCGCCGATCCCTACTGCGCGGAGTTGCGCAGCGCGGCCGTCCAGGGGTCCGCGGTCGACGGCGGTGTCATGGTGGTCGTCGAGGGTCCCCGGTTCTCCACTCGCGCCGAAAGCCAATGGTTCGCGCGCCAAGGTTGGACACTGGTGAACATGACCGGTCACCCCGAAGCCGTCCTGGCCCGCGAGCTCGAACTCTGTTACGCGCCGATAGCGTTGGTGACCGACCTCGACGCCGGGATCGAATCCGGTCAGGGAGTCAAGGCAGTGGACGTGTTCGCCGAATTCCAGAAGAACATCGAACCGCTCAAGGCGCTCGTCCGATCCGCAGTGCGCGACGCACCGACGGGCGAGTGCCCCCACTGCCGGGTGCACGCCGGAGTCACACTGCCGGTCGAGCTGCCATGACTCGCGTACTGCTTACCGGCGCAGCCGGATTCATCGGGGGCCACATTCTCGACGCAGCGCGCGACACCGATCTCGAGATGGTCGCCGTCGACGCCATGTTGGGTTCCGCTCACGGACCCGGCGCGACAGCCGAGGGCATCACCGATCTGGATGTGCGAGACAAGGATTCACTCGTCGAAGCGTTACGCGGTGTGGATGTCGTGTGCCATCAGGCTGCTGTCGTCGGCGCAGGCGTCGACGCCGCGGACGCACCGGCATACGCCAGTCACAACGACTTCGGAACTGCAGTCCTGCTCGCGGCGATGTACGAGGCAGGGTGTTCCCGCCTGGTACTGGCATCGTCGATGGTGGTCTACGGCGAAGGGCGCTACCTCAATTCCTCCGGCGAGACCGTCGTGCCGCGACCGCGTACCCGGGCCGATCTGGACGCCGGGCTGTTCGACAACCGCGACCCTGCGTCCGGCGAGCCACTCGATTGGCTACTGGTCGAGGAGGATTCACCGCTGCAACCGCGCAGCACCTACGCAGCGAGCAAGCTGGCGCAGGAGAACTACGCCTCCGCGTGGGCACTGTCGACCGGTGGTTCCGTCGTCGCGCTGCGCTACCACAACGTGTACGGCCCGCACATGCCGCGCAACACCCCGTATTCCGGTGTGGCGGCAATGTTCCGGTCCTCGCTCGAACTCGGGAAGCCGCCCACGGTCTACGAGGACGGCAAGCAGGCCCGCGATTTCGTCCACGTGCACGACGTGGCAGCAGCGAACATCGCGTCCATCTCCGCCGAACTGGACGGCTTCACCGCGCTCAACGTGTGCTCGGGTCATCCGATCACCATCGGAGAGGTGGCGTCCGTTCTCGCCGACGCGAGGGGTGGACCAGCGCCCGAAATCACCGGCCAGTACCGAGCCGGGGACGTACGGCACATCGTCGCCAGTCCACAGCGGGCAGAAGAGGTTCTGGGATTTCGCGCGCAGATCCTGCCGCAGGACGGTCTCACCGCGTTCGCCGACGCACCGTTGCGCGACGCCGAGGGAACGGGCCCACCCCGTGTCTGAGCCCGGATCGGTCACCGTCGTCATTCCCTGCATGAACGAAGCCGAATCGCTTCCAGCCGTGCTGGATTCGATCCCGCCGGGATATCGAACGATCGTCGTGGACAACAATTCGACCGACGCCACCGCCGCGGTGGCAGCCGCCCACGGCGCGGCAGTGGTAGCGGAAATCGTGCCCGGATACGGAGCTGCCGTGCACGCGGGCGTCCTCGCCGCCGACACCGATATCGTCTGCGTGCTCGACGGAGACGGCTCGATGGACCCGCGCGACCTACCCACCCTGGTTGCTGCACTGGACAGCGCAGACCTGGCCGTCGGCCGTCGCCGGCCCGCCAAGGGAAGTTCCCCGCTGCACGCAAAAATCGGCAATGCCGTTCTGTCTCTTCGACTTCGGACCAAGTACAAGTTGCCCGTACACGACCTCGGTGCCATCCGAGCGGTCCGCCGACAAGCACTACTCGACCTCGAAGTCACCGACCGACGCTCCGGCTACCCGCTGCAGCTGCTCGTGCTCGCGGCCGAGGCCGGCTGGACCGTCGTCGAACACGACGTGGACTACCGACCACGAACCGCAGGCACATCCAAGGTCTCCGGCTCGGTCCGCGGCACCATCGTGGCCGTGCGCGACTTCTGGAAGGTGCTCTCGTGACCGTCACCGCCCTCGTCGTGGCCAAAGCGCCCGTTCCAGGACTTGCCAAGACTCGCCTCGCCGCCACGATCGGCGACGCGGCCGCCGCCGAAGTGGCAGCCGCCGCGCTGCTGGACACCCTCGACGCCGTCGCGGCAGCGGACGTCGACCACCGCGTCGTGGCCCTCACCGGCCATCTTAGCGACGCGGCCCGCGCCGAGGAACTCACCCGAGCCCTCGCGTCGTTCACCGTGATCCCGCAGCGCGGCGACGGACTGGGCGAACGGCTGGCGAATGCGCACGCCGACGCCGCGCCCGCAGGTGCGGTACTTCAGATCGGAATGGACACCCCGCAGGTCACCGGGCGACTGCTCAGCGACGCAGCCGCGTTGCTGGCCGACACCGATCTACTCGGTGCCGCCGAGGACGGCGGTTGGTGGATCCTGGGTCTACGGAATCCTGCTCAGGCCCGGGCATTGCTGGACGTACCGATGTCTGCCCCGTCGACGGGTGACGACACTCGGGTGGCACTGACCGCTGCGGGTGCCGAGGTCACCATGGTGTCGCAATTGCGAGATGTGGATTTCGAGTCCGATCTCGATGTGGTGTCGAATATGTGCACACCGAACAGTCGCTTTCGCCGAGTCGTCGAACAATTACGCAAAACTCATTGATTTTTGTTTTCGAGAAGGACACGAAAAACAATCCGTCGGGTCTCTACATCTGCTGGGGAACAAGAAGCTTCACTTTGTCGCATTTGCCGGACCGCACGCGATGTATATCGAACAGCAACACTTCATAACCACCGTTTCACGGCGATTTCTCAGACATCAGTGCTACAAAGTGTCCATGACCGGGTTGCTGATAGGCGTAGTCGTCTGGATGGTGTGCGCTGCAATAGTCGCCACCGTCCTCGGCCGCGTCGCGCACCGAGGAGATTCCGAGGAACTCGGATCCACCATCGAGTGGAATATCGACGGTCTCGATCGCGAAGTTCAACACGAGAACTGACGGTCTCAGTCGACTCGATCGACCAATTCGATCAGGATTGCCGACGCTGCGGCCAACGTTTCCCGCTGCCGAGCCGATAACTCGTCCAACTGTTCGGCGAGAGCGATTTCGCGAGACGCCACTTCGTCGCGAGCAGTCGCAACGCCCGCCTCGGTCAACTGCAGCACCACCTGCCTGCCGTCGGTCGGGTGCGGCTCACGGACAATCAGGCCGGCCTCGACCAACTGATGCGACGACCGCGACACCGACGGCGGCTTGATTCGTTCCCGAGAAGCCAGTTCACCGGTCGTCATCGGCCCCTCGCGCAACAACGTCGTCAGAATCGACAACTGAGCCACCGGCAACCGGTCGCTCGAATGGCGCAGACGCAGTCTCCGATTCAGCCGCATCGCACTGACGGACAGATCCCGCGCCAGCTGGGAATCGGGTAGATCACTCACGTGTCCAGATTACGACACCGAGGGGCATTCGCCCGATTCGCGAAACAGGCTACGAGTTGATTGAACTTGCCCATAACAAACCGCTGCCATGGTTCCGAGGTGTTATCGGGGAAACACCATGAAACGGGGCAGTTTTGACACGCGTGGGATCCAGACTCTTGACAGTCGCAGCACTGACGGTGACGGCATCGATGCTGGTCACAGGCCCAACGGCCCTCGCCGACCCCAACGCAATCAACCCAATCGCCGGTCTGAACGGAACATTCGGATTGCCGCAACTGCACGGCCGCGCACAGGCCGTCGCCCAGGTGACCGGAATGTCGAGCCCGAACATGACCCAGAACGTCAACATGATCGGCACCGACCTCGGCATCATGTGGGACAACGGCCGAGGCGAGGTCCTGACCGCCTTCGGCGACACCGCAGGCGTCGGCGTCCCCAACCTCCTGCAAGGCAGCCTCTGGTCCTGGCGCAGCAACGCCATCGTCCGCAGCAACGACCGAAACCTCGCCGACGGCATGAACTTCGACAGCGTCGTCAAGGACGCCGTCGGACAAACCAAAGAAGTCGTCCCCAGCCCCAAGATCCCCTTCGTCGAAATCAGCCGAATCCCCACCGCCGGAGTCGCCGTGGGCGACACCCAGTACCTCAACCTCATGTCGGTCAAGAACTGGGGACCCGCAGGTACCTGGGACACCAACTTCTCCGGCCTCGCCGCCTCGACCGACAACGGAGAGAACTGGGCCGCACTACCCGAGACCCACAGGCCCAGCGCCGGCGGAGATCGAAACTTCCAGCAAAGCGCCTACCTGAAGGACAACGGATACATCTACCAGTACGGCACACCGCCGGGTCGCTCCACACTCGGCCACGTCTCTCGCGTCAGAGAAGCGGACATCACGAGGCCCGGCGAATACGAATATTGGACGGGTAAGGAGTGGAAGAAGGGCGATCCCGCTGCGGCCGCCCCCATCGTCGACGGCGTCGGCGAACTGTCGGTTGCATACAACGCCGCTGTCGGCCAGTACCTGATGATGACCACCGACAACGCCAATTCCATTGTGCTGCGGCGTTCTTCATCGCCCGTCGGACCGTGGAGCCCACCCGAGGTACCGGTCGACACTCGCGAGATCAGCTCGATCTACGCCCCGTACATCCACCCGTTCTCGACGGGCCGCGACCTCTACTTCTTGGCGACGGTGTTCCAGAACTACAACGTGCTGTTGCTGCGGGCAACGCTGTAGCAGTTCCCATTAGGCTTCCGGCGTGGACGCTGCCGAATGGGATCGCAAGTACGAACGCCGAGAACTCGTCTACGGCGAGGCTCCGAATGCCACCTTGGTCGAAGTCGCGACGACAATCCCGCGCGGTCGAGCCCTCGATCTGGCGGCCGGCCAAGGTCGCAACGCCATCTGGCTCGCGACGCGCGGCTGGATCGTGGACGCCGTCGACTTCTCGTCGGTGGCATTGACGCGGGCGAGTCGAGTGGCCGAGTCGGCCCCGCGGTCGGTGCGCGAGCGCCTGACCTGGATACACGCCGATGTGACGAAGCTGGCAACCGAGCCCAACTATGACCTGGTGCTCATGTTCTACCTCCATTTGCCTCCGGACGAGCGACGCCGAGCCGTATCGGCTGCGGTGTCGGCGTTGAAACCTGATGGAATCCTCATGATTCTCGGCCATCACTCGTCGAACATCACCGACGGTGTCGGCGGTCCACAGGAAGCCGAGATCCTGTACACACCAGAGGATCTGGCGGCGGACGTCGGGGACCGACTCACCGTCACCACGGCCGAGAACCGGTATCGAGACGTGACCGGCGGCACAGCGATCGACGCTCTATTACTGGCGAGTAGGTCCGCCCTTGGCAGCGGAACCGATCGGGGGTAATATCCGTTAAGTTACCGACGAGTAGCTAACTTGGGCGGTACTCACGAGACCGCACCACCGACTGGAGAGCGAACGAGCAATGGGCCATTACAAGAGCAACCTCCGGGACCTCGAATTCAATCTCTTCGAGCTATTCGGACTCGACGAGACCCTCGAGGGCGACAACTTCGGCGACATGGACGGTGAAGTAGCCCGTGACATGCTGCGCGAGGTAGTACGCCTGGCCGAGGGCCCCCTGGCGGAATCCTTCGCGGACGCCGACCGCAACCCCCCGGTCTTCGATCCCGAGACCCACAGCCTGAAGCTGCCCGAATCCTTCAAGAAGTCCTACAAGGCCCTCGCCGACGGTGAGTGGTGGCGCGTCGGCCTCGACGAAGAGGTCGGCGGCATGGCAGCGCCTCGTAACCTCCTGTGGGGCATCAACGAGATGCTCCTCGGCTCGCAGCCCGCCGCCTTCATGTACTCCGCAGGCCCCGGCTTCGCAAACATCCTGTACCACAACGGAACCGACGAGCAGAAGGAATGGGCCAAGGTCGCCGTCGAACGCCAGTGGGGTGCCACCATGGTCCTCACCGAGCCCGACGCCGGATCCGACGTCGGCGCAGGACGCACCAAGGCGATCAAGCAGGACGACGGCTCCTGGCACATCGAGGGCGTCAAGCGCTTCATCACCTCGGCCGTCTCCGACGACCTCTTCGAGAACATCTTCCACCTCGTGCTCGCCCGCCCCGAAGGTGCCGGACCGGGCACCAAGGGCCTGAGCCTGTTCTTCGTTCCGTCCATCCTCTTCGACTTCGAGAAGGGTGAACTGGGAGAGCGCAACGGTGCCTTCGTCACCGGCGTCGAGCACAAGATGGGCCTCAAGGCCTCCGCCACCTGTGAGCTCACCTTCGGTGGCCACGGCGTCCCCGCCAAGGGCTGGCTCGTCGGCGAGGTCCACAAGGGCATCGCGCAGATGTTCGACGTCATCGAGCACGCTCGAATGATGGTGGGCACCAAGGCAATCGGTACCCTCTCCACCGGCTACCTCAACGCACTCGAGTACGCCAAGGAACGCGTCCAGGGCGCCGACCTGACGCAGATGACCGACAAGACCGCACCGCGCGTCACCATCACGCACCACCCCGACGTGCGCCGCAGCCTCATGATGCAGAAGGCGTACTCCGAGGGCCTGCGCGCGGTGTACCTCTACACCGCCGCACACCAGGACCCGATCACCGCCAAGCAGGTCTCGGACGCCGACGAAGACATCGCCTACCGCGTCAACGATCTGCTGCTGCCCATCGTCAAGGGCGTCGGCTCGGAGATCGCCTACCAGGTGCTCGCCGAATCGCTGCAGACCTTCGGTGGCTCCGGCTTCCTGCAGGACTACCCCGTCGAGCAGTACATCCGCGACGCCAAGATCGACTCGCTGTACGAGGGCACCACCGCCATCCAGGCGCAGGACTTCTTCTTCCGCAAGATCGCCCGCGACCGCGGCGTAGCCCTGGCTCACGTTGCCGGACAGATCAAGTCGTTCATCGACAGTGAAGCAGGCAACGGACGCCTCAAGGCCGAGCGCGCACTGCTCGCCACCGCCCTCGAGGACGTCCAGGCCATCGTCACCTCGATGACCCAGCACCTCATGGGCGCACAGGACCAGCCCACCGAGCTGTACAAGGTCGGCCTGGCATCGGTGCGTTTCCTCATGGGCTTCGGCGACCTGCTCATCGGCTGGCTGCTGCTGCGTCAGTCCGAAATCGCCATCGCTGCACTGGACAACGGCGCAGAGGGCAAGGACAAGGCGTTCTACGAGGGCAAAATCGCAGTGGCCTCGTTCTTCGCCAAGAACATCCTGCCGCAGCTCACCGCCACGCGCGCCATCCTCACCAACATCGACAACGACATCATGGAACTGGACGAAGCAGCATTCTGATTCCCTGAAACCTTCGACGGCCGCACCTGTTTCACGGGTGCGGCCGTTGTTGTTCGTGCGCCGTCGGTCTCGCCTCGGTTGCCGGCCTGCGTAGCGGCGCAAACGCGCGCGCGTTTGTCAGATGCGCGCGGATTCTGCGGGATACTTAGGCGATTTCGCGCGCGTTCGGCAAATGCGCGCGCGTTTGCTCCCGACTCGATGTAATTCGCACGCTCCCTCGCGGTGCCGGCAGGGCAGCGGCCCGTTCTACAGCTCGGGCAACGCGCGCCACCAACTCTGCTGGATTCGCCAGGTCCGCCCAGGTCCAGCGCACCACCGGATAGCCGAGATCGCGCACCGCGTCCTCCCGTACCTTCTCCCTGAACACCACGTCGCCGGGGTTCTCATCCTGTCGCAAGTATTTGGTGTACTTGGCTTTACCGTCGAACTCGCATACGACGAGGCCATTGACCATCCAATCGATCCGTGCCACCGATCGCCCACTTGGATCCAGGATCTCCACCTGAGACTCGACGTCGAATCCGCCCTGGCGCAGTATGATTCGACTCTGCGATTCCCCTGGGTTCTCGCTGCGCCCGTCCATGAGGTTCACGGCTCGTCGCGCCTGCGCCACACCTTTCCAGCCCCGAGCCCGCTGCAACTCCGCGTCGAGCTCACTCTCGTCACAGCACTTCAACGCCACGTCACCTGCGATTACCGCAGACAGCAGCGTCTCGGTTCGAGCAAGGTCGACCACTGTCCGAGCCAGCGAGGTCACCGAGACACCGTCGACCGTCACGCTCGATAAGGACGGTGCACAGTGCACGGTCACAGCCGTATTCGTACGACCGCCGCCGCGGCGGTGTCGGGTGATGTGAACCTTGTCCAATCCGCCAGTGGGTAAGGGTAATCCGTGCAGTAGTGCAGCCGAACGGTGACTGACGACGTAACCACCGGACAAGATCGGCAAAACCGCATCGATCAACAGTCTGTGCCGCTCCTGTTCTGTCAGCCCGGCCAATCTCGACGACGGAACGTAGACGCCATTCACAAAACGCTCCCAGCCACCCCGCTCATACATTGCGCGCAACTCGTGATCGGCGCTCCCGTCTGCCAGCGCCTCGGAGCGTCGAATCATTCGGTCGTCCTTCATGCTCCGAGTCTCGGCCATGCGTCGACGGAGTCGAGCTCGAAAGCTGACGACTGTGCACAACTCCGGGCTTGTGGATGAATACAGGTACCGGCGTACCAGTTCGCCTAGCTGTCAGTCCCGCAAACGCGCGCGTATTTGTCAGGTGCGCGCAGAATTGTCGACTATTCGGCCACTATTTCACGCGCGTTCAGCACGTGCGCGCGCGTTTGCGAGGCAGACGGAGCCGAAACAGGTGGACGAGCAAACGAGGCCGCACCGAGCGAAGCGCAGCTGCACCACCAGGAGAACCGGCTCGGCAAAGCGTCGCTGGCAGACTTCACGAGACCGATCCGACAAACGCGCGCGCACTTGTCAGATGCGCGCAGAATTGCCCACGATTGGGCCACTATTTCGCGCGCGTTCAGCAAGTGCGCGCGCGTTTGCGAAAATCGGCGGGCGAACCGAACAGGCCGAAGGTGGGCGGACAGGGCCGAACCGGTGGGCGGGCCGAACAGGCTGAAGGGGGCCGAACCAAGTCGAACAGCGGTTACTGCTGAAGTTTGCGGAACTTGCTGCCGTGGAAGACGATTGGATTGACTTCACTCTGTACTTCGAGGGAATGGATGCGTAGCAACACTATTGCGTGATCGCCCGCTGGAATTTGTTGCTCGACGGTGGTGTCGAGCCAGGCGGTGGCACCGACGATGAAGGCCGCGCCTCCGTCGGTGACGGTGAGGTCGAGACCGGCGAAGCGGTCACCGGTTTTCGCAGCCAGAGTGCGGACGGCATCGTTGTGCGCTTCCCCGAGCACGCTGACGCCGATGTTCGGCGCAACTTCCAGCTTCGGCCACGTGGTCGACGTGTTCTGGATGCACACCGCTACCAACGGCGGATCGATCGACACCGACACGAAGCTACTGGCCGCCAAGCCCACCAGGACACCGTCGATTTTCGCAGCGATCGCCACGACGCCGCTGGGGAACTGCGCGTACGCCTCACGAAGTGTCTGTTGATCGAGGACGGTGCGTGTGAGCGTCATGGAGGATGCTCCCTTTCGATCGTGCGGTGCCGAGCGCACCTCTACTGTTGCAACCTCGTCGCGGCGGCATTCGTTCCGGGCATACGTCTACATCCAGCAAACACCCGATCGAGCGTCGACGCCACAGTCCGAATCCGCGTGATTCGAAGTGACACGTCGAGCACAGGACGTCACTCGTCGTCGTTCGGGCGCGGGGGGTCGTCGGGTTCGGGGGCCGGAGCCGGACGATCGGGCTGGACGCACTTGACGATCGGGATGGGGTCGTATTTCACGGTTCTGGTGTTGCGCGAGATCTCCCTGCCCGACGCGGCGTCGCTGATCACCCGGGTGTCACTGGCGGTGAATCCCGGTCCCCCGCCGGATGCGACGCAGCCGGCACCGGCCGGCAATGTCACGGTGTTCGGCGAGGTGGGCCGCGTCCGGGGCCCGGTGATCGATTCGACGTCGACGGTTTTGGTGCCCCACAGCCGGACGGTGACGCTGGACGAATCCGCGAACGACTCGATCACCACGCCGGTGTCGTTGGGGTTGGTGAACTTCAGGTCAATGGCACCTTCGAAGACCGTCGCTTCCCGGGCCTCGGGGTATCGACTGATGTAGTAGCTGTGCTCGGTGTGGTCGGTGTCTTCCATACCCGCGAAGTACGACGCGTTGTACAGCGTCGTCGCGAATTGGCTGATGCCGCCGCCGACGGCACGATCGGGTCGACCGTTGTCGATGATTCCCGATTCGACGAAGCCCTGAGCGGTCCCGCGCGGACCGGTGTACCCGTTGAGCGAGAACGTCTCCTTCGGCTTGACCAGCGCGCCGTTGACGATCTGCGCGGTGAGCCCGATGTTCACGCCCGACGCGTACTCGAAACCTCCGGTCGTGTACTCCGCGACCACCTCTCGCACGCCGAGATTCTCTGCCGCTTCGGTGGTGAGGGCAGGCGGCGCCGGTTCGTAGACGGCCTCGGTCGAGCGCGGACCGTCCGCAGCCAGCAGGGCGGGAAGCTGTTCGAGGGTCTTGTTCCACTCGACCAGCTCTCCCATCACTCCGGGAACGACGGTGGGAGCTCCGCCGGAGAACGTGAACGACGCGTCCTTGGGCGGAACTTCGGTGCGGACCAGTTGCGGAGCAAGAATGCCGGTGGCGATACCGGTGTCGTAGATCGGCGTGAGGCCGCCCTGCCCGTCCGGATCGAAGCGCAGCACCTCACCCACACGGTCCACCGGCAACGTTGCATCGACGTTCTGTCGGCCTTCGATGACCACCGGTGCCGACACTGCGGGGACCGCGACGTTCGACAGAGCCTGATCGACCGCATCCTGCGTCACGGTGACAGGGGTGGATTCGTAGACGACCTCGGTCGCACCCGTCGACCACTCGGTCTGCAGATTTCGACGCGTCCCGTCGGCGTCCAGAACTCGCCCGGCCAGCGGTTCGACGGCTACCGGGGTGGCACCTTCGAAGACGACGTCGCCTTCGACGGGCGCACGGTCCGTCTCCTCTCGCAGGCCGTCCACGGCGACCGAGAGTGCCTGCTCGTCGGTGGTCGAGACAACGCCGATCTCCCGGCTTCCGAACAGCGACGTCAGACGCGTGATCGGGTTGATGGGCTGAGTACCTGCGCGATCGAGCGTCGCGTTCCAATCGACTCCCAGCCCGGCCGCGGCAGGCAACACCTCGACCTGCCGGTCGTCGATGCCCACCTGAATCGGCTCCTCCGCCCGAGGTCCCAATTCGGCACGCAGTACGGCCTCGGCGTCGGAATGACTCTTGCCGCCCACCTCGATGCCGGCAACGGTCACACCGCGCGGAACCCGATCGCTGGAGGCAATCCAGTCCGCCGCGTACAGCAGCCCGAGGACGGCAACCACCGCGCCGGTACCGATGGCAATCTTCTTCCACGGAGGCGTGGACCCGGATCCGTCGTGCTCCGCCGAACCGTTCTCAGGGGTAGTAGAGGGAGGTTCGGCCGGTGGCTGAGGTTGCCCGGCGTCAGAAGCGGACGGCAGAACAACGGGCTGCGCCACCGTCGGCGATTCGTCCGCCACCGGTGCGGGCTGCGCGTCCGCGCCGGGTGCAACAGACTCGGCCTCGTCGATCTGGTCGACGTCCGGATCACCGGCGGTATCGAGGTCGGCAACCGGCTCTGATTGCTGCTCGACCTCGGTGGTGGCATCGGGTTCGGTTCCCTCGGCCTGCGTCAGCTCGGCATGGTTCGCATCGGATTCGTTCGCGTCGGATTCCGTGGCGTCCTGGCCCTCGGAGACCGGCTGCTCTGCGTGCTTCGGCTTCTCAACGTCGTCGCGGATGGCCCCGAACACCTCGGTCGGCGTGTCGTACGGCGGTACGTCGGGGCGTGGCTCGGCACCCTTCGGCGCGTCACCCGACCTACTGTTGCCCTCGCTCACATTCGACCCTTCCAGGACCGTCGATTCATATTCCGGCCTGCTGCGCGGCGTACCCCGCGGACGAGCTTACGCAAACCGCACAGCACCGCTCGTTCTGAGACCCTCGCACGCGCCGCACGGAAAAGGCCCCGCACTGCTGCCGGGTCGGGGGTCAGGCAGCAGTACGGAGCCACACGGAATATATGCAGACTTCAACCACTCGTTACAGCGAGTTCGGAATTGCCATCGTCATTTCATTCGATTGAATGAACCGTGGGTCGTCGAACCGTCGTCCTGCTCCACGGCCCGCGCCCAATGTCCCGTCCTGACCAGCGCAAGAGTGAGCAGAAGCCGGTCGCGTGCATCGGTCAAGTCACGCCCGGTCAACTCCTCGATTCGACGCACCCTGTAGATGACGGTGTTGCGATGGCAGTAGAGCGCCTTCGCAGCGTTGGTGGGCGAACCGTCCGAAGCGAGCATGTGCGCCAACGTGTCGAGCAACGTTTCTCGGTGCGGTTCCGGATGCGTGAACAGCGCGCCGAGCGCATGGCGAACCAACAGTTCCGACGACTGATCGTCGGCGGCCATGATCACCCTCGGCAGTCGGTCCGTCGCCAACGCGACGCCACTCTCTTCGGTGATGGTCTCGGCCGTCAGTGCCGCCAGGCGATACGCCGCCGCGAACGACGCCACGCCCTCGGGCGAATGCGCGACACCGACCGGGCCGACCGCCCGCGCGGAAAGGGCGTCGATGACCGATCTCCACGATCCGGTCCCGAGTGCCACGAGCGCGAATTGGTGCCCGTCCCGAGTGTTCCAGTGGGACACTGCGCCGATCTGGTCCATCGCGTCCTCGGGCGCGGGGAGCGGAGGCGACCCCTGATCGTCGAGCGGGCCGACCACGCAAGCGATCTGCTGTGAGGCCGAAAGGCCGAGGGTCGCGCGGGCCTCGATCACGAAAGCAGGATCACCGCCTCGGCCCGACCGGAGACCGTCCAAGATCACCAGCACATTGGCGAGATCACGCTGCTGCATACGCGCGCTCTCCTGGCGGTACGCCTCGACGAGAGTTTCGTACTGACTGTCCAGCGCTCTCCACAACTGCTGGCCGGCGACGAGCAGTAGATGCTCGTCGATCACGGATCTGCATTGTTCACGCTCGAGCATCAGCTCTTCCCACAGCGTCCGACTCCCGAGCGTGTACGCCTTCAGCACCAACTCCATCGGAATGCCCTGGCGCGCACGCTCTCTCCCGGTGCGACGCCATACCTCTCGGGCGTTGTCGCCCGCGGCCGCAAGACCGGACAGTGTGCGTAGGCCCTGGCTGATATGCGCGCGAGTACTGCGACGAATTTCGCCGGCGATGTCAGGAGTGGTGCTTGCCAGGTACGCGGGTTCCTGCTCTATCAGCGCCAGCGTGATCGAGTCGGCAATCGCATCCGCCCGCGGCAACAGCGCGGCCCACGCATCGCGAATCTTCTCCTGGTCGGAGGGCTTCACTGCGCCCCGCGCAGCGGATCGCGACGTCGCGCGTCGCACCCCGGGAGAAGCCATCCGCCCATTTTTGCGCACAGAGCCCACATCACAGGGTGAATTGACCGTTACTGGTGCCCAGACACCCAAACATTCTGTGCGGAGCGCCCATACCGCGCGTTGTGCTGGACGCCCCATAGTGGACCCAACAGATTGTGAGGTGCATCACTTGAACTCTCTCGACACGATGGATCCGGTCCTCACCATGACGGACGTCGACGTGTCCTTCGGCGGCATCGTCGCGCTCTCCGGAGTGACCATCGAGGTACGACCCGGCGAAGTCCTCGGCGTCATCGGACCCAACGGGGCAGGCAAAACCACACTCTTCAACGTCGCGTGCGGTCTCGTTCGACCCCAATCGGGAACCCTCGGCCGACACGGCGAAACCTTGAGCCGCCTGCGCCCACACGACCTGCCCCGGCTCGGCATGAGCCGAACGCTGCAGGGACTGGGACTGTTCGATCGAATGACCGTGCTGGACAACGTCATGGTCGGGGCCGACCGAACGGCACGCACCGGAATCCTCAGCGGCCTCCTGGGCCTTCCCTCGAGCGCGGCCGACGACGCGGCGGTCCGCTCGACCGCGATGAACACCCTGGAACGACTGCGCATCGACGGCTACGCGCACCGGCTGCCACCGAGCCTGCCCTACGCGGTGCGCAAGCGCGTGGCCCTCGCGCGCGCGCTGGTGAGCGAACCGTCGTTGATCCTGCTCGACGAACCCGCCTCGGGCCTGTCCAACGACGAAATGAGCGAACTCGGTGACGAAATCCGCTCTCTCACATCAGCAAACAAGGATTCCCAGCCGGACCGACCGGCAACATCGGTCATGCTCGTCGAACACCACATGGACCTCGTCATGACCGTGTGCGACCGGATCTACGTCCTCGACTTCGGCAAGGTCATCGCCCAAGGCACACCGGATCAGATTCGGGAGGATCCGGCCGTACTGGCCGCATATCTCGGAAACGAGGTGGCACATGACAACTGACGCGACACACCTGAAAATCACCGACCTCACCGTGCACTACGGGCCGGTCACCGCCCTCGATTCGGTGTCGATGACCGTCACCGCGGGCACGATCACCGCCGTACTCGGAGCGAACGGTGCCGGAAAGACCACGCTGCTGCGCACTGTCTCCGGCCTCCTGAAACCGACGTCGGGACGTATCGAGCTCGCCGGCGTCGACATCGTCGGCATACCTCCGGATCGCATGTCCCGTAAAGGGCTTGCACACGTGCCCGAAGGCCGGGGCGTGATCGCCGAATTGACCGTCGACGAGAATCTTCGCCTCGGCGCGTTGGGACGCAACAGAAGTCACGACGCCGTGACCCTCGATCGAATCTACGACATGTTCCCGCCGCTGACCGGACGCCGAACCTCGTCGGCGCACACGCTGTCGGGCGGAGAACGGCAGATGCTGGTGATCGGTCGAGCACTGATGGCAACACCGTCGGTTCTCCTCCTCGACGAACCGTCGCTCGGGTTGGCACCGAAAGTCGCCGCACAGATCTTCGAAACGCTGCGCGCACTCGTCGATTCCGAATCGATGACGGTCGTGCTCGTCGAACAGAACGCACGAAGTGCACTGTCCATCGCCGAACATGCCGTCGTCCTCGATCTGGGCAAGGTCGCGGTGGAAGGCCCGGCCGACACCTTGGCCGGGGACGACGCCCTCCGACACGCCTATCTCGGGTTCTAGAGCAAGCCGAAAGGACGCCAGCCACAGTGCAACAACTGCTCACCATCCTCATCAACGGCGTGACGACAGGCATGGTCTATGCCGCGTTCGCCCTCGCTCTCGTCCTCATCTGGCGATCGACCCGCATCGTCAATTTCGCCCAGGCACCGATGGCCATGATCACCACGTACGTCGCACTGGTCGTCATCGACGCCGGTTACTCGTACTGGTTGGGCTTCGGAGTCGCGCTGCTCAGCGGACTGTTGTTGGGAGCGTTGATCGAACGACTCGTCATTCGGTTCGTCGACAGCTCCTCGCACATCAACCCGGTGATTCTGACGCTCGGGTTGTTCATCATCATCCACGCGGTTGCGGCCATCATCTTCGGGAACCAATTTCGTTCGTTCCCAGCACCGTTCGGTCTCACCGGCCAGAAGGTCGGGGAGATCAACGTGGCCCTGACCGGATACGACGTGTTCAAGATCGTCGCCGTTCTCGTGGTCCTGGGCTTGCTGATTCTGCTGTTCCGGTTCACCGATCTGGGACTGAAGATGCGCGCCAGCGCATTCGAGCAGGAGGTGGCCAAGCTGCTCGGAGTCCGGGTGAGTCGAATGCTCACGCTCGGTTGGGCTTTGGCCGCAGTCGTCGGATCGCTGGCCGGGCTGCTCATTGCGGGTGGCTCGCTGGTGCACCCCGGGTACATGGACTCGATCGTCGTCTTCGGTTTCGTCGCAGCCGTTCTCGGCGGTCTCGACAGCCCGGCAGGCGCAGTGGTCGGAGGCCTGCTGATGGGCGTCGGGCTCAGTTTCGTCAGCGGCTACCTCGGCCAGGACCTCGTGTCGAGCGCGGCGTTGATCATTCTGATCGTCGTTCTCCTCGTCCGCCCGAGCGGGTTGTTCGCCAGCGCAGCAGCCAGGAGGGTATGACGTGAACGCAACTCTCACTCGTCTCACGGCCACCCCGGTACGACGCCACTTCCTCTGCGCTGTCATCGGACTCGTCGTCATCGTGCTGGCGCTCGAATCACTGAGCACCTTCCGTCAGAGTCAGCTGACGTCGGTCGCGTACCTGGCGATCGCAGCCGGCGGATTGACCGTGCTGACCGGTCTGAGCGGGCAGCTCTCACTCGGGCACGGTGCGTTCATGGCCGTCGGTGCGTACACCGCGGCATTGATGCTGCGGGCCAACGATTCCGGATGGTCGGTGCCCCTCGTACTGCTGGCCGCCACCGTGATCTCTGCCCTGGTGGGCGTGGTCGTGGGAGTGGCCGCCGCCCGACTGCACGGCCCGTACCTGGCCGGTGCGACGCTGGCGCTCGCCGTCGCCGTACCGGGACTGGCTCTGTACTTCTCGGACTACCTCGGCGGTGAACAGGGTCTCGTCGTCCCGGCTCCGAAAGTGCCGGACCTGATCGACGACATGATGTTCTTCGTCACCGGAAACGAGCTCAGCGGAACCAAATTCGTCGCCTACGTCAGCTGGGTGCTGCTCGTCGTCGTGTTCTTCCTGTTGGCGAACGTCTCGTCGAGCCGGATCGGCCGTCGCTGGCGGGCCGTTCGGGACGACGAAGTAGCCGCCGAGCTGTCCGGGATCGATCTCGGGCGGGCACGCATCCTGGCGTTCGTCGTCAGCGCCGCATGCGCGGGTGCCGGAGGTGCCGTCCTCGCGATGTCGGCGCGGATCGCGGCCCCGAGCGGGTTCACTCTGACGCTCTCCCTGACATTGCTCTCCGCCGTCGTCATCGGCGGGCTCGGCACTCTGTCCGGGGCATTGATCGGGGCGCTGCTGCTCACCTACATCCCACCGGTGGTCACCAACCTCGGACTCGATCTGGGGCTGAGCAGTCTGCAATCCGCCGAACTCGCACCACTGGTGACCGGCATCTTCACCGTCCTGGTCATCCTGTTCGCCCCACTGGGTCTGGTGGGCACGTTTCGAAGGTTGCGTTCAACCAGAAAAGAGATGAAATGAAGAAGTTCGGATCGGTGGCGGTCAGAACGACCGCACTCGTCGCCGTCGTCTCGTTGGCCGCAGCGTGCGGTGCAGGAGGTAGAGACGAGGCAACAGAATCCTCGGAAGGCTCGACGATCGGCATCACCGACACCTCGGTGAAGATCGGAGCCCACTTCCCCCTGACCGGGGTCGCAGCACCCGGATACAGCGAAATACCCACGGGTGCAAAGGCTTACTTCGACTACGTCAATGCCGCGGGCGGCGTCAACGGCAGGCAGATCGAGTACGTCGTTCGTGACGACTCCTATGACCCGACGACCACCACCCAGGTCGTCAACGAACTCGTCCTCCAGGACGAAGTGTTCGCCGTCGTCGGTGGACTCGGCACAGCGACGCACAGCGCAGTCATCGACTTCCTGAACGAGGAGGGTGTGCCGGATCTCTTCGTCTCCTCCGGCGCCATCATGTGGGGCAACGACCCCGAGAAGTACCCGAATACCTTCGGCTGGCAGCCCGATTACCAGGTCGAGGGCAAGATCATCGGCGACTGGGTGACGAAGAACCGGCCCGACGCCAAAGTCGGGCTGTTCCTTCAGGACGACGATCTCGGCAGGGACAGCGAAGCCGCGGTACGCCAATATCTCGACGACCAGATCGTCGAGGTCGTGCGCTACACCTCCGGCAACACCGATGTCGCACCACAGATCGCCGCTCTGCAGGGTGCCGGAGCCGACCTCGTGCTCGGCTTCAACGTCCCGTCGTACACCGCACTGAGCCAACTGACCGCGATGCGGCTCAACTACGATCCCGAGTGGTTCTACAGTTCGATCGGCTCCGACGTCGACCTGGTCGGTTCTCTGCTCGGACGCTTCTCCCAGGGCGCAGTTACCAACGGTGCGCAATCCCTCGAAGGCATGATTTCGCTCGAATACATCCCCGGCGTCGACTCCCCCGAGAATCCGTGGACGCAACTGTGGCAGAAGGTCTGGGCTCAGAACGGAACAGGTGACCCACTGACCAACTACCGCATCTACGGGCTCAGCCAGGCGTACGCGTTCGTGCAGGCACTTCAGGCGGCCGGCGAAAATCCCACCCGTGAGGGCATCGTCTCCGCGATCCAGGACGGCGGAATGGACTTCCAGGGCCCGCAGCTGGCCCCGTTCCGATACTCCGACGAAAGCCACCTCGGAATCTCCGGAGCCAGTGTCTTCCAGATCCGTGGAGGTGTACCCGAGTACCTGACTCCGGTGTTGCAGACCGACATCGGAGACTCCGCAGTGGAGGAATACACCGGGGACGAATCGACTCCGCCGGAGAGCGGCATACCCGGCTGATCGGACACGAAAAGGCACGCAGAGCGAGCTCTGCGTGCCTTTTCGACGTTGTGATCAGCAGATCCGAAAACCCCTCGTTTGCCGGATCCGCCGACCCTGTGACCCCCAGATCGTGTCCCCGTATCGGGGAGCAGCCGAAGCTGCGGTGATCAGCGCTCGATGATGGCGGTGACGCCCTGGCCACCGGCCGCGCAGATCGAGATCAGGCCGCGGCCCGAACCCTTTTCGGCCAGCATCTTCGCCAGCGATGCGACGATGCGTCCACCGGTCGCGGCAAACGGGTGGCCCGCGGCGAGCGAGGATCCGTTGACGTTGAGCTTGCTGCGGTCGATGGAACCGAGCGCACCGTCGAGTCCCAGACGCTCCTTGCAGTACGCATCGCTCTCGAACGCCTGCAGCGTCGCGAGCACCACCGAGGCGAATGCTTCGTGAATCTCGTAGTAGTCGAAGTCCTGCAGCGTCAGACCGTTGCGGGCGAGTAGACGCGGAATCGCGTACGTCGGGGCCATCAGCAGGCCGTCCTTGAACGATCCGTTGCCGTGGATGTAATCGACCGCGGCGGTCTCGGAATCGACGAGGTGCGCCAGCACCGGCAGGTTGCGCTCGGCAGCCCATTCGTCGCTCGACAGCAGCGCCGCCGACGCACCGTCGGTCAGCGGAGTCGAGTTGCCGGCCGTCATGGTGGCGTCGCCCAGCTTGGTTCCGAAGACCGGCTTGAGGGTGGCCAGCTTCTCGACGGTCGATCCCGGACGCAGGTTGTCGTCGCGGGTCAGGCCGAGGAACGGCGTCACCAGGTCGTCGAAGAATCCGCGGTCGTACGCGGCTGCCATGTTGTGGTGGCTCGCTGCGGCCAGTTCGTCCTGGTCCTCGCGGCGGATACCGAATTCCTTCGCGGTGATGGCGGCGTGATCACCCATCGACAGGCCGGTACGCGGCTCACCGTTGCGGGGGATCTCGATGCCGAGCATGCCGGGACGGACGTTGCCGAGAAGCTTGAGGCGAGCGGTGGTGCTCTTCGCCCGGTTGAGCGAGAGCAGGAACTCGCGCAGTTCGTCGTTGACGCCGATCGGAGCGTCGGACGTCGTGTCCACGCCGCCGCCGATACCGGCGTCGATACGGCCCGAGGCGATGGCGTCGCCGACGGCGATGATCGACTGCAGACCGGTACCGCAGGCCTGCTGAATGTCGAAGGCCGGGGTATACGGGCTCAGTGCGCTGCCCAGTACGACCTCGCGAGTGAGGTTGAAATCGCGTGAGTGCTTAAGCACGGCACCGGCGGCGACGAGGCCCAGCCGCTCGCCCTGCAGACCGAATCGCGAGACGAGACCGTCGATGGTGGCGGTGAGCATGTCCTGGTTGGACGCCAGCGCGTACTTCTTGTCCGAACGCGCGAACGGAATGCGGTTGCCACCGACGATTGCGACCGGTCGTAGCTGCTTGCTTGTCACTGACGTCTCCAAACATCGTCCCCAGCATGTGGGGAATGGCCCTGGTGGAGTTTCATCTTACTGGCGAGTAAGTTGGTTGTCGACACCCGGTCGTGCGCCTCGCCCTCAGAGCGAGCAGCGCTGAATGAAAGGTACGACAGTGGCAGCCTCCAAGGGAGCCCCAGATCTCTACTCAACGTTCCTCGCGTCCGCGCCGGGAGCCTTCATCGCCAAGCAGGCCGGCCTGCCGCAGCCCGAGAAGCTGCGCCGCTACAAGGCAGGCGAGCCGCCACTGGCCGGACCGGTCCTGATCGGCGGCAACGGCCGCCTCGTCGAGCCGCTGCGTGAGCTGCTCTCGGACTACCCGCAGTCGCAGCCGCACGACGACAAGCACGGCGGACTGGTGTTCGACGCCACCGGCATCGGTAACGTCGCCGAGCTCGAGCAGCTCTTCAAGTTCTTCCAGCCGGTCATCCGCAACCTGGCACCCTCGGCTCGCGTCGTCGTCATCGGCACCACCCCCGAAGAAACGTCGAGCGTCGACGAGCACATCGCGCAGCGCGCCCTCGAAGGGTTCACCCGCAGCGTAGGCAAAGAGGTCAAGCGCGGCGCGACGGCTCAGCTCGTCTACATCTCCCCCAACGCGTCGACCGGACTCTCCGGCCTCGAATCCACCCTGCGCTTCCTGCTGTCGGCCAAGTCCGCCTTCGTCGACGGCCAGGTCATCGTCGTCGGCGACGCCGACTCGCAGGCACCGGCCTCGTGGGACAAGCCGCTCGCCGGCAAGGTCGCCGTCGTCACCGGCGCTGCCCGCGGCATCGGTGCCACCATCGCCGAGGTTCTTGCCCGTGACGGAGCCACCGTCATCGCCGCAGACATTCCCGCAGCGGGAGAAGCACTCTCGCAGTCGGCCAACAAGGTCGGCGGTACCTCGCTGGCCCTCGACGTCACCTCGCCCGACGCCGGCCAGGTCCTCTCGAAGCACCTGCTCGAGCGCCACGGCGGTGCCGACATCATCGTGCACAACGCAGGCATCACCCGCGACAAGACCCTCGCGAACATGGACGACGCCCGCTGGAACTCCGTCATCGGCGTCAATCTTGCTGCGCCGCAACGCATCACCGACGAACTGGTGGCCTCGGGTGCGCTCAAGGACGGCGGACGCGTCGTCGACGTCTCCTCCATCGCCGGTATCGCGGGCAACCGCGGCCAGACCAACTACGGCACCTCCAAGGCCGGCGTCATCGGCCTGGTGCACGCATCCGCACCGGTGCTCGCGAAGAAGAACATCACCATCAACGCCGTTGCTCCCGGCTTCATCGAGACCGCGATGACGGCGGCCATCCCGTTCGCCACCCGCGAGGCCGGGCGGCGCATGAGCTCGCTGCTGCAGGGCGGCGAGACCGTCGACGTCGCGGAGTTGGTCTCCTACTTCGCTTCTCCCGCATCCAACGCCGTCACCGGGCAGGTCGTGCGCGTGTGCGGCCAGAGCCTCCTCGGCGCATGAGCACCGTCACGCTCACCGAGCAGCCGAAGACATCGCAGATCTACACCTCGGCTGCACTGGGTGCCTTGCCCTTCCTCGGATCCAAGTCGAAGACGGTGCCCAGCACCGTGTTCGAGCTCAAGGGCCTGCGAGTGGACCAGGACAACCTGGCCGGCTACTGCCGCGCGACGGGGCTACGATTCGGCGATCAGCTCCCGATCACCTACCCGTTCACGCTCGTGTTCCCGACCGTCATGAAACTGATGGTGTCCAAGGGCTTTCCGTTCGCCGCCATCGGTTCGGTGCACGCCGAGAACGTCATCGAGCAGTTCCGCGGCATCTCGGCATCGGAGCCGCTGGATATCCGAGTGCACGCGGAGAATCTGCGCGAGCACCGCAAGGGCTTGCTGGTCGACCTGATCAGCGAGGTCAAGGTGGGACGCGAACTGGTCTGGAAGCAGACCTCGAGCTTCCTGAGCCTGCAGAAGACCTCGCTCTCGGGTGGACCCCGCGAAACACCGCCTGCAGACGAGGTACCGCCGCCCCCGACCCGCACCCTGCGCGTCGATCAGCGGATCATCAGCCGGTACGCGGCCATCTCCGGAGACCGCAACCCGATCCACGTATCCTCGCTCGGCGCAAAGGCTTTCGGCTTTCCGAAGACCATCGCACACGGAATGTGGAGTGCTGCAGCGGTACTGCAGACGGTCGAAGGTCGTATCCCGGAGGCCGTGAAGTACAGCATCCGATTCGGCAAGCCGATCATCCTGCCCGCGACGATCAATGCCTACGCCGATGCCGTCGGCACCGGCTGGGACCTGTCACTGAAGAACCCGAAGAAGGGCTACCCGCATCTGACGGGCACCCTGCGCTGAGTTAGCTCGAACTCGAAGTTATGGACGGATTTCCTCAGATTTTCGTCCATAGCTTCGAGTTCGGCAGCAGGAGTGGAGCCTGCGGAACGACCCGGGCGGCCAGCTAGGTAGTGGCAGTTTTCTTACCGGCGAGTCCGCGCCACGCCAGGTTTTCCAGGAGGTCCGCTGCGGCGTCGACCTCGATTTCTCCGCCTGCCACGCGGTCGGCCACAGCCTCGCCGGCCCCGACCAGCGCCACGGCCATCAGCCCGAAGTTCTGTGACTGTTCCGGGTCTCGGGTACTCATCGCCAGCAGACCTGCGGTCAGCTCGATCAACCGGTCTCGGCTGCTCTGCACCTGCGAGGCAAAAGCCTGCTGACCGATCGCCTGGCGGTAGAGCACCATCCACGACTTTCGGTTCTCGCCGACGAAGCCGAGGAAACCGACCAGCGCACGGCGCAGTTGTTCGCGCGGCGTCAGGGTCGGGTCTGCAGCGGGCGTCAGGGCCTCGACGAACTTGAGGCCCTCACGATGAATGCACGCAGCGAACAGCTCGTCCTTCGAGCCGTAGTACAGATAGAGCATCGGCTTGGAGATGGCCGCCTTCTTGGCGATCGAATCCATCGATGTCTCGTGAAACCCGTTGTCGGAGAACACATCCACTGCCGCGTCGAGCATCTGCTGCTCGCGGACGGCGCGGGGCAGTCTCTTGGTGCCGCCAGCCATGGATCCTCCAATACGTACGAAGCACTAGACGTTACTCCACAGTAAGGTCGAGCGACGACCGATCAGGCTCCGCACGCCCCTTTGAACCGAGCAACCGTCGCCGCCGCCTCGTCCACCTGGGCTGCGGGAAGGCGTCCCGTCGCCACTGCGTCCTCCAGATTGTCCAACACCGCCGGCACCTGATCGGTGGTCAGCCACAACGCCACGTCGGCTCCGGCAACCAGCGCCGACTCGACCGCGTCGACGATCCCGAGCCGGGCCGTGATCGCCGCCATGCCACTGAGGTCGTCGGTGAAGATCGGGCCGTCGAAGGGCTTCGCGCCGTATCCGACGCCGTCGCGCAGCAACGCCATAGCCGCAGGGCTGATGCTGGCGGGAACACCGGGGTCGGTCAGTCCTGGCACGTCGAGGTGGCCGACCATGACGCCGACTCCTGTGGTGTCGAGCGCGGCGAACGGCAGCAAATCCTTGGCTTTCAGCTCGTCGAGCGGCGGCGTGGTGACGGCCCCGGTGTGCGAATCGCCCGAACCCGAGCCGTGCCCGGGAAAGTGCTTGATGACCGGCTCGACACCCGCATCCTTCAACCCCTTCGCGTACGCCCCCGCGTACTCGATGACGACCTGCGGATCGTCGGAGAACGAGCGGTCGCCGATGACCGAATCATCGGGCTGAGCACTGACGTCGACGACCGGCGCGAAGTCGACGGTGACGCCGAGATCCTTCAGTCCCCGGCCTCGCGTCAAGGCCTCCTGATACGCCTCGTCCACCGACATCGTCTGCGCCAGTTCCCGCGCCGACGGTGCCGCACCCAAGAGATCGGCTACCCGCGACACGCGTCCGCCTTCTTCGTCGATCGTCACCATCGGTGCCACCGCGGACGCGTCGAGCACCTGCGGAACCTCACGGTTGCCGAGCATCGACTCGTCGGTCCAGCTGCCGACGAAGATCCCGCCCACCTGCTCGGTGGACATGATCCGAACCGCGTCCTGCGTTCCGGTGACGCCCACGGTGAGCAACTGCGCAAGACGTTGCCGCTCGGTCAGACCGTCGACGAAAGTGACACACGCGTCGGCCGGCGGAGGCGTCGACTGCGGGACCGTCGTCTGCGGAGCGGTCGTCGTCGAGGACGGAGCCGACTGCGTCGAGGCCACCTGCGACGATTCACTGGAACACGAGACGAGCAACCCCACCCCGACCGTCAGTGCTGCAGCGGACCGAACAGAAAACCGAAGTCGCATGGAATACGACGGTAGCCGAGAAGTTGCGTGTTGCTGACCGCCCTCCGGTTGGGATCAATGCGACTTTGTTGCACTCCGAGCGACCGAAACCCACATCGATCCGGGGTGGGGGCGGGGTAATCTGGACGAAAGCGACATGAGGAGAATCACCACCATGACTGCTGACCTCATACTCATTGCCTACGACGGTTCCGACAACGCCAAACGAGCCATCGACTATGCGGGACGGTTTCTCACCACCTCTCGCGCGATCGTCGTCACGGCCTGGGAACCGATGGTGCGTCAAGCAGCGCGGATGTCCGGTCTGTCGGGTGTCATGCAGCCCGAGTGGGTGCCGGACGACGAGGCCGAGGACGTTGCTCTCACCGATGCGAAGGTGACCAACAGCGAGGGCGTCGCCCTGGCCGAGGCCGCGGGCCTGAAGGTGGAAGGCCAGTGCACCGAATGCACCACCGCCATCTGGAGCGCGATCGTGGAGAAGGCCGACGAGATGAACGTCGACATCATCGTCACCGGCACCAGGGGCACCACGGGGCTGCGGGCCCTACTGCAGAGCTCGGTGGCCGAGCACGTGCTGCGGCACAGCCATCGACCCGTGCTGATCGTTCCTCCCGGAAAGTAACGCGTCCACCGGCCGGTTCACGGGGTGCAGGTGATACCGTGATGCCCGCGTGGGGGACAACCTCGCCCACTGCTTCACTGAGCCGACTGACTGGAGAACCGAGATGAAGTTCGCTGTCCCGGGTGTCATTGCCGCCGTCGTCGGAGCCGTACTGGGTGCCGGCGTCGTATTCGGAGTCACCGCCGGTGCAGCAGACAACTCTCGGCCGGACATCGATCGCACCGGAAACGCCGACTCGTCCTTGCTGAACCAGGTTGAGTACGGCAGCCGCTGACGCTGGTCGCTCACGTGGATCGTTGATCTCGGCCGAGCCGCTCGGTCGGATTTGGCTCTTCGGAGTCTCCGCTCTCGCATTCCTGCTCACGTTTCTGCAGGTCCCGGGCTTCACCGTCGCCGATACCAAGTACGACCTGGCGCAGAACCCTCTCGGATTTCTCGAACGCGCCTCGCATCAGTGGAACAGCGCCGCACCGCTGGGCCAGGTGCAGAATCAGGCCTACGGCTACTTCTTCCCGCACGGAGCGTTCTTCGCCGGCGGTGATCTGCTGTCGATTCCACCGTGGATCACCCAGCGCATCTGGTGGGCACTGCTGCTCGTCGCCGGCTTCTGGGGAATCGTCCGGCTCGCCGAGGCACTCGGTGTCGGCAGTCGCACTTCCCGTCTGATCGCAGCGACAGCATTCGTGCTGTCCCCCAGAGTGATCACCACTCTGGCGTCGATCTCCTCGGAGACGATGCCGATGATGCTCGCGCCGTGGGTGCTCGTTCCCATCGTTCGTTGCCTGAACAGCCGGTCCGCAACGAACACGGTTCGGCGCGCGGCGGCACAATCGGCGCTGGCCGTGGCGTTGATGGGCGCGGTCAATGCCGTCGCGACGGCCGCCGCCGTTCTGGTTGCCGTCATCTGGCTGCTGTGCCATCGACCGAACCGCCGCTGGCTGGTGTTCGCGGCCTGGTGGACCGGCTTTCTGGTGCTGGCGACACTGTGGTGGATCGTCCCACTGCTGTTGCTGGGCAAGGTCTCTCCGCCGTTCCTCGACTACATCGAATCGTCCGGCACGACGACCCAGTGGACGTCGCTGACCGAGGTACTACGCGGTACCGGCAGCTGGACCCCGTTCGTCTCTCCCGAACGGGTGGCGGGCGCCGTGCTGGTGACTCAGCCTGCTGCCGTGATCGCGACCGGCTTGATCGCGGCCGCAGGCATTGCGGGTCTGGCGATGCGCTCGATGCCGGCCCGCGGCCGGTTGACGATCATGTTGTTCGTCGGCCTCGTCGGCCTGGGCGCGGGGTTCGTCGGCGATCTCGACGGTCCGTTCGCGGCAACCGTGCGAGTGTTCCTCGATTCCGCGGGCGCACCTCTGCGCAACATTCACAAACTAGAGCCGGTCATTCGAATCCCCTTGGTACTCGGCCTCGCTCATCTGCTGGCCCGGGTTCCATTGCCGGGTTCGGTTCCACGGCCGACGTGGCGAGCGGCCGTCGCGCATCCCGAGAAGCACCCGATGATGGCGGTGACCGCGCTGATCCTGGTAGCGCTGACGCTCTCGACGGCGCTGGCGTGGACGGGCAAGCTCGCGCCGCGCGGTGCGTACGAGGCCGTGCCGCAGTACTGGCACGACGCCGCGGACTGGCTCACCGACCATGCCTCCGGCTCGAGTCCCGACGGTTCCGACGCGCAGCGCGCCTTGATCGTGCCCGGCGCACCGTTCGCTCTGCAGACCTGGGGCCTGACGCGCGACGAGCCGTTGCAGGCTCTCGCGACCACGCCCTGGGCCGTCCGAGATGCGGTGCCGCTCACGCCGCCCGGTGCCATTCGCGCCCTCGACTCGGTGCAACGACTCTTCGCCGACGGCAGGCCGTCGACCGGCTTGGCCGACACCCTTGTGGGACAGGGCATCAACTACGTCGTCGTGCGCAACGACCTGGACCCGGAGGATTCGCGGTCCACCCGACCGGCGTCCGTCCACCGCGTGCTCGACGGTTCGCCGGGGCTCGAGAAGGTGGCAGAGTTCGGCGAGGACGTGGCACCGGGTCAGGTGGACGGGGTGGTTCTGGACGGCGACCTACGGCCTCCGTATCCGGCCGTCGAGATCTACGCGGTCGATGCCGCAGCGGACGTACCTGCCTCCGGTCCGTACACGGTCGATGTGGATCGGGTGCCGGTGGTGCAGGGCGGGCCCGAGTCGATTCTGCGATCGAACGAGTTGCGCAACAACGGTGTTCGGCTGCCCGTTCCGGCCGGGCCGACGCTGCTCGCGTCGGATGCAGCTGCTGCGGGCCTGCCCGTCGATTCGGTGACGGTGACCGACACACCGATGAATCGCGAGACCGACTTCGGTCAGGTGGACAATCACAACTCCGCGTTGCGGGCCGCCGACGAGCCCCGCCGTTCGCTCAACGAGGTGCCCGACTATCCGGTGTACGGGGCGCAGACCGTGGACGCGGAGTGGGAAGGCGCGACGTTGACCGCGTCGAGTTCGGCGTCGGACGCGACTCAGATCGGGGGCAGTGTGCCCGGCAGCGGGGTCGCGGCCGCAGTGGACGGTGACCTGGCCACCGGTTGGATCAGCAACGGCATCGAACGCGCTGTGGGGCAATGGCTTCAACTCGATTTCGATACTCCGGTGCGCGGCGGGCTGCTGCACATGCGGACCAGCCCGGGAACGATCGGAGACCCGGTCAAGTGGGTCGAGGTCACCACTCCGAACGGCTCGACGGCAGCCCGGGTGGACAAGCCGGGAGACCCGATGACGGTGTCGCTGCCCGGTGGGGAAACTCCGTGGCTGCGCATCACCGCGAAGTCGACGGTCGACGGCACCCGGGGCAGTCAGTTCGGCATCAGCGAGGTGTCGGTGGACGACTACTCCGATCGAGACAACCCCAAGCCGGTCTCCATCGTGCATCGCGCGGTGTTGCCACCCACTCCCGCGGGCGCGAGCGTCGACGCGTGGGAGCTGGGCCAAGAATTTCCCGGCCGCTCCGGTTGCCTGGACACCGACGATCGAATCCGCTGCAGCAGTGGACTGTCCAAGTCGCCGGAGGAACTGGGCCGCTTCTCGCGCACGATCGACGTCCCGATGGGCACCGCGGTGATCCCCGAGCTGACGGTGCGCACGCGGCAGTCCCCCGAGCTCGAGGCCCTGCTGGCCCAGCCCGGCCGGCCGTTGGCGAGCGGGGCGTCCGACGTCGCGGACCTCGACGGCTCTGCCTTCGCCGCCACCGACGGCGACCCGCGTACGTCGTGGACGGCACCGGAGAAGTCGATCACCGATCGAGCCGGCACCGACCCCACTCTCACCATCCAATTGCCCGCTCCGACACTGGTGGACGGGCTCGAGCTGAGCCCCAGCCTCGGCGCATTGCCTGCCCACCCCACGCGGGTGGCAGTGAACCTGGGCAACGGTCCGATGGTGCGCGATGTGGATACCGACGGTTCGACGACACTCGCGTTGGCACCGTACGTGACCGACAGGATCGTGCTGTCCATCGTCGACTGGGACGGCGTACTCGACCGAAACTCGTTGGGCTTCATCCAATCTCAACCGCCCGGATTTGCCGAGGTCACACCGTTGTCCGCCGGTGAGCCGATCGGGCCGCCGTACGACGGTGACCGGCAGATCACGGTCGACTGCTTCGACGGACCCCTGGTGTCCATCGCGGGGCAGACGGTGCGCACCTCGGTGACGGCGACCGCAGACCAATTCCGTTCCGGCGCAGCTCTACCTGCATCGGTCTGCGACGCGGACATCCCGGTCAACGAAAAGTTCGTCAATCCCGTGTCGCTCCCCGAGGGACGCCAGGACATCGTCGTCGAACCCGGAGCGTCGTTCTTCGTCGACGGGCTTCGACTGCGCACCATGCCCATTCCGGCGTTGTGGCCGGACACGTCTGCACCGCAGGCGGCGCGCACCACAGCCTGGAGCCCCGATCACCGCGAAGTGACCCTCACCTCGAGCACCTCGGATCGCCTGCTCGTCATCCCCGAAAGCAACAACAGCGGCTGGCGGGCAACGACACCCGGAGGGACCGAACTGACCCCGGTGGTCGTCGACGGCTGGCAGCAGGCCTGGATCGTCCCGGCCGGGGCGTCGGGCACGGTGTCGTTGGATTTCACCACCGACCGCTGGTACCGACTCGGGATCTTCGGCGGACTACTGCTGTTGATTCCGCTGCTGATCGCGGCGCTGCGACGGCCTCGCGGCGTCGTCGATCCGGGCCCCGTGCCCAGGCCCTGGCGTAGCACTCCGGTGGCGTTCGCGGCGCTGCTCGGCGCGGCGATCGTGCTGGCAGGCGTCGTCGGAGCGATCTCGGTGCTGGTTCTCGGTGTCGGCTCGGCGCTGCTGAACCGCCGCTACGGGTCGGAGCTCACGTCTCGCGTATCGGTCTGCGCAGCAGGTGGATTCGCTCTGCTGGGGGCAGCGCTGCTCTCGCTCGGGCCGTGGCGGTCGGCCGACGGATATGTGGGCGGGTCCTACGCGGTGCAGCTGGCATCGTTGATCGGCATCGTCGCGTTGGCCGTCAGCGCGATGCGGAAGCCGTGACCGCCTTCTTCGGCGCGAACCTGCGCCGGGCCGGCTCTTCCACCAGCGCATAGCTCGCGGCAGCGACCGGAATCGACAGCGCCAGGGTCACCGTCAGCACGAACCACATGCCGCCCGAGAAGGGGACGATGCCGAACACCGGGAACACGACGGCGAGCACGGCCAGGTGCCAGATGAAGATCCCGTACGACCAGCGTCCGAGGGTCAGCATCACCGGATGCTCGAACACCCGATGCCGGCGGCCGGAATCGGCCAGCACCAACGGCGAAAGCATCGCGAACGCCAGCACGGCACCGAAGACGATCTTGAGCTCGAACTGCCACGGCTCGGGCCGCACCAATCCTTGTGGGCCCGCCAGCGGCGTCGCCGACAGAACGAATGCCGTCACCGCGATCGCGGGCATCACCCATGTGCGACGCGCCCAACGATGCACCCACATCTGCGGACCGACCGATACTTCGGCGAGCACCATGCCGGCGGCGAACCACGGGAAGTAGCCGGGCAACCAGTTGTCGTGATGGATGGCTTCCGGTGTCGCGATCGGAATGAACGCCCAGGAGAGCGTCACCGCGGACGCAGCGAGCAGAACCCACACCCGGTACGTCGCCGACGATCCCCGAAGCCGGATCATCAGCCAGGCGAACAGCGGCAGCAACAGATAGAACGCCACTTCGACCGACAACGACCACATCTGCGTCATGCCCTCGGTCAGTGTCAACGGTACGAACACCTGGGTCAGCGACAGGTTGGCCAGCCACACCCGATAGTCCCCGCCTGCGTGCGGCAGAAACAGCAGGACGAGCACCGTGACCACCCAGTAGGCGGGCAGGATGCGCACTGCGCGAGACCAGAAGTAGCGGCGAGTGGGCTGCGCCTGCGTGAGTCCGCGGGCCTGCGCGGCATGCGGGCGCCACAGCAGAAATCCCGACAGCGCGAAGAAGATCGCCACCGTCAGATCGAACCGGCCCCAGACTCGGCCCATCAGCGGGGAATTGGCGGCCCCGGTCTGGAATGCGACGTGGGTGACGACGATGCCGAGCGCGGCAACTGCCCGCATCCCCTCCAGAGCGGGCACGAAGGCACGCAACGGTACGACGGACGCCGAGTGGACTCGAGTGCTCATGGTGGCTCAAGTGTGCCGTGTCGAACCGGCATGGACGAGACCGGTGCCACTGTCGACTGTTACTGTCACCTGCGACGTGTCGTAAGAAATCGGGCAGCGCATCGGGGAATTCGTACGATCCCGCCTGCGGTGTCTTCCAGTGAAGCGGTCGACTAAGGAGATTCAGCATGGCGGAGCGCTCAGGGCCGAGCCGGATATTGGCCCTTTTCCTCATCGGCTTGGGCGCATTTCTGGTGGTTGCCGCCATCCTCATCCCCACCTACACCGTCTCGGCGCTCGAGAAGACTCCACTCGACCTCGAGGTCACCACCGTCTCCACCGGCACCGGAAGCGTCCTCGACGCACGGTCGCTGGCAGCCGGTCGCGCCGTGGTCGATCAGAACGTTCCACTGACCTCACAGCGATTCGTCACCGTCGAGGATCCCTCCGACGCCGACATCATGACGCTTCAGGCCGGACAGACGTTGCGCCGCACCGACAAGCAAGCCGACACCGGACTGCTGACCGCCACGGTCGACCGCGTGAGCATCGACCGCAAGACCTCGATGCCCGTCGAGAGCCCGATCGGCACCATTCAGGTGGCAGGCGACAAGCCGGCCGAGGAAGTGGCCCACACCGGTCTGCAGTACAAGTTCCCGTTCAACGCCGAGCAGAAGAGCTACCCGTACTTCGACGTCAACGCGCGCGCCTCGAAGGACATCGACTTCGTCGAGGAAACCGAGATCAACGGCACGCCGGTGTACCAGTACCAGCAGACCGTCGGACCGGTCGACCTGTCGACCGTGGTGAACCTGCCGACCAACAAGGTCACGCTGCCCGCCGACACCTGGGGCGTCGAAGGTGGGACCGCACCGGTGACGATGACCCGCTGGTACGAGAACACCCGCACCCTGTGGGTCGAGCCCGAGACCGGCGTCGTCGTCAAGGGCGAAGAGCAGATCCACCAGTACTACGGCCGTGAGGCAGGCCGTCCCGAGGTCGACGTACTGAAGGCCCCGATCACGTTCGACGAGAACACCGTCGAGTACCAGATCCAGCAGGCGAAGGACGGCCAGGACAAGCTGTCGCTCTTCGGCCGCACCGTTCCGATCGTCGCCGGCATCCTTGGTGTCATCTCGCTGATCGCCGGAGTCGTTCTGCTGCTGCGCGGCGGCAACGGTGGACACCGTCAGCCGGCCCGCACCGACACCGGTCCCCGCCCGACCCCCAGTGGCGGCACCGCACCGAACCGCGACTGGACGACCGATCGCACGGAAGAGATTCCGAGGACGAACCTCTCCAAGGAGTAAGTGCCTATGCAGGAGTGGAGCCTGCGGAACGACCAGATAGCCAGTGGCGTGGTTGTGTGCCCCAGCGGGCACATGACCACGCCACTGGCGTTTTCGGCCACTCAGGCAGTCGAGAGGATTCCGTACTGGTGTGGTTGCCGCATCAGCACGAGGTCTTTGCGGCGCACGACGTTGGTGGGGTACGCCCCGCCCAGGCTCGTGGTGTCCACGACGCAGGTCGCGTGGCCCGGTGCGTCGCTCTCCACGAGGGCTTCGGTTCGGGGGAAGGCAAAGGTGTCGGGCCCGAATACTCCGCTGTGTCCGGCAATTCCGCGGTCGGCGTCGATCGTGTTGGCGAACGCGAAGTACACGTTGTTCTCGCCTGCCCGGACGCGCATGTGATGCCAGTGCGTGGGATCGGCTCCGGTGGGAATCTCTGCTGCATGAGGGATGTCGGTTCCCGGGTGGGAGCCGACGAAGGTGCCTGCGAGTGCGGCCGGGCAAACGATCAGATCACAGCCACGCAGCGCCAGAATTCGGCCGGCCTCCGGCAACAGTGCATCGTGACCGACGAGCATTCCCACTCTCCCGACGGGAAGGTCGACGACGATCCAGCGGTCGCCCGCATCGAACAGCGAGGTGTGTTCGACGGACAGATGGATCTGGCGGTACGCCGTGCAGGTTCCGTCCGGCTGAACCAGCACTGCGGAGTTGTACACCCGATCGGAACCGATGTCGTGCTCGGCCACACCGACGACCATCGAAACACCATGCCGGGCAGCGATATCGACGACGCGTGAGAGCGACGTCCCGTCGATCGACTCCCCGACCTCGCGCGGCGGGCGATCCGCGGAGACCGGCCCGGTGACGGACAGTTCGGGAAACACGATGAGATCGCTCGCGCCTGCAAGGCCGGCGGCCCACTGTTCGATGTCGTCGAGATTGCCGTCGATCGACGTCCCCGGAGTGCATTGCACGACGCTCACCGACGAAGTCCGCCCGGCCGGTAAGGGCGAGTGGCCGTAGAGGGTGAAGAAATCGAGCGGGTTCCACGCATACGTGTTGGTCTGCAGTTCACGGTACAGATTCGGCCTGCGCACGGGACCGGCCTCACGTGTGCGACGAATGTCGATGTCGCCGAGAACGATACCGTCACCGACGTCGAGGCGGCCGGCCACGTTTCCGTCGGGTTCGATGATGCAGGTGCCGCCGCTGAACTGAACGGTTCGTTCGAGACCCCAGCGATTGCTCTCGATGACGTAGCAGTTGTTCTCGAAGGCCCGACTGATCCAGTAGGGGGCAGGAGTGCGTTCGGCGAGCCAGTTGCTGATGTGGCAGATCACGTCGGCACCCTGAAGCGCAGCCACTCGCGCCGTCTCCAGGAAGTGCAGATCCATGCAGATGAGCAGTGCGATGCGACCGAGCGGGGTCTCGAACACCTGGTGCCCGAGATCGCCCGGGGCCGCCCATTTGGGTTCGGCGATGTACGGATGCGTCTTGCGATGTGTGCCGACGATTCCCTCGGGACCGATGAGAACTGCACTGTTGTAGAACAATCCGCTCGTCGCATCGACTTCGGGCATGCCCACGACGATGTAGCAGTTACGACGCGAGGCGATCTCGGCGAACGTCTCGGTGGTGGGGCCGGGGATCTGTTCGACGACGGTTGCCGCTTCCTCGGTGTCGTGGAAGCAGTAGCCGGTGGTTGCCATTTCGGGTGTCGTGATCAGGCGCGCTCCGTCCGACGCCGCCTTCTCCACGAGGTCGCTCAGAGCGGCGACGTTCGATTCCTTGGCGAACAGAGTGGGCTCGAATTGGACGGCCGCTGCAGTGAATGTCATGACGCCACAATCCTTTCGGCGATGAGGGGATCGTTCGATTTCGGTGGTTCGTAGAACTGTCCGCGGGTTGCCATCGTGAGCGGAACGTAGAGAAGAGGACCGAGAAGCATGGCGATGAACGACGCGTAATACGACGGGTAGAGGCCGAACACGCCGAGTCCGCCCACCGCGACGCCCGCTGCCATGGCGATGATGCCGCAGGGGTTCCAATTGCGCACTCGCCCTTCGCGGAACTCGATGTTGTCGCGTGGAGCCAGGCCGAGCAGTCTTCTGCACACGAAGTAGTCCGCGAGCAGAATGAAGATCCAGGTGTTGGTCATGATGCCGGTGACGGCCAGGAACTTGTCGGTGTACTGCAGAATGTTGACGGGGTAGCACAGCACGCCCACCACCAGTAGCGCCACCATCCACCATTGACGCCCGACCTTCCTGGGCGAGAGCACATCCCACGCGTTGGACAGGGCGAGGGATCCTGAATACAGGTTCATGACGTTGATGCGAACCTGGGTGACCACCGCGAAGATCACGCCGAGCAGACCCATGACGATGGCGAAGTACAATCCCGGGTCGGTGGCCGAGAGTTCCGGTGTTGCAGTGGTTCCGGTGAAATGACGCAGCATCGTGAAACCGAGGAACACACCGAGAATCATCACGACGACGATCATCAGCAGTTCTGCGAGCATCAGTCCGGCCGTTCCGACATAGCTGACGCTCTTCTTGACGAACCGTCCGTAGTCGGTGGCGATGAGTGCTTGGAACACGACCTGCCCGTTCGCGAGGCTGAACGCCTGCCACAGTGCGGTGGCGGTGAATCCTCCGGTCGCTTCCCATTCGCCGGGCCCGACGAGTACGTAACCGCTGGCGAGCATGTACATACCGACGGCGAACAGGATCAGGAAGATCGGCATCCCGAATCGCTGCAGAATGTTCATCGAGTGCATACCGCGCCAGGAGAAGAACAGCGCCACGAGTGCGACCAGCGCGAATACCACTGTGGCCCACGCGGAGTCGATATCGATCCCCGCGAGCTCACTGAGCCCGTGCGAGACGATGCTGCCCTCGAAAATGAAGTAGAACACGTAGTTGACCGCGTAGACGAGCGAGGCGACGGCAGAACCCTTGGTTCCGAATCCGAGCCCGCGGGTGAGCAGTGGCAGCGACAGACCCTCCTGGCTGGCGATACGCATGATGAGGCTGCCGACGAGCGTCGCACCGATCACCATGTACGCCACGGGGATCAGGAACATCGGCCATCCCACCAGAAACCCGATCTGGCCGCCGAGGGCGAACCAGAACATCGCGGTCACGTTGCCGGTGAGGACCAGCAGGATCGCCGGCCGCCGCCAGCGTTGGTCGTCGGGCACTCGGGAGGTTGCGTAGCTTTCGATCTGATCGTCGAGGCTGGTCGCTGGCCCCTCGAAGTATTTCTTCATGTTCATGAACGGGTGTCCACTTCGGTTCGCGGCGAGAGCGCTGGCTGCGCTGCATCGGAACAATACTTTCCGTGGACACTATTGCAATGTGAAACATGTTAAAAAGAGATCACGAAAGCGGCCGACCTGGCAGGTTACGGCGGAGACCGCGTCCGAGACCGGACGCCGAGAAAGGTCAGTGGGTGATCGAGGCCGTCTTCGCGTTGGTCTCGAGGGCCCGGAGCAGAGACTGCAACAGCTCACGATCCGACTCCGACGGGAAGACCATCGCCGCGGCGTCGTTCATCATCGGGGCGGCCGCGTCGTGCTTCGCCTTCCCACGGGCCGTCAAGCGGATCAGCACCTGGCGACGATCGACGGTGCCGGTACGGCGGTGCACCAGATTGTTGGAGACCAGCCGGTTGACCGCCTTGGTCAACGTCGGCGGGGAGAGCAATGCGAACTCCGCTGTCTCGGCCATCGTGTGTCCCTCACCGTCGGACAACAACGACAGCACTCGCCATTCTTCGAGGTCCAATTCCCACGGCACGAGGGTGGCGCGCAATCGATCCGACACGGCCCGCTCGACCACGGTGAGCAAACGCGCTGCCGACGCAGCATCCTGGTGATCCACGTGATCGTCCCCCTGCTCGGTTCCTGCGTCGGCGCTACAGTCTCTCTCAGCGATTCTATGGTGAAGCGAACCGCGAAGAGACACCGAGCGGACGGACGGCACGATGAACAGCGATCGGTTCGACACGTTTCGCGTCGGCCTGATCTTTCCGATGTCCGGACCGTTCGGCATCATCGGACCGTCGAGCGAGCTGTCGGCCCAGCTGGCCAGGGACGAACTCAACGCCTCGGCCGGTGTGTTGGGCCGCCGCGTCGAGTTGATGTCCATCGACGGCGGCCGCGATCCGGTGACGGTGGCCCACGAGGTCGCGACGCTGCTCGATGCCGGTGCCCTCGATGCGGTGGCGGGGATGCACACCTCGGCGGTACGGCGAGCCGTCATTCCGGTGACGCTCGGACGGATTCCGTACGTGTACACCTCCATGTACGAGGGCGGCGACCGCTACCCGGGACTGTTCATCACCGGTGAGACCCCTGCCAACCAGCTGGTGCCGGCGCTGGAGTTCCTCGTTCGCGAATTCGGACGACGCCGCTGGGCAATCGTCGGAAACGACTACGTCTGGCCCCGAAAGAGCGCTTCCATCACCGCAACTCGGCTCCGTGCGCTGGGCGCATCGGTGGTGCACGCGGAGTTCGCACCGGTCGGCACGAGCGACTTCGCAAGGACCGTCACCGCGATCGAGCGGTCGGGTGCCGACGCGACCGTGGTCCTCCTCATCGGCGACGACGCAGTCCATTTCCATCAGCAATTCGCCGGTGCCGGGCTGGACGCGCACTGCATCCGCCTCAGTCCACTGATGGACGAGAACATGTTGCTGGCGGCCGGCGGCGAGAACACCCACGGGCTGTACGTCGCGTCCGGCTATTTCGAAACCCTCGCCACCGAAGCAAGTTTGGGATTCTCCGCTCGTTTCGCTCGTTCATTCGGGGTCGATGCGCCGATCGTCGGCGCACTGGGACAGTCGTGCTACGAGGGCATCAAACTGCTGGGCGCGCTGGTGAACAGGGCAGGCACAGCAGATGTTCGCATCATCGAATCCGTATCCGATTCGGTGTCGTTCACCGGTGCCCGTGGGCACCTGTTTCTGTCCGACGGCCACGTTTCGCAACCGATCTATCTGGCGTTGGCGGGTGCTGTCGACTTCGAGATCATCGGCGAGATCAGACCTGCCGGCGACTGATCCTGTCTCCGAACAGAACGACTGCGCACACGACGACCATCGTGACTGCGGCGGTAACGGCTGCGACGGTGACGAACTGGGCCAGGGTGGACGCCACGAACAGCAACAGCAGCACCTCGACCGCGAGGGCGAACCAGGCGACGAGGGCCAGGCGGGTGCGCTCCCCCGCGATTGCCCACAGCAGCGCGCTCTGCAGTACCGCCAGGCACGCCCCCTGCAGCACGAAGAGCCACACGTATTGCTGCACACCGGAATACGTGTCACCGACAACCAAAGGAAGTAGCGGCGACGCCAGCGCGCCCCCCAATACCAGTACCGTGCCGAGTCCGGCGACGACGGTCAGCGCCGAGCGCACTGCGGCAGCCGAGTGCAACGGGTTCGCCATGCGCGGATACAACACCACCCCGACCGCCTGCGGCAGCCAGAACGCTGCTTTGGACGCGACAGCACCGACCGCGTACAGCCCGGCCTCGGTACTGCTGAGCAACGAACGAGCCAGCACCAGATCCAACGCGGACATCGCGATCAGCACCAACTGCACCTGCGAGGCCTGCAACACCGTCAGAACGGTCACCCTGGTTTCCGACACCGCGTTCACCGGCACTCCGGCGGCCGACCGCGCGCCGACGGCCACCACGCCGATACCGGCCGCCGTGGCCAGCAGCACCGAACCCGGGCCGCCGCCGAGCAGCAACACGACCACCGCCGGCGCCACCTTGCCGAAACCGGCCGCCGCCAACACCACGCTCAGTGCACCGAACCGGCCGCGTCCTTGCAGCAGCCCCTGCTCCGCGGCCAACAACACCAGCACCGGCGCAGCGATCACGGCCGACACCGTCGCCGCTGCCGAGACGTCCATGGCCGCCGACAACGCCGGGGACACAGCGAGAGCCAGCACACCCACGACCGCCGCACAGCGGTAGCCGACGCCACGCAGCTCGCGCGAACTGCGGCCGCGCACCACCTCGCGCGCGACGACGGACTGCAACGCCAACGCCGGGACCGCCAGAACCAATTGCACCGCAAGAAGACTCGCGAACTCGCCGTAACCCTCGACGCCGAGCATGCGACTCGCGAGCACCTGTAGCAGATACGCCACGACATTGGCGAACATCGAGCCGGCCGTCACCATCCCCATCCCGGCGACGGACGCACCCGCCGGGTGGTCTGCCTCGGACGAGGCGCGAAACGACATGCGTCCACGGTATAGGGTGCCGATCATGGCGTGGTCGAGGTCGAGGTGGACGCCGCCGCTCTACAGCCTGCTGCTCTCGCTCGTCGTTCTCGGGCCACTGCTCGGCCCTGGGTATCTCCTGCTTCGCGACGCCGTCAGCACCCCCCGTTCCTACTTCACCGACTCCGCCTGGGGAATCGCCGACGCGGCCGCGCGGGCAGTGCCGCAGGATGCCACGATCGCGGCCCTGACCACGGTGTTCGACGGTGGCCTTGTGGTCAAGGCCGTTCTGCTGCTGGCGTTGTGGACGGCCGGCTGGGGCGCGGCGGTGATGGCGCAGAGGATGCTGCCCACCGCACCACTGCCTGCGCTGCTCGTCGCGTCGACGGTGGCCGTGTGGAACCCCTACGTCGCCGAACGCCTGCTGCAGGGACATTGGAGTCTGCTCGTCGGCTACGCCGCCCTCCCGTGGACGGTGGTCGCCGCACTCGCGGTCAGGTCCGGTCGCTCCTGGTGGGCCCTCGCCGTCTGCCTGGCCGCGGCCGGGCTCACCCCCACCGGCGCGCTGCTGGCGGCAACCGTCGCGCTACTCGTCGTCGCCCTCCCCGGGGGTGCCCGACGCGGCCTGCGCGTGGTCGCCACCCTCGCGATCGCAGCCGTCGCGTCGGCGCCGTGGCTGGCGGCGACGATGGTGTCGGGCGGTGGCGTCGAACCGGCGGATCCGGCGGGTTGGGCCGCGTTCGCAGCACGCGCCGAACCGGGTCTGGGCACGGTGGGTAGTCTGGCCGGACTCGGCGGCATCTGGAACTCAGACGCCGTACCCGGTTCTCGGACAGGACTTTTCGCTGTCGTGGGGACGGTCCTGTTGCTGACCGTCGTCGCTCTCGGGATACGGCCGCTGTATCGCCGTCGACGCAATCCGGTGATCGTGGGCCTGGGTGTCGTTGCACTCGCTGCCATCGTGCTTCCTGCGCTGGCAGCAACCGGACCGGGGTTGGCGGCGGCTCGCGTACTGGGCGACACCGTCCCCGGGGCCGGTCTGCTCCGCGATTCGCAGAAGTGGGTCGCGCTGGCCATGCCGATGTACGCCCTCGCCGCTGCGGCCGATATCAGCTGGTTGGCGTCCCGGCGCACCCGATTCGGCAATGCATGGCTGCCGGGGGGCGTTGCCGTGCTGGCGTTGCTCATTGCGCTCCCCGACCTCGGCTGGGGCGTCGGCAACGCACTGAAGCCGGTGACGTACCCGAAGTCGTGGCAAGCGGTGTCGGCGGAACTCGCCGACCAGGACGGCGACGTGGCCGTCCTTCCCGCCGGAATGTTTCGCCGCTTTCCCTACAGCGGCTCAGCACCCGTTCTCGATCCTGCACCCCGCATGCTGCCGCTCGACGTCCTGCAGACCGGTGAACTCCTCGTCGCAGGCGGCACGGTCCGCGGGGAAGGCAAACGGGCGACGGACGTGCAGAACGCTCTGCTCGCAGGCGACTCCGCGGACACTCTGGCGGCCCTGGGTGTCGGCTGGGTACTGGTGGAGAACACGACTCCGGGCGAGCTCGGCAATGCGCAGCGGACGTTGGACCGACTCGACGCCGTGTACTCCGACGAGGAACTGAGCCTCTATCGGGTGCCGGATCCGGCGATGCTCGAAAGTCGTTCGGCGACAGCCGTAGTGCTCGCACATCTGGCGTGGGCACTGCTGTTGCTCGGCGGACTAGCGGTAGGACTCCTGAGCCGATTCGGCAGGCGTGTGCGCGTCGGCCGCCCCCACCAGGCCTGACGACCAGGTGCCGCGCGTCGTCCCGTCGAGCACCGAGAACACGCCGTCGGCGCACTGGCCCCAGGAGAACTCACCCGCGCGGACTCGTGCCTTCTCACCGAGGCGGGTGCGGGCCTCTGCGTCCTGCAGCAGTTCGGCAACGGCACCGGTCAGCGCGGACACATCGCGGTCCTCGGCTCCGGATGTCGAACCACCCACGAGAACACCGGTGACGCCGTCGATGATCGAATCGGTCAGCCCCTTGGAGCTGCGATAGCCCACCGTGGGAACACCGTGCTGGGCAGCTTCGACGACGGCGAGGCCCCAGCCCTCCTTTCGGGAGGGCATCACATGCACCCACGACCGACCGAGCAGTGCATGCTTGCGCTCCTCGTCGACGTGACCGTGGAAGGTGACGTATCGATCGACGCCCAGGCTCGTGACGTACTCGCGAAGATTCCGTTCCCACCACCCGCCGCCGATGACGTCGAGATGGATGTCGGGAATGCTGCCGCGCAGTGCAGCCACGACGTCGATCGCGTCCTCGATCTGCTTGTGTGGAACCAGCCTCGACAGCACGGACAAGGACGGGTGCGGCGTCCGGGTGTCCTCGCCGCCTTCCGGTACAGACAGTGGGATGTCGTCGGCACCGTTGCGGACCACGGCGATGCGCTCCCGGTCGACACCGAGAGCGATCAGCTCGTCTGCAGAAGGCAACGACACCGTCAGGTACTGATTGCGGCGGTGCACCCTCGGCGAGATCGTCGACTCGAGCCACCAGCCCAGCTTGGCCATCATCGGGCCCGCCACCGGCCACTGCTCGCGGTGACAGTGATGCACCAGCAGCGTGACCGGCACACCGAGTACTGCGCGGGAGAAGAACGGAATGCCGTTCTGGGTGTCGATCACGGCATCCGGGGAGATCCCCTTGAGCGGCCCGAAACCGAGCCGACCGGCGGCGATGGCGGCCAGAGCGCGGGGATACACCGACAGGCGACCACCACCGCGACTGATCCGGATGCCGTCGACGATCTCCTCGGCCGGAGCACCGGGATAGGAGGCCGTCCGCAGCGTGACACGGACACCGCGTCGAGCCAGGCCCGCGCCTACTTGCTCGAGGTACCGCTCGCTGCCGCCGCCCTGCGGATGCCCGGTATCGCGCCAGCACAGCAACAGAACCTCGCGCACCGCTCGCTTCACCCCATCCACCGTGCTCGCTTCTCGACCGTCGTCGAATACCGCTGCCACACTAACCGCTAGGGTTCGTTTTCGTGACTTCCGCCGTGACACGACTGTTCGCCTCTCGCGCGACACTGCGTCGCTCGGTGAAGCTCCTGAAGGACTTCGGGCACGAGCAGAGTTCTCCGGACATCTTCTACGGCGCCCTGGCCCGTGATTCCGTCGAGCTCATCGGCGACCTGTACCGCGGCCTGACCGGCACCGACATGTCCGCGGCGACGGTACTCGACGTCGGCGGCGGACCCGGATACTTCGCCGAGGTCTTCGGCGCGAGTTGCGCGCGCTATCTGCCCGTCGAACCCGACGCCTCGGAAATGCACGCCGCCGGACTGCAGATCCCCGGTTCGGTGCGCGGCTCCGGCATGGCGTTGCCCTTCCGCGACGACAGCGTCGACATCTGCTTCTCGTCGAACGTCGCCGAGCACGTCCGCGAGCCGTGGACCATGGCCGAGGAAATGTTGCGTGTCACCAAACCCGGCGGCCTCACGGTGCTCTCGTACACCATCTGGTTCGGCCCGTTCGGCGGCCACGAGACCCGGCCGTGGCACTATCTCGGCGGCGAATACGCGGCCCGACGCTACGCCCGCACCACCGGACACGAACCCAAGAACCGATTCGGCGAATCCCTGTTCGACATCAGCGCGGCAGACGGATTACGTTGGGCGCGAAGCACTCCCAACGCAACGCTACTGGCCGCGTTTCCGCGCTATCACCCGCGCTGGGCGTGGTGGATGATGCGCGTACCGATACTCCGCGAGTTCCTCGGCAGCAACCTCGTCCTGGTCCTGAAACCGAACGCATACCCAATGGGTCATTCCGCAGGCTCCACTCCCGCATAACCTGGATCGATGACGGCACTCGCGCTCGACATCGGCGGCACCAAGATGACAGCGGCACTCGTCGGCGACGACGGACGTCCGCAGCACCCGGAGACAGTTCCGACACCGGCCACCGGCGTGTGGGAGGCCTGTGCCGAACTGCTGCACGGGGTCGTCGGAGGCGTCGACGTGACGCGGGTCGGGGTCGCGTGCTCCGGTCCGGTCGACCTCGTCACCGGGTCGGTCGCGCCGATCAATGTCGACGAGTGGAAGAACGGATTCGGCCTGCGCGAGCACATCGCCGCCGCACTGCCCGACGCCGAGGTACTTCTGGCCATGGACGGTAGCGCGGCGGCGTTGGGTGAGCATCGATTCGGTGCCGCTGTCGGGGTGCCGGACGTGCTGAGCCTCGTGGTGTCCACCGGGATCGGCGGAGGTCTGGTGCTGGGCGGGAAGATCGTCGCCGGAGCCAGTGGCAATGCCGGGCACATCGGCCACATCGTCGTCCCCGGTTCGACGACGCCCTGCGCGTGCGGCGGAATCGGATGCGTCGAGACCGTCTCCAGCGGCCCCTCGGCGGTGCGGTGGGCTCGGGAGCAGGGCTGGCCGGGGAACACCGGTGTCGAACTGGCTACGGATGCCGCCGCGGGCGAACCGCTCGCCGTCACCGCATTGCAACGCGCCGGAGTGGCTCTCGGTCAGGCCATCGCATCGGCGGTCGCACTGGTGGACGTCCGGATGGTGGTGATCGGCGGCGGCTTCGCTCAGGCCGGCCCGCCGCTGTGGGATCCGATCCGGGAGTCGATCGCCTTGCACGCGCGCCTGAAGTTCCTCGACGGCCTACAGGTGGTGCCTGCTGCGCTGGGTGGCCTCGGCACACTGGCAGGAGCGGCCGCGCTCACTGCCTGACCGCCATACCCACACAGCCAGAACGGGGCCCACCCCTCGGTGAGCCCCGTTCTGTCTCGTGAATACTACGCGCCCAGTCGCTGCTTGAGGGCGTCGAATTCGTCCTGAATTCCGGTGGGCAGTTTCTCGCCGACGAAGTCGAACCACTCCTGGATCAGCGGGATCTCGGCCTTCCACTCGTCGGTGTTCACCGCGAGTGCCTCGGCGACGTCGTCGACGGTGGTGTCGAGGCCGTCGATATCGAGTGCCTCGGCCGTGGGGACGACACCGATCGGGGTCTCGACGCCCGCGGCCTTGTGCTCGATGCGCTCGACGATCCACTTGAGCACGCGCGAGTTCTCGCCGAATCCGGGCCACAGGAAGCGCTTGTCGTCGCCGCGACGGAACCAGTTGACGTAGAACACCTTCGGCAGCTTGGACTCGTCGGCGTTCTTGCCGAGGTCGATCCAGTGCTGGAAGTAATCGCCCACGTTGTAGCCGAGGAACGGCAGCATGGCCATCGGGTCGCGTCGGACGGTACCGACGGTGCCCTCGGCGGCGGCGGTCTGCTCGGAGCCGACGGTGGCTCCCATGAACACGCCGTGCTGCCAGTCGCGGGCCTCGGTCACCAACGGAACGGTGGTCTTGCGTCGTCCGCCGAACAGGATCGCCGAGATCGGCACACCCTGCGGGTCATCCCACTCGGGAGCCATCGACGGGCACTGAGCCATCGGCACGCAGTACCGCGAGTTCGGATGTGCGGCATCGGTTCCGGACTCGGGCGTCCAGTCGTTGCCCTTCCAGTCGATCAGGTGATCGGGCTTGCCTTCGAGGCCTTCCCACCACACGTCGCCGTCGTCGGTCAGGCCGACGTTGGTGAACACCGAGTTGCCCTGATCGATGGTCTTCATCGCGTTCGGGTTCGAGTCCCAGTTGGTGCCCGGAGCGACACCGAAGAAACCGAACTCCGGGTTGACGGCGTAGAGACGACCGTCCTCACCGAAGCGCATCCACGCGATGTCGTCACCGATGGTCTCGGCACGCCAGCCCGGAATGGTCGGCTGAATCATCGCGAGGTTGGTCTTACCGCACGCGGACGGGAACGCCGCGGCGATGTAGTACGCCTTGTCCTCGGGGGAGATCAGCTTGAGGATCAGCATGTGCTCGGCGAGCCAGCCCTCGTCGTGGGCCATGGCCGACGCGATACGCAGCGAGTAGCACTTCTTGCCCAGCAAAGCGTTGCCGCCGTAGCCGGATCCGTAGCTCCAGATCTCGCGATCCTCGGGGAAGTGCGTGATGTATTTGGTGTCGTTGCACGGCCACGGCACATCGGCCTGGCCCTCGGCCAGCGGAGCACCGAGCGAGTGCAGCGCCTTCACGTAGAACCCGTCGTCGCCGATCTTGTCCAGAGCGGCCTGACCCATGCGGGTCATCACACGCATGGAGATGACGACGTACTCCGAATCGGTGAGCTCGACGCCCAACTTGGGATCGGCAGCGTCCAACGGTCCCATGCAGAACGGAACGACGTACATGGTCCGTCCGCGCATGCAACCGCGGTACAGCTCGGTCATCAACGACCGCATCTCCGACGGGTCCATCCAGTTGTTGGTGGGACCGGCGTCGATCTCTTCCTTGGAACAGATGTACGTGCGCGACTCGACGCGGGCCACGTCCGACGGATCGGAGTTGCCGAGGAACGAGTTGGGCTTCTTCTCGTCGTTGAGACGGGTGAAGGTTCCTGCCTCGACCAGCTTGTCGGTCAGGCGCTCCCATTCGGCGTCGGATCCGTCAGCGAACACCACGGAGTCCGGTTCGGTCAGTTCGGCTACCTGAGCAACCCAGGCAAGCAGTTCTTTGTGTCGAGTCGGCACGCTGTCGGTGCCGCTCAAACCGGGAATGGTCGCTGAGGTCATCTAACTCTCCTGGGGTTAGCCGGAACCGGGAAGAATTCGCACGATCGCTGTGGGCAAGCACGCACGAGTAGATCTCGGTTTTCCCCTCTCGGCGGGGCGCTGCTCGGCCGTTCGAGCTGCAGTACACCATGTTACTGGATACAGCAAGCCGAGGACCGAGCGCCGGATGTCCTGTTGATCAGGTTAACGCCGAGCGACGTGATTCCAGAAACAGGGTGTTGTCCGATTGGTCACAAGACCGATTCAGATAGGGAAAGACCGACGCAAGAAGCCATCCACCAGCGCCGATGCAAATCAGACCGAATGGCCTACAGTCGGCCGGATTCGGACGATCTGCCCTGCCCGAAACCGTTCGCTTCCCGAAAAATCTCCCAGGATTCGTAGTGCCCGTCACGGTCGAAGGCGGTGAACTTGTCTGTCACACCGTCTCCATCGACATCCGTTCCCACCGTCGTTCCGGCCTCCGTCGTCCGAACGGAAGTCTCGTGACGACCGTCGCCGTCGAGATCGAACCAGTCCGTCGAGACGTATCCGCCACCATCGCCCGACGCGTCCTCGGCCGGCTCGTTCGTCTCGAAACCGCCCACTGCGAAGCCATCCACCGCGATCATCGACGCTCCTCACTGTCGGGTCCCTGTTCGCCGCCTGCGAACCTGTTCGGACGTGCACCTACCCGCTTCGACGCATCGGCGCGCCGATCGGTTCCGGATCGCCGGGAGAGAATTCGACGGGCTTCGACGGCACGACCGAGTCGCGCCCGGACCCGCGAAATCGCTCCAGCCCGCGCTCGAGTGCAGCCAGATCCCGATCGCAGGCCGAGAGCAGCGCCGATCTGTGATCGGCGAGCGTGCGAAGCTCGGCATCGATTTCGGCCAGCGACAGATCGATACGTGCCGCCGCCTCCCGGTCCGCCGAGGTCAACGCCGACGCGAGTGCGGACTCGGCATCGAGAATGCGAGAGAGCAGCCGCTGTTCCACGTCCGATTTCACGCGAGCCAGACTTTCCTGGGTCCAGCCGCGAAGGTGCGCACGGTCGGCGACGAGTGCGCGTGAGCGGGTCAACCACCACGCGATCGCGGCACCGATGGCCAGTGAGACGATCGTGTTGGCGACGGCCAAGGTAGGAATCAGAGCCAGGGGCGAAACGACGAGCCGACCCAGTCCCACCCCCGCCGAGGCCCCCAGTGCAACCATCAGGACGTCCTCGATCCCGCGGCGCCTGGTCGGTTCGCCGATGTCGATCTCACCGCCTGCAGTACCGGATTCGGGCACCGTGTCGGCGAGCCCGAGTTCGACTTCCACGACGCGGAGACCGGTGGACAATGCAGCGTCGGCGCGTGCTCGAACTGCCTGTACGGATTCGGCGAGGTGCCCGGGCAGATGGCCGAGTTCGGCCCGCCGCGATCCCTCTATCGTCTGCCGTACCTGCGCGCCGAGCATCCGAACGTCCTCGGCCGCAGCGTGAACACAGTCGACCCGAAGCCGTTGAATACGGTTGTGCAGCAATGCTCGTCGGTCACCACCGAGATGTTCGCGTGCACCGAGCAACCGCGCCCGCCGGGCACGCAGAGGGGCGGTGTCACCACCTCCGGTCACTGCGCGAGCTTCGGCAACGATGGCGGTCTTCGCCTCTGCGGCAGATTCCTGCACTGCAGCAACGTATTTGCGCTGTGCCCCTACCGCCGCGGCCTGCATCAGCAACGCGTCGATTCTGTCGGCGACCGCCCCGAAACCCGACTCCGCGAACACGGCAGCATCGCCAATCTCCCTACCGGCTCGTGCCAACCGTGCCGAGACCGGATGAACGGAGTGTTCCACCGCACGCGGAACACGCTCGGCGACGATCTCGATATCGGCGTCGACCACTTCGCGCCACCGGCGATGCACATCGATCTTGTTGACCACCAACACAACCGGTGTCGACTCGAAGGCAGGACGCCAGCGCTCGACATCGGCACGGCCGACCGGAGCCGACGCGTCGACGACGATCACGACCACCGCGGCCTCCTCGACCGAGTCGGCGAACCCGATCTCCGCGCCGTCGCGCCGGGTGAGCAGATGGCATATCTCGGTCTTGCCGGATGCTGCGGTGCCGGTGACGTGAATGCCTGCAGGTCGGCTGCTGCGTGCACGGTCGATGCGTACGAGGGATTCCGAGTTCCGGCGACGCAGAACGCCTTTCAGATCGTCCGGCAGCGGGAACCGGTTCGGATCGGTCACGGTCCGAGCATCCGCACATAACCGCGGCACAGGGCCAGGGCGGAGCGCCGAACGTCGTCGTCCTCCGAAGTGGCGGCACACCGCTTCCACACCAATGCCTGCGCCAGCAGGGCCTGCTCCGAGCCCGTCTCGATCGGCACCGCCAATCGCGCTGCAGCACAGCGCATATCGGCAGCCACCGCCTCGTCCGAAGCCAGATAGGACTCGACGGCCCCTCGAACGTCACGGTGACGGGCGGATATCTGCAGCAGTTGTTCGTGCAGGTCGTCGTCGCGGGCCGTCGCAGCAGCCGAGACAGCGTCGGACACCACCGTCGTCACGGCGTCGACGCCGGTGGCCTCCCACAGCTCACGCAGTACATCTGCGTCGGACACCCCGCTGCGCCGCCGGAGCGCCTCGACCAGCAGGGCGAGACCGCGTAATTCCACACGGTCCAGCAGTGCCTCTCGGCGGGGCGTCGAGAGCGGAATATCAGCACTTCGAAACCGATCGACCGTCATCAGATCCCCAGTACGCAGCGCACCGGCCGCGACGGCCCGCACATCGGCCATGTCCACAGCGGAGCCTCGGGCCGCGCCGCCCAGGCCCGCTGCAACAGATCCCATCACCGGCAGCACTGTTCGCCCCAGTTGCTCGGATGCCGCTGCGGCCGTCGCCGCGGGTTCGTCGAGAGTGTCGGCCTTGTTCAGCAGGATCACGGTGTGTGCCGGCGGTCCGCCGGGTCGAGCGGACAGGAAGGTGATGTCGTCCGGGGACACGGCACCGGCCAGCACGTGGACGAGAACGTCGATATCGGATGCGGTGCGGCTCTGCTGCACCTCCGCTGCACGCGGGATATCGGCCCATCCGCTCTCGTGCAACCGGACCTCGAACCCGTCGGTATGCAGTCGCGCGGCATCGAGCACCGAGACGATCACCGACTTCCCGACTCCGACGCGGCCGGAAACGTGCACCTCCAGCGGCCGCAGACGCCGCTCGACAGCATTCTCGACAGCCTTCCGGCCTGCGCCGGCCCCGGCCGCGTCCACCTCTTCCGAGCGCACACGCAATCGACCCAGACCTGCCTCGGCACCGTCCATCATCGATCCCCCCGGAAACGACCCACCGAACGGCCACATCGAGATGTGCGATCGGCTCGTCGAGCACGATCGGCCACGTGGCCCGCAGCCCCCTGCTGCGGCACCGATTCTGGCACACGACGGCCGTTCCGGACGGGCCGTCGAGAATTACACCGTTGTAGTTATAGGACGCGGTCCTACCGCTGATCAGCGATGGAACGGTAAGTCTCAACTTCAACTCGAGACCCACCTGTCACACACTCCGCCGATGCGCGACAATGGACCGGTGAACGAGCCACAGGACACCTCTGCCGACACCGGAGACAACTCGGTGCAGACCCAGGAACGAGGCTCGCGGCTGTACCCCAGAGTGACCAGTTTCCGCTCCCGCCGCGGAGCGCTGACCGACGCTCAGCAGAGCACCTGGGACAACCTGTGGCCGCGCATCGGCCGCGATGTCGCCGACGAGCAGATCGACATCGACGCCTGGTTCGGGCGCAGCGGTCCGGCGATTCTCGAGATCGGGTCGGGCACGGGCACGGCCACCACGGCGATGGCGATGGCCGAGCCGCACGTCAACCTCATGGCCGTCGAGGTCTACCGACCCGGGCTCGCGCAGACTCTGCAGCAGATCGAGCGCGAGAACATCGAGAACGTCAGGTTGTTCCGCGGCGACGCGATGGACGTCCTCGAGAACATGCTGACCTCGGAGTCCTTGACCGGCGTTCGCGTCTTCTTCCCGGACCCGTGGCCCAAGGTGCGCCACCACAAGCGTCGTCTCCTGCAGGGCCCCACGTTCGCGATGATCGCGGATCGCCTGAAGCCGGGCGGCGTTCTGCACGTGGCCACCGATCACGCCGAATACGCTGAGTGGATTGCCGAGGCCGGGAACGCCGAGCCCGGCCTGACCGTTCTCGATTGGGAGTCGCCCATGACGCACGAGCGGCCGGTGACCAAGTTCGAGGGCAAGGCCCAGCAGGTGGGCAGCTCGGTGACGGAATTGATCTGGGGAAAGAAGACAGCATGAGCGTCAGTACGGACATGCCCGACACCGTGATCGATCCCGCCGAGCTCGGGGCGATCGGTGAGTCCCGCCACAGCAAGCGAGTCCTGCTCGTGTGGGATGCACCCAACCTGGACATGGGTCTCGGCGCGATCCTGGGTGGCCGGCCCACCGCTGCCTACCGCCCACGATTCGATGCGCTGGGCCGATGGCTCCTCAGCCGCACCGCCGAACTGTCCACCTCGGGCACCGCGACGCTCGAGCCCGAGGCAACGGTGTTCACCAACATTGCACCCGGCAGCGCCGACGTCGTCCGCCCCTGGGTCGAAGCATTGCGTAACGTGGGCTTCGCGGTGTTCGCCAAGCCCAAGGTCGACGAAGACAGTGATGTCGACGCCGACATGCTCGACCACATCGACTTCCGCAACCGTGACGGCGGCCTCGCCGGTGTCATGGTGGCGTCCGCCGACGGTCAGGCGTTCAAAGGGCCGTTGGAGGCCATCGCAGCAACCGGAGTACCCGTTCAGGTACTGGGATTCCGGGAGCACGCAAGCTGGGCTGTCACGTCGGACATCCTGGAATTCCTCGACCTCGAGGACATTCCCGGCGTCTTCCGTGAGCCACTGCCTCGGGTGAGTCTCGATTCGCTCCCCGACGAGGGCGCGTGGCTGCAGCCCTTCCGACCGCTGTCCGCCCTGCTCGTCGGGCGCCAAGGAGTTTCTTAAGTGTTCGCCAGATGGGGAGACATCGTCTACCGCCTGCGGTACACCGTTATCGGTGTCATGGTGGCCGGGCTGTTGGGCTTCGCTGCCTACGGTCTCGATCTCAACAGCCATCTCAGTCAGAGCGGTTGGGACGATCCGACCTCGGAATCGGCCCAGGCTGCCCGTCTGGCGGACACGACGTTCGGACGCGACAAGCAGGGTGACGTCATCGTCCTCTACACCGCGCCCGAAGGGTCGTCGATCGACGATCCGGAATTCCAGTCGAAGGTCGTCTCGAGCCTCGAATCGCTCCCCGTCGACCATCCCGACCAGATCGAGAAGGTCAACGGCACCTACTTCAAGGTGCCCGGCGCACCCAACCTCGCGGCTCTCGGTACCAACGACAAGCAACATGCCATCGCCAGCATCGCGATGAAGGGTGCCGACGACACCGAACTGACCAACAACTTCCAGGCCGTCAAGGACGCCTTCTACATCGACGGCGTCGACGTGCAGGTGACCGGTCTTCAGGCCGTGGCCGGCGCACTGCAGTCGACGATGGCCGGCGACATTCACCGCATGGAACTGCTGGCGATTCCCGCCGTCGCGGTCCTGCTGTTCTTCATCTTCGGCGGCGTCGTCGCCGCGGCACTCCCGCTGATCATCGGCGGTCTGACGGTCGTCGGAGCCAACGGCATCGTCAAGGTGTTCACCAACTTCACCGAGGTCAACTCGTTCGTCGCGCCCGTGGTCTCGCTCGTCGGACTCGGGTTGGCCATCGACTACGGACTCTTCATCGTCTCGAGATTCCGCGAGGAACTCGGTGACGGACATACGACGCCACAGGCCGTGCGCCGTACCGTCATGACGGCGGGTCGCACCGTGGTGTTCTCCGCGACGATGATCGTCGCTTCTCTCGGTGGCCTGCTGCTGTTTCCGCAGGGCTTCCTGAAATCGGTCGCATACGGATCCATCGCCACCGTCGCGCTCGCAGCGCTGACGGCCATCACGATCCTGCCCGCGATGCTCGCCATCCTCGGCCCACGCGTCGACGCCCTCGGTCTGAAGTTCATGCGCAAGACCAAGTCGAGCGAAGAGATCGAGAACGGCATGTGGGGCAAGCTCACCCGCTGGGTGATGCGCAACCCCGTCAAGGTCACCGTGCCCATCGTGCTCGGATTGGTCCTTCTGACGCTGCCCGTCGGCAACATCAAATTCGGTGGCATCAACGAGACCTACCTACCGCCGGACAACGTCACCCGCGTCGCGCAGGGAGAGTTCGACAGCCTGTTCCCCGGCCAGCGCACCGAACCCATCAAGATGGTCATCGAGGGCGCGCAGGGCCCGACGCTCGGCGCGATCACCACGCAGGCGAACAACGCTCCCGGATTGATCGAGAAGTTCACCCCCGTCGGTGCCAGCAAGGACGGCGTCATCGTCTTCAAGGCCGGGTTGACCGATCGCAACGACTCGAAACCGGCCATCGACTTCCTCCGCAGCATCGACGTGCCGGACGGCGCGACGGTCATGATCGGAGGTACCCCGGCAATCGAGCAGGACTCGATCAGCGCACTCATCGACAAGCTGCCACTGATGGCCGTGCTGGTGGTGTTCATCGTGACGATGCTGATGTTCCTGACGTTCGGATCGCTGGTGCTGCCGATCAAGGCGGTGCTCATGACCGTTCTCGGCCTCGGTGCCACCATGGGCATCCTGACGTGGATCTTCATCGAAGGTCACGGGGCGGGGCTGATGAACTTCACCCCGGGGCCGATCATGGCTCCGGTGCTGGTGCTGATCATCTCGATTGTGTTCGGCCTGTCCACGGACTACGAGGTGTTCCTACTCTCCAGAATGGTCGAGGCACGCGAAAAGGGTGCCAGCACAAGCGAAGCCATCCGCATCGGAACCTCGCATACCGGACGCATCATCACCGCGGCGGCACTGATCCTCATCGTCGTCACCGGCGCGTTCGCGTTCTCCGATCTGGTGATGATGAAGTACATCGCCTACGGCATGATCGCCGCCCTCATCATCGACGCGACGCTGATTCGCATGTTCCTCGTGCCCGCCACGATGAAGCTGCTCGGCGACGACTGCTGGTGGGCTCCGCAGTGGATGAAGCGCATTCAGCGCAAGCTCGGCCTCGGCGAGACCATCCTCGAAGACGAGCTGCTGCCCACCGGAGACGTGCCCGAACTCGCCCTCGCGGGCGGCGCACCCTCGTCGACCGTCGCACCCCCGATGCGTCCGACACCGCGCCGCGGTGAGCCCCTCACCGAACCCATCCCGGTGGTGGCACCGCACGGAGGCGGACCGATCCGTGCCACGCACGCCGCGAAGGAAGAGTCGCGTCGAAGCGTGACCGGCCGGCCGGCGACGCCACCCGAGCCGACCCGCGCGGCACCGACCACTCCCCCGAAGCAGGCCGAGCCCCAGCCCGATTCGGTGCAGCCGTACTCGTCGCAGGCCTACTCGCCCCAGGCTCGCCCGTCGCAGGCTTACTCGCCGCAGGCACCCGCGGCGCGTCCCACTCCGCCGCGTCCTGCCGAACCGCGCCCACCTGTATCCGGGCCGACTCGGGCTCAGCAGGTTCCGCCGCGTCCGCACGTCGAACCAGAACCGACTCAGGCAGCGGACGTCGTTCGACCCGCTCCCCCGAGTGCCGCACCCACACCGGCACCAGCACAATCGCCTCAACCGCCGAGTGCACCCCCGAGCCGCACCCGAAGCACGCGAGCGGGACGGGCCGAGGAGCCGGATTCGCGATCCATCGAAAGTTGGCTGGCCGATCTGCGAGCCCCGAGCGCATCGCAGGCACCACGGCCGAGCACTCCGCGAAGCGAGTCGCCCACCAACGGCTCCCACGGCTCTGACAGCCACATCTCGAATGGTCACGGCTCGAACGGTCACGGCACCGGTGCCAACGGCTCGTCGTCCCACGGCTCGACCACCAACGGGGCTGCTACCAACGGCGCTGCTACCAACGGGGCTGCCACGAACGGGGCCGACAAGCACGGCACCAACGGCTCGAGCACCGGCACCCACGGCGGCACAGCTGCCGGACGCAACGGTTCCGGGCGAAACGGCAACGCCGACAACGGGTCCGAACGCCGTGGCTCGAACGGAAACGGCATCGACCGCAACGGTTCGGACAGCAGTGGTTCCAACAGCAGTGGCTCCAACAGCAGTGGTTCCGACCACCGCACCTCGGAACGACATGACACCAAAAGCAACGGCAACGGTGTCGGGGCCAGTTCGGAATCGGATCGCGAGGAGAAGCCGTCCGGTCGTCGTGCTGCTCCGTCCACCGAAGGCGGGGACAGTGGCCGCCATCGTGGCGGCGACAACGGCCAGGTGCTCAGTGTCAGCGAACTGTTGGCTCGGGAGCGCAACCGCTCACGCTGACGCGAGTCGTCACAGCCGGGAGGCACCCCTCCCCCGCAACGCGTGAACGGACCACTGCACCGTCGAGACGTGTGCAGTGGTCCATTCACGCAGCGGGGGTCAGGAGGCAGCGGTGGTCAGGAGGTGACCGCTCCCTCTCGGTCCGCGAATACCTTGGCGTATCGGGTCCCCGCGATCAGCAGCAACAAGCCGACTGCGATGAAGGCGATGACGCGGAAGAGGCCGTCCAGGGCGACGAGGTCGAACAGGAACAGTTTGGCGATGGAGGCTGCGGTCAGAGACAGTCCGGCCAGCAGTGCCAGGTGAGCGTGGGCAATACTCCGTAAGCCGAAGGCCAGCAGGGCGAATGCTGCGATCATCCACTCGATCGTGGCGGCGGTGTGCCCGGCGGTGAATCCGGTGGTGTTACCGCCGATCGAGGTTCCCAGGCTCACGGTGGCCGAGGTGAGGCCGTACAAGGCGAGCATTCCGGAGACGATGGCGAGGGTCTGCAATCCGTCGTCGATGAGTTTCAGTTCGGTCAGGACATAGGCGAACGCGAATGCTGTTGCAGCGAGCAGTATTCCGCCGATGATGATGCCCGCGTTCCCGGCAGCGTGATCGGAGTCCAGGAGAGCCTCCGGCGGGGAGATCGAGACGAAGGTCAACGCGCCGATCACACCGAACGCGCTTCCGATCAGGTACGCCAACGACGAGCGAGTGCGGTGGGCCGCGGCGAACAGCGCCAGGGCAACCGCGAACAGCACGACCGGACGCACGTCGACCGTCGTCGATTCGACTGCGGCCTGCAGCATTGCCACAGCACCGATGATCGAAACCGTGATGCGGGCATGCGCCGGCAGCCAGTGCACCAGCAGCACGATCGCCAGTGCCGCGGCCACCAGAACCAACTGCACGGTCACGGTGGTCCACCGATCGAACACGCTCGCCGAGATCAGCAGCGGTAGCGCAGCCAGAACGGTCATGACGGTGGCTACCACGTCGGAGACGTTGCGGCGCAGCAGTTCCAGAGACATACCCATACCGGACGCGGCCACCAGTACGACGACGAGAAGCAGTCGGTAGTCGGTCGGTTCGGACAGGTCGGTGCCGACCAGCGCTATCAGGACCGTGCCGACGAGGGGAAGGGTTCGGACGATCTGCAGCAGCGGCCAATCACGGCCGATCTGAGCCGGGAAGCTCGCAATGTAGGTGGCGACGAAGAACGCGATCAGGGCCAGGGTCGGACCGTCGGTCAGGATGGGGCCACACGCCGCGACTCCGGCGAGGATCAACACCGCCATCGGCTGCGACTTCCACTGCACTGCGAGAGCTGTTCCCGCAGCGGCAATTCCGAATGCAGCAATCAACCCGATCACCGGATCGAGCCAGCCGTACAGGACGGACGTCGCCAGAACGTCGAGGTACAGACCCGCAATACCCGTAGCGGCCAGAGCAATTCCGCCGACGCGTCCTCCGGAGCGACCGAACACTCGCACGCCGGCACCGATCAGTGCGAGGGAGAACACCCCGCCTGCGGCGACGCGCAGAGGCGGCCCGAACCAGCCGGCCTGTGCGGCCAGAACCAGCAGCATCACGACGCCGACGAGCGTGACACCTGCGCCCGCGACGGCGAGCAGACGACTGATGACGCCGTCTCGTTGCCACCACGGCTCACGGGGCGGAGCGGGTGGCCGCGGCGCGACCACCCGCTCTCGCAACGGCGGGGCTGCCATGGACCGGCCGACCGCAGGAGGCAGCGTGACCGGAGGTGCCGACACCGGGCCGCGCGCGGCATAGGGCTGCTGCGGTGCAGGCATCTGGGGCGGCGAGAACGTCTGCGGAGGGACGGTCGGCGCAGACGACCGCGGCACCGGCTGTGGCCTGGCGGGAGCCGAAACGGGCATGGAAGTGGGTGCGGTACCGAGCTGCGACTGCAATGTATGCAGGTCGACGGCCACCTGACGCATGTGGTCGCCCAGGGAATCGAAGCGGCTGGACAGGCGCGCGACGAGTTGCGGGTCCAGCCCGGAGTTCTGGGAAGAAGTCATGGGATAGATCCTGCGGGCCGCGCGGCTCGATAGCCTGAGTAGTGCTACTCGGATCCCTCGAGTAGTCCAGCCCGACTATCCGAAAATTTTACGGAACGAGCTGCCGAAGGGGTGCTTGACGGTGAGGGAACCGAAGCGGACTTTCCCGGTGAGCACCACGTGCAGCGGTCCGTACGGCGGGCCGGTGCGCACCTTGTTGGTGACGGTACCTGCGACGGCCTCGGCACCGTTGACGTCGGCGGTGGCCTCCGTCGGGAGGATCACGGTGACCGAGCTGCAGTAGTCGTCGACGTGGATGTCGACGACCTGGCTGACCATGACGGCCTGCGTGAAGTCGAGTGTCACCGACGACAGCCGCGTCACCACGTTCAACCGGCGCGGTACGTTCCACGGGCCTTTGCGGGTGATGGTGGACATGCTGCCGCGCACCGTGTCCGGGGTACCGCCGCCGTGTCCCCAGTGCTCCTGCACGACGCGTCGCGGCGTCGGTTGTGGGGTGGGATCGGCGAAGGGTTTCGGCGACGGGAGGTGCTCGCCGGCGATCTGCATGCCCGGTAGATCGGCGAGTACCGAGTTCAGCTCGCCCCGGGTCTTCGACGCCAGAGCGGTGTCCATTCTTTCGGTGAACTCACCGAGCGACAACATGCCTTGGCCGACTGCCCGTTGCAGCAGCTGCCCGACGTGCTCGCGTTCGGCATCGGACACTCGCAGATCCCTTGCCTCCATGGGCCCAGGGTAGCGAAGTTCTCAGGCGGCGTGCCCGCGGAGAACCGACAACATTCCGTGTACCGATGCGGGCCAGCCGAACTCTTCGGCGCGAACCCTCGCCGCGATCCGGCGTCCGTCGGCCGGAAGCCGAAGCAGCCGTTGAATTTCCGCTGCGAAGCCGTCGGCGGTGTTGATCGAGGATCCACCGCATTGCGGGGTGACGATCTGGGCCAGTGCCGAGGTTTCGGAGACGACGACGGGCGTGCCCGCGGCGAGCGATTCCAATGCCGCGAGGCCGAATGTCTCGTGCGGTCCCGGCGCGAGGGCGATGTCTGCCGAGGCGAGCAGCTCGGCGACGGCCGACCTGCCGTCGACGAAGCCGAGGAAGTCGACGGGCAGCCCTCGGGCGCGTCGTTCGAGGCCCGCTCGTCGGGGGCCGTCGCCGGCGATGACCAACCGAGCCCGCACACCCGAATCGCAGAGCGCGGCAAGCGAATCGATACTGGTCTCGACATGCTTTTCCACCGACAGCCGGCCACAGTGGACCAGCAGCCGGTCGGCACTACCCAACCATGCCGAGCGCGCGCCGGCTCGGCGACGTCGGGGATGGAACAGCTCGAGATCGACGCCGAGCGGGACTCGATGGACGTTGGGTGTTCCGATTCGATCGAATTCCTGCTGTGCGAACTCGGTGGTGCAGACGACGGCGTCGTACGACTCGGCAGTGCGTCGGTTGGCCGCGTCGGCGAGGGGCCGGGCGTACCGCATCGGCATCGTCTGAGCCAGCAGCCGGTCGAGGCGCTCGTGAGAGATCATCACGCTGCGGATGTCGCGACGCGACGCCCACCTGCCCATTCCGCGCAGGGTCAGCCGGTCCGACACTTCGATCACGTCCGGACGTAGACCCGACGCGATCGAGGCCACTCGCCGCGGGTCGGCCACACGGTAGCCGCCGGTGAACGGAACTTTCGGTGCCGGCACCTCGACGCGCGTCACTCCCGACTGCAGCGTCGTCTCACTCCACCGGGCACCCGGCACGATCAACGTGACGTCGTGACCAGCGGCCACGTAGCCCGATCCCAGCTGATCGACGGCCGTCCGCAAACCGCCGGACCGCGGCCCGTAGAAGTTCGCCAGTTGAACGATGCGCACCTGCTCAGTCTCTCCAGCCGGACGTCCACCCGATGCCACGGTGGTGGATGGTGACCGAACGTTCGGCGAATATCCGTGTGGAGACGGCTACCAGCGGGTAGGTGAGAGCTATGCGAGTGACACTGCAATCCACCGGCGACGCCCCGGCACCCGAGGTCTGGGAGCGTTACATGGACCCGACGGTCTGGAAGACCTGGGCTCCGCAGATCATGGGCGTCGAATACCGCGGTGAACGCCTCGACTCCGATACCTCCGGCCGAGTGCTGGGGCCGTTGGGGGTGCCGATCGACTTCGAGGTGCACTCGGTGGACGAACACTCGTGGACGTGGGCGTGGTCGGCGTGGTTCCAGAACAGGGCCATCGGCGTGGATCTGACACACGGAGTCGTCTCACGACCCAGTGGAACCAGGGCGTGGATCACCATCGACGGCCCGCTGCCGCTGGTGCTGCCCTACCTGCCGATCGCCAAGTTCGCGCTCGGCAGGCTGTGTGCCCAGTAGGGGCTACTCGGACCGGGTGACGGTCTTCTCGTCGCTCTTGTCGGCCACTTCGGTCGGCTCGGGCGTCGGAAGCTCGGACTCCTCGCCCGACCCGTCCAGATGGCCGTCGAATTCGTCGATGGCCTCGGCGCGCTCGTCACCGGTCTGATCCTGGTCGGCGTCGACGCCCTTCGTGTGCTCGGCCGGATCGACTGTCGTGTCCACTGCTTCGTTGTCGGTCATGGGGTCAAGAGTGCCCGTCGGGCCGGGTCGCAAACCCCTACAGACCCTTTTCGATGGCGTACCGGGTCAATTCGACGCGGTTGGCCAGCTGCAGTTTTCGCAGTGTCGCCTGCACGTGGTTCTCGACCGTCCGGTGGCTGAGCGTCAAACGGGTCGCAATCTGCTTGGCGCTGAGCCCTTTTGCGACCAGTCTGAGCACCTCGGTCTCGCGCTCGGTCAACGTGGGGCGGGTATCGGACTCCGGCTCCGGTGACGACGACATCCGCCGGAATTCGCCGAGAACCAAACCGGCCAGACCCGGGGTGAACACCGCTTGTCCGGCTGCGGTGGCGCGGACGGCGTCGAACAGCTCCTCCGCCGATGCGCTCTTGACCAGGTAACCCGTCGCACCAGCCTTGATCGCTTCGAGCACGTCGCTGCGTTCCGCCGATGCCGAGAGCACCAGAATCGTGGATTTCGGGGACGCGTCCAGCACTGCGACGGTGGCATCGGCACCGTTCCCGTCGGGCAGATGCATGTCCATGAGGACGACGTCGGGAGTGGTCGCTCGGGCGCGGCGTCCGGCCGCGGCTACTCCGTCCGCGGTGGCGACCACCCGAAATCCGGCGGCCTCGAGATCCCGGGCGACACCGTCTCGCCACATGGGGTGATCGTCGACGACCATCACCGCGATCTCGGCGTTCGGGTTCTCGTCGCCGGTCATCTCGCTCCTCTCGTTCGCGGAACCCGAATTTCCCATTCGGTGCCCTCGCCCTCTCCGGTGTCGAGTATCGCAGTACCGCCGAGAGATTCGACCCGGCCGAGGATGGACTTCGAGACGCCCATCCGGCCTTCGGCCTCGGCGGCGGCGAGCCGTCCGGCGGGTATTCCGCGACCGTCGTCACGAATGCTCAGGATCAGCTCTCCGTCGACGTCTTCGAGCAGTACGTAGGCCTTCGCATCGGCACCTGCGTGAAGCTCGACGTTGGACAGGGCAGTGGTCACGACGGCAGCGAGTTCCTCGGCGACGTCGGATTCGACGAGCACCGGGTCGGCGGGAGTCGACACCGAGATCGACGTGCCGGCCTGGGTGCGCAGCAGGGCGCGCACGTCGACGATCGATCCGGTGTGATCGTCGCGCGGAGCCGACTGTTCGGAGATCAGCACGCGCAGAGCGACTTCCTGCTCACCGGCGAGCTCGGCGAGTTCGGCTGCCGGCCCGCCTATTTCGAGACCTCGACGGCGGACGAGGGCCAGCACCTGCAGAACCCCGTCGTGCACCTGTCGGGCCAGTCGCTCACGCTCCTCGGTGATCGCGGCCAACCGTGCCGCACTGCGCAATTCCTCGTGGGCGCGCCGGGCTGTGTTCGACGCCAATCCCAACGCGAGCCCGGCCGACAGCAGCACCGGGGCGGTGGCGTCCGACCACAGGTCGGTGTCGAACCGGTCTCGTACCAGGGCACTGACCAACGACATCACCACACCCGAGGCGATACCGCCCTTGGGCCCCAACAGAATTGCGGCGGAGATGACGGCGTTGGTGGCCCACAGGGTGGTGGGCAGGGTTTGGCGGGTGCTGTACCAGTCGTAGTCGGCCACCAACCGCGTCGACGCCATCAGGGCGATCACGATGATCTGATCTGCGAGCACCACCTGCCAGCGCGGCAGGGTGGCCCGCGAGAGCAGGAGTGCCGAAGCCCCGGACCATACGGCCATCAGGGCGACCAACGCCCAACTCAGCCGCGGGTTGGTGTAGTTGTCGACGGTCGCGGCCTGATAACTGACGGCGTACACGAGAGTGACCAGACGGAAGGCCTGCGAGGCCCGCCACAGCGGGCTGTCGGGATCGGCCGAATTCAGCGTCGGCCGCACTCGGTCAGTCGTCCGCATCGGTCTTCGGGTCTGCAGTGTTCAGCTCCCCCTTGGCAAGTCGATCGGGCTCGGACGAACCGGGAGGGGTGTCCGGGTCGCTGGGTTCGGCCGAGTACAGCGTGTCGCTGACATCGAGTTCCTCGTACACCTCGTCGGGGTCGTCGGCGAGCAGCGACCGGACGGCGGTGTTGAGCACCGCGACGATCGGGACCGCCAGCAAGCCGCCCACGATGCCCGCGAGCAGAATGCCGACGGTGATGGACAGCACGACGGCCAGTGGGTGCAGCCGAACGGCGCGGCCGAGCAGAAGTGGCTGCAACACATGGCCTTCGAGCTGCATGACCGCTATCACGATGCCCAGGGTGATGACGGCGGTGATGAGCCCCTTCGTCACCAGGGCGATGAACACTGCGACGAATCCGGTCAGCACGGCACCGATGATCGGAATGAATGCGCCGATGAACACCAGCGAGGCCAACGGAAGTGCCAGCGGTACACCGAGAATGGCTAGTCCGGCTCCGATGCCCACCGCGTCGGCTGCGGCGACGGCCACCGTCGCGCGGACGTATCCCACGAGCGACCCGAAACCTTGGATGCCGGCTGTGCGAATCTTCTTGCGCGCCTTCGTCGGTGCGAGGCGGGTGACGAACTGCCAGATCTGATCACCGCCGTACAGGAAGAAGATCAGCGTGAACAGCGTCAGCAGCGCCCCGGTCAGAATTTCGCCGATGACCGTCGCCGTGGTCAACGCCCCACTGGTGACGGCCTCCTGGTTGTCCTGGATGACCTTGACCAGATTGTCGGTCGCTTGCCGAATCTGGTCTTCGCTGATGTGCAGCGGCCCGTTGCTGAGCCACTCCTCGACGCTGTTGATCGATTGGGTGAACTGATCGCCCACCTGCGGCAGCCCCTCGATGAACTGCTCGACGATGAACGTCATGATTCCGGCGACGACGCCGATGCTGGCGATGATCACGATGATCACCGCGGCGACACGCGGCACTCCTCGGCGCTGCATCCAGTCGACGATCGGCACCAGCAGAGCGGCCGCCAGCAGCGCCAGACCCAGCGGGATGACCACCGTGCTCAATTTCGCAATCACATAGGCAAAAGTGATGAATCCGGCAAACAGGACAAGCAGTCGCCACGTCCATTCCGCCCCAACCCGTACCAGCGGGTGTACCGAATCTGCGGCCGAAGTGAGGCGCGGGGACGCCCCCGTACCTTGCGCCCGCAACTCGTCGGTGCTCACCCGCTAAATTTAACCTGTGCTGGCATCTTTCCGAGCGGTCTCGCTCACCCTGAAGAGTCGCTGGCCGCTCTATATGCTCTCGATGCTCATCGCCAACGTCTTCGGCGCAGTTCTGGTCTTCGCCTTCGTTCGCTACGGTCTGCCCATTCCGGAGTCGCAATCGATCGTCGCCGACCGCGTCCGCAACGTGTACATCTTCGGTGCGTATCTGGGCGTTGCCCTGGTGGTCAGCCTGATCTACGCGTACACACTGCTGCGCTCGGTCATCAGGTGGCAGCTCCGCGGCGGCCCGCCCACCCGCAAGGAACAGATGACGACGCTGCACGCGCCGCTGCGTCAGGCCATCGTGCACCTGATTCTGTGGATCATCGGCGGCATCATCTTCGTGCTGCTGACCATCGCGGAGATGCCGTCGCTGTCCATCGCCGTCATCGTCACCGTCGGCATGGCCGCCACCGTCACCTTCGGTTTCACCTACATGCTCGGCGAACGCATCCTGCGCCCGGTCGCAGCACTGGCACTGAGCGAAGGCCGGTTCGACCGCACGATGACGCCCGGCGTCGGTACCCGCATGGCCATGACGTGGGGACTGGGCACGTTGATGCCCGTCATCGGCATCATCTTGCTGTGTGCCACCCAGCTGACGACCGACCTGGTGTTCTCGCCGAACGCACTGGCCGTGGCCATCATCCTGCTCAGCGTGCTGGCCATCGTGCAGGCCTTCGTCCTGTCGATGCTCACGGCGAGCCAGATCTCCGACCCGATCAGCCAACTGCACAACGCCATCGAACGCGTGCAACGCGGCGAGACCGACGTCGAGGTCGACGTGTTCGACGGCAGCGAGATCGGTCGCCTCCAGGTCGGCTTCAACCGCATGATGGAGGAATCCGCCGAGCGACGCGTGCTGCGTCAGCTGTTCGGCCAGCACGTCGGCGAGGACGTGGCGCGTCGAGCACTGCAGTTCGGTACCGAGCTGGGCGGCGAGACACGATTCGTCGCCGTGCTGTTCGTCGACATGGTCGGATCCACCGCCACCGCGTCGGAACGCCCGCCGAGTGAGGTCGTGGTGTTGCTCAACGAGTTCTTCCGGGTGGTCGTCGACGTCGTCGGACGCCACCACGGCTTCGTCAACAAATTCATGGGCGACGCGGCGCTGGCGATCTTCGGGGCGCCGCTCGACCGTCCCGACGCTCCCACCGCGGCCTTGGCCGCGGCGCGTGAACTGCGTTTCGCTCTGGACGAGATCACCGGACTCGACATCGGCATCGGGGTGTCCGCGGGCCTGGCCGTCGCCGGCAACATCGGCGCGTCCGAGCGCTTCGAGTACACGGTCATCGGAGACCCGGTCAACGAGGCGTCGCGGCTCACCGAACTGGCGAAACTGCGGCCCGGACGCGTTCTGGCATCCACCTCGGCCCTGTACTTCGCCGACGACGAGGAGCAGGAACAGTGGGAGTTGGGCGACCAGGTGCAACTGCGTGGCCGACGACGGGCAACCCACCTGGCCTGGCCGGTGGAGTATCCCGACTCCTCCTCGAGTGACGGTTAGTCTGACAGAATGCCCGACCCCAGCTCGACCAGCGGACCCGCAGCGCGGCGCCCGCGAAACCGGCTGAGATGGGTCAAGTGGATCGCCGCCATTGCCCTGGTCGCTCTGCTGGTGGGCGAGGCGATCTACCTGTGGCCACGGCTGCACGAATCCTGGACAGCAGTACGAGAAATCCATTGGGGCTGGCTGGCTGCGTGCGTATTCGCCCAAGCCGTGTCGCTCAGCGCGTTCGGCCGAGTCCAGAAGCAGCTGCTCGACGCGGGCGGCGTACAAGTGCGGCAACGCAAGTCCGTGGCCGTCATCTACGGCAGCACCGCAATGTCGCTCACTCTGCCCGCCGGCCAGGTGTTCTCGACGGCCTTCACCTACCGCGAGACCCGACGCTGGGGTGCGAGTCCGGTTGTCGCCTCGTGGCAGCTCGCCATCTCCGGCGTCATCGCCGCAGCCGGGTTGGCAGTGCTCGGCGTTGCCGGCGGACTGGTGGTCGGTAGTTCGTTCAACACTTTCACCGTGGTGCTCCCGATCATCGGCGTCATCGCGATCGTGGCCGCTGTCCGATACATCTCGAACCACCCGGAGTCCATCAAACAGTTCGCCCGCTGGGGTCTGCGCAAGTACAACACGTTCCGCAACCACGATCTCGACGCCGGAGCCGAGGCCATCGACAAGGTCATCGGCCAGATCCAATCCGTACAGCTCGGCAAGCGGGACGGCGCGCTCACACTGTCCTGGTCGGCCGTGCACCGGCTCGCGGACGTCGCGTGCCTGGCGTTCGCGTGCTTCGCCGTCGGCGCAGATCCACGACTGTCCGGGCTGTTCATCGCATTCGCGGCGGGTAAGGCCGTCGGATCCGTTCCGCTCGCACCCGGTGGCCTCGTGGTCGTCGACGCCACCCTCATCGCGTTCCTGACCAGCGCCGCGTCCATCACCGCATCTCAGGCAGTGGCGTCGGCCTTGGTCTATCGCGGGGTCAGCTTCATCTTGGTCGCCATCGTCGGGTGGATCGTGTTCCTCGTCCTGTTCCGTAAGCACCAGCACGCCGATCTCGAATTCGACATCGCCCTCGAGCGGCAGGAGACCTCCGATCTCGGCCGAGCCGCCGAGCACGATCGCGACTCCAAAGGCGATCCGGAGACCGCCTAGCCCCGTGCTGTTCGGTATGGCATCCGTCACTGTCCGTTCACCCGGAATATATACGGACCCCGGTCCGCTTGTGTACTATGAGTTTGAAACTTCAACCCAACAAGGAGTCCTCATGACCACCGCCATCGCGCTTCCCGAGCTCACCGCAGGCACCTGGGCCATCGATCCCACCCACTCCACCGTCGGATTCACCGTCCGCCACCTGGTGGTCAGCAAGGTCCGCGGCCGTTTCCAGAACTTCAGCGGCACTGTCACCGTCGCCGCCGACGGCACCCCGTCCGTCGACGCCAAGATCGACGTCACCTCGATCACCACCGACAACGAGCAGCGCGACGGCCACCTCAAGACTGCCGACTTCTTCGAGGTCGAGAAGTTCCCGACCGCGACGTTCAAGTCCACCTCGGTCAAGGCCGACGGCGGAGACTTCGTCGTCACCGGAGACTTCACCCTCCACGGCGTCACCAAGTCCATCGACCTCAAGCTCGAGTTCAACGGCGTCAACGCCGGCATGGGCAACGGACCGGTCGCAGGCTTCGAAGCCAGCACCACCATCAACCGCAAGGACTTCGGCATCAGCATCGACATGCCCCTCGAAGGCGGCGGCGCAGTCGTCGGCGACAAGATTGTCCTGAACCTCGACATCGAGGCCGGCCTCCAGGCGTAAGGTTCACCCCCGCCTCCCGCTCCCGCCTTCCGGATTCACCCCCCTCCTTCCGGATCAATGCGCCTTTGTTGCAGTCCAACCGACTGAAACCCACATTGATCCGGTCCTGGGGCCGGGATCCAGTGGCATCGAACGGCCCGCACCTGCACTCGTAGGCGCGGGCCGTTCGCGTCGGTGTCCTACAGTGGGCCCGTGAAGTTTCGTTCCCCGGCCGTCGCTGCCGTCCTCGATCTCGTCATGATCGTGCTGTTCGCCGCGATCGGCCGTCGCAGTCACGACGAAGCCACCGCGCTGTCCGGCCTCTTCCACACCGCGTGGCCGTTCGTCGTCGGTGCCGCTGTCGGCTGGATCGCGACGTTCGCTCTGTACCGCAACAAGTTCGACGCGTTCCTCGTTCTTCCGACGGGCATTCTGGTGTGGGTGACCACGGTCGTCGGAGGCATGATCCTGCGCACGGCGACAGGTCAGGGAACCGCTACCGCGTTCATCATCGTTGCGACGATTTCGACCGCGGTTCTGCTGCTCGGTTGGCGCGCGATCGCCAGATTCATTCCCTCGGTTCGGTGACAGGGACCTTTTCGCGATAGGATCATCCACGGTGCGCCGGGAAGTCTGGTCGGCAATTGTTCTGTGCTGCGCACATGTCCGTCGACTCGGCGGACGCGCTCAGCACGACGTTGCTACCGAAAGGCGTTGTTCCCGTGTCTGATTCACCGATTCCCAAAGAGAGATTGCCGCTGTTCTCTCGCGGTTCCTGGTCCGAGGCCGACCGCATCGCACAGGTCTTGCGCAAAGAGACCGTCGGCGGCGCATTGCTTCTCGTTGCCACCGTGGTCGCGCTCGTGTGGGCCAACTCACCGTGGTCCGCCGCCTACGACACATTGATGAGCACTCGCGTCGGGCCGTCGGCCCTGCATCTCGATCTGACTCTGTCGACGTGGGCCGCCGACGGGCTGTTGGCCATCTTCTTCTTCGTCGTCGGACTCGAACTCAAACGCGAGTTCGTTGCCGGTGATCTGCGCGATCCGGCACGCGCCGCATTGCCGGTGGCCGCGGCCGTCGGCGGAATGGTCGTTCCCGCAGTCATTTTCGTGCTGTTCAACCTCGGTACCGGGGATGGCGCTCTGCTCGGCTGGGCCATTCCCACCGCGACCGATATCGCGTTCGCCGTGGCCGTTCTCGCTGTGATCAGCACGCATCTGCCGACAGCGCTGCGAACCTTCCTGCTGACTCTGGCCGTGGTCGACGACCTTTTGGCCGTCAGCGTCATCGCGATCTTCTACACCGACGACATCAACTTCATTGCGCTCGGCCTGACGCTGATCCCGCTCGCGCTGTTCGCGGTCGCCGTGCAGATGCGCGTCCGCTCGTGGTGGGTGCTCATCCCGCTGGCCGTGGTGACGTGGGTGCTCATGCACGAGTCGGGTGTCCACGCCACCGTCGCAGGCGTTCTGCTCGGCTTCGCCGTCCCCGTCATCCGGAGCAAGGCCAACGGCGGCCCCGACGCCGGCCCCGGTCTCGCCGAGCATTTCGAGCACAAGATCCGACCCATCTCCGCGGGTATCGCGGTGCCGCTGTTCGCCTTCTGTGCAGCCGGTGTGACCGTCGGCGGCTTCTCCGGCCTGGCCAGCGCACTCACCGACCCGATTGCCATCGGCATCATTGCCGGCCTCGTCATCGGCAAGGCCATCGGCATCTTCGGCACCACCTACCTGGTCTCGCGCTTCACCCGGGCGACGTTGGACGCCGGCTTGAAATGGCTCGACGTCTTCGGCGTCGCGATGCTCGCCGGTATCGGTTTCACGGTGTCGCTGCTGATCGGCGATCTGGCATTCGGTGAAGGAACAGAGCGCGACGATCACGTGAAGGTCGGTGTGCTGACCGGTTCGATCGTTGCCGCAACCATCGCGTCGATCATTCTGCGTACCCGCAACAAGGCGTACCGCGACTTCTACATCGAAGAGACGCGGGACGACGACCACGACGGAATTCCGGACGTGTATCAGCAGAAGAAGTAGACCGCGGCCGACATCTAATCTGTTGCCACTGGTGTAGGGCCTCTACAGTTGTCGCCGTGATCGACATCCGGGTCCAGGCATGACCGACCCACAGCCGCTGGCCCGTCGACTGGGCCTTGTCGATGCAGTCGTCATCGGTGTCGGCTCGATGGTCGGGGCGGGAGTGTTCGCGTCGTTCGCTCCCGCGTCGGCCGCAGCGGGTGCCGGCTTGCTGATCGGCCTCGCCATCGCGGCAGTCGTCGCGTTCTGCAACGCGACGTCCTCCGCGCAACTCGCCGCCCAGTATCCGACGTCGGGCGGGACGTACATCTACGGTCGTGAACAACTCGGTGAGTGGCCCGGCTTCCTCGCCGGCTGGACCTTCGTCATCGGCAAGACCGCAAGCTCGGCGGCCATGGCGATGGTGTTCGCGGCCTACGTCGCCCCTTCCGGCTATACGAAAGTCGTTGCGATTCTTGCCATTGTCGCGTTGACGGTGGTGAACTACTTCGGCATCACTCGCACGGCGCTCCTGACGAAGATCCTCGTCGCCGCGGTGCTCGCCATCCTCGTCGTCGGGGTGGTTCTGGGCTTCGCCGGCTCGCCGGGCAACGGCATCGGCGCTTCGGGATCCCTCACCGGGGACGGCTGGTACGGAATTCTGCAGTCCGCGGGATTGCTGTTCTTCGCCTTCGCCGGCTACGCGCGTATCGCCACCCTCGGCGAGGAAGTGGTGCGGCCCGAGCGCACCATTCCACGGGCCATCGTCTCTGCACTCGGCATCGCGTTGCTGATCTATGCAGCGGTTGCCGTGACGTTGTTGACGGTATTGGGCCCGGACCTGCTGGCCTCGTCGTCGGCTCCGCTGGTCGATCTCGTTGTGACGTCCGGGTATTCGTGGGCATCACCCGTCATGCGCATCGGTGCCGGACTGGCCGCGCTCGGAGCGTTACTGGCCTTGATCGCCGGTATCGGACGCACGTCGTTGGCGATGGCCCGCCACCATGATCTGCCGTCGTATCTGACCGCGGTCCACCCTCGCTACTCGGTGCCGCACCGGGCCGAGATCACTCTGGCGGCGATCGTCGGTGCCGCAATTCTCGTCGTGGATCTTCGTGACGCCATCGGCTTCTCGTCCTTCGGAGTGCTGCTGTACTACCTCGTCGCCAACGTCAGCGCATACACCCAGGGCAGCGAACACCGACGCTATCCGCGCCCCCTGCAGGCGCTCGGAGCGCTCGGGTGCGTGGTTCTCATTGCCACGCTGCCCTTGTCGTCGATCGCGATCGGCACCGTTGTCGTACTGCTCGGCGTCCTCTACCGTCTGGTCCGGGTTCGGCGACTGTTCACTTGACGGCTGATTCGACAGGGGTCAATATAGACCAATGTCGAATCAAGACCGGACTTCCTCGGCCGGCGCATGCTGTTCGCCGCTCGTCCACGAACCGCTGACAGTGGACTGGGCCGGGGATCTGGCCCGCATGTTCAAGGCTCTGGGCGATCCTGTGCGCCTGCGGTTGCTCAGCCTCGTCGCCAGCCATGCCGGCGGCGAAGCGTGCGTGTGTGACATATCCCCTGCTTTCGACCTGTCGCAACCGACGATCTCCCACCACCTCAAGGTGCTCCGCGAAGCCGGGCTGCTCGACTGTGAGCGACGCGGAACCTGGGTGTACTACTGGGTCGTTCCAGCTGCCTTGCAACAACTATCGTCGGTACTCACCGCAGCGGACCCCACGGTGGTCACGGTATGAGCACCACCACGGACACCGCCGTCGTCGGCAAACTCTCCACGCTCGATCGGTTCCTCCCGGTGTGGATCGGTGTCGCCATGGTCGTCGGCCTGATCCTGGGACGCATGATCCCCGAGCTGAACGACGCGCTGTCCTCCATCTCCGTCGACGGGGTGTCGCTCCCGATCGCCGTCGGCCTGCTCGTCATGATGTATCCGGTACTGGCCAAGGTCCGTTACGACCGCCTCGACACCGTCACCGGAGACAGGCGGCTGCTGATCGGATCGCTCGTTCTCAACTGGATCCTCGGACCGGCGCTGATGTTCGCTCTCGCATGGCTTTTCCTGCCGGACCTGCCCGAGTACCGGACCGGCCTGATCATCGTCGGCCTCGCTCGATGCATCGCGATGGTCATCATCTGGAACGACCTCGCCTGCGGAGACCGTGAGGCCGCGGCCGTGCTCGTGGCGATCAACTCCGTGTTCCAGGTCTTCATGTTCGCCGTCCTCGGATGGTTCTACCTCTCGGTACTGCCCGGCTGGCTCGGCCTGGAGCAGACCACGATCGAAGCGTCGCCGTGGCAGATCGCGAAATCGGTGCTGATCTTCCTCGGAATCCCGCTGATAGCCGGATTTGCATCGCGCTTCTTCGGTGAACGCGCCAAGGGCCGCACATGGTACGAGGAGAAGTTCATCCCGAGGATCGCCCCGTGGGCTCTCTACGGGCTGTTGTTCACCATCGTCGTTCTCTTTGCGCTACAGGGTGATCGGATCACGTCACAGCCCTGGGACGTGGTGCGCATCGCGCTGCCCCTGCTGGTCTACTTCGCGGTGATGTGGGGCGGCGGTTACGCACTCGGGGCCGCCATGGGCCTGGGCTACGAACGCACTACCACCCTCGCATTCACCGCTGCGGGCAACAACTTCGAGCTCGCCATCGCCGTCGCCATCGCCACCTACGGCGCAACGTCCGGGCAGGCGCTCGCCGGAGTCGTCGGTCCGCTCATCGAGGTGCCGGTCCTGGTCGGCCTCGTCTATGTCTCCCTCGCCTTGCGGAAGCGGTTCTCCCCCAGCCTTTCCACGACCACGTCATCGAAGGATTCCTGATGTCCGAGACACCCAGCGTGCTGTTCGTCTGCGTCCACAACGCCGGCCGCTCTCAGATGGCCGCCGGATTTCTGACTCATCTTGCCGGCGATACCGTCGAGGTACGTTCTGCCGGTAGCGCTCCCGCGGACACCATCAACTCGGCAGAGGTGGAGGCCATGGCCGAGGTCGGTATCGACATCTCGTCGCAGTCGCCGAAGATCCTGACCACCGAGGCCGTCGAGACGTCCGACGTCGTCATCACCATGGGCTGTGGCGACGCGTGCCCGGTGTTCCCTGGCGTGAGCTACCGCGACTGGGCACTGGCCGATCCGGCAGGAAAAGGCGTCGAGGCAGTGCGCCCGATTCGCGACGAGATCAAGCGTCGGATCGAAGACCTGATCGCCGAACTGGTTCCAGCGAAGCAGAGTTCGGCATCATGACGACACCCAGCGTGCTGTTCGTCTGCGTCAAGAACGGCGGCAAATCACAGATGGCGGCCGGCCTGATGCGCAAGACGGTCGGCAATTCGGTCGAAGTGCACTCTGCCGGAACCGAACCCGGTAGCGCAGTCAACGCACTGTCCGCCGAGGCACTCCTCGAAGTCGGCGTCGATCTGTCGGGTGAAGTACCGAAACCGATCGACCCCGCTCTGCTCGCCCGGATGGACTACGTCGTCACCCTCGGCGGTGAGGCCAAGGTAGACGTGGTCGACGGCCCCAGATTCGAGAACTGGGACACCGACGAACCGTCCGAACGCGGTATCGACGGCATCGAGCGGATGCGTCTGGTGCGTGACGACATCGCAGGCCGCGTCGGAGAACTGACATCCCGATTGCGCAGCGCGGAAACCTGATTCGAATGAACACCGAGGTGGTGGTGATCGGCGGCGGTCAGGCAGGACTGGCCGCCGGCTACTACCTGCGACGAGCCGGTCTGGACTTCGTCATCCTCGACAACCAGACGCACGCCGGCGGGTCCTGGCAGGACTACTGGCCGTCCCTGCATCTGTTCTCGCCGGCCGAGTACTCGCGACTACCCGGTTGGCCGATGCCGGAGTGGCACAGTGGTTTTCCGCCGGCATCGCATGTGGTGGACTACCTGCGGGCGTACGAGAAGAAGTACGACTTGCCGGTGCAGAGGCCCGTCGACGTGAAGTCCGTGCATCGTACGACCGAGGGCTATCGAGTCGACACCGACGGCGAGTCGTACGGTGCCGCAGCAGTCGTCAGTGCGACGGGAACGTGGTCTCGGCCGTTCTGGCCGAGCTACCCGGGCATGCGTGAGTTCGGTGGGACCCAGCTGCATGCCGCTGACTACCGAACGCCGGATCAGTTCGTGGGCAAGCGAGTGGGCATCGTCGGCGGCGGAAACTCGGCGGCGCAGATACTCGCCGAGATATCCACGGTCGCGCAGACCCTGTGGTTCACCAACCGCGAGCCGAGGTTTCTGCCCGATGACGTCGACGGTCGGGTGCTGTTCGATGTCGCCAGCGATCGGTCCCGCACTCTGGCGGCAGGCGGGCCCGATACCGGAGGGGTCGCCGGTCTGGGCGACATCGTCATGGTCCCGCCGGTGCGGGAGGCCAGGGATCGCGGAGTGCTGCACGCCCGGCCGATGTTCACCGCGATCACCACCGACGGCGTCACCGACGGACATACGACGGAGAAGCTGGATGTAATCCTCTGGTGCACCGGATTCCGACCCGCACTGCGGCATCTGCAGCCGCTGCACCTGCACACCGAAGGATCGGGAATAGTGTTAAACGGCAATCACGTTCGCGGTGAACCGACGCTGGTGTTCCTGGGTTACGGCGACTGGACCGGCCCGGCCTCGGCGACGCTCATCGGCGTCGGCCGGACCGCACGCGCAGCAGTGGACACTCTCGTTCGACGAGGAAAGGTAGATCAGTCATGAACGAATACCCCGTAGTGGTGGTCGGCGCAGGCCCCATCGGTCTCGCTGCCGCGGCGCACCTGACCGAAACCGGTTCTGCCGTCATCCTTCTCGAACGTGGACCGTCGGCCGGATCGGCGGTGTCCGAATGGAATCACGTGCGGCTGTTCTCTCCGTGGTCCGAGGTCGTCGACCCGGCTGCCGCCCGACTGCTCGAACCCACCGGTTGGACTCCACCGGACGGCGACACCTACGCCACCGGACGCGAATGGGTGGAGCACTATCTCGCGCCCCTCGCTGCTGTGCTCGGCGATACCGTCCGAGTCGACTGCGAAGTGGTCGGCGTCGCCCGCCGTGGACGCGACCGCGTCGTCGACGCCGGACGCGACACCGAACCACTGTCGGTGCATGTTCGCCACTCCGACGGCAGCGAGGAACGCATCCTCGCTCGCGCCGTGGTCGACGCGTCGGGCACCTGGGGATCGCCGAATCCGTTGGGAAGCGAGGGACTTCCGGCCATCGGCGAGAAGGCCGCCGCCGACCGCATCGACTACCGAGTCCTCGATTTGACCGATCCGGCGATTCGCTCCCAGTTCGCGGGCAAGCACACCGTCATCGCCGGTAGCGGCCACTCCGCGCTGACCGCCATCATCACCTTCGCAGAGCTCGCCGCCGACGAGCCCGGCACGACGCTCACCTGGGCCGTGCGCCGAGGCGTCACCGCGGAGGTCTTCGGCGGCGGCGCGGCCGACGAACTCGCGGCGCGCGGCGCACTCGGCCAACGCGCGAAGAAGGCCGTCGACGACGGTTACCTCACCGTGGTCTCCGGATTTCGCACCGAAGCCGTTGCGGTGCAGGGTGATCGGCTCACCCTCGTGGGCGACGGCGGCACCCGTATCGAGAACGTCGACCGCGTCGTCGCACTGACCGGGTTCCGTCCGGATCTTTCGTGGTTGTCCGAAGTGCGCCTCGATCTCGATCCCACTCTGCAGGCACCGAAGTTCGTCGCCGAACTGGTGGATCCGAACATCCACTCCTGCGGCTCGGTGTCACCACACGGAGTCGAGGAGCTCACTCAGCCCGAGCCCGGCCTGTACCTGGTCGGCATGAAGAGCTACGGACGTGCGCCGACGTTTCTGTCGATGACCGGATACGAGCAGGTGCGCAGCATCGCCGCCGAACTGGCAGGCGATCACGAGGGCGCGCGAAAGGTGGAGCTGACGTTGCCCGACACGGGCGTCTGCGGTGGGGCCGGCCTGTTCGACGAGCCCGACGCCCCCACGACCGGTGGATGCTGCGGTGTCTCCCCAGAAGCTGAGGCACAACTGATCTGAGTGTCCACTATTTCGTTCCAGAAGCGGGATCGCGCCTCCCGGCTGAAATGGTGGACAGTCAGATCACCTACGACGTCAGCCGAATGCCTGGTACCCCAACCAGCCGGCGAGGCCGAGTCCCAGAATGCCGACGCCGACGCGGAGCACGATCGGTGAGATCACCTTGACGGTCGGTGGCCCGCAGGCACCGCCGACGAAGCAGCCGATTGCGAGAGCCAGAGCGGCCCACCAGTTCACGTGGCCGGAGAACGAGAAGATGATCGCCGCAATGAGATTGGCGATGCCGAGGAAGAAGCTCTTCAAAATGCTTGCGCGCCAGAACGTATCGGACGTACAGATCAGCGCCAGAGCCAGGAAGATGACCCCGGCTCCGGCTCCGAAGTAGCCTCCGTAGATGGCGACGGCGAACAGCGCCAGCGGGTACAGCGTCGGAAATTGCCTGCCGCCGGACAGCGTTCGGATTTTGGGCTGCAGCAGCAGTGCAATCGCAGCCATCGCGACCAGGAACGGCACGATGACCTCGAACGATCCCTCCGGAGTGACGAGCAACAGGATGGCTCCGGTGGTCCCGCCGAGCGCCGAGTAGACGGCGTAGCGAATCAGCTGTTTGCCGTCCTTGGCGAGTTCGGCCGACGAGCTCGTAGTGGCACCCACTCCGGCAGCAACCAGCGCGACGGTGTTGGTGACGTTCGCCGAGACCGCGGGAAGCCCTACCGCCAACAGCGCCGGATAGGACACGAGGGATGCGAGCCCGGTGACGAACCCGATGAGGCCGGCGAAGAACCCGGCCACCACCAGTAGTCCGAAATCGAGCACAGTCACCGAACAAAACTACCGTGCCTAACGATCGAGCCCCTATTCGACGGGGTTCGCCATCTCCTGCAGCAAGCGGCTCGTCATCCGCACTGCTTGATCCCCTCCGTCGGCGTCCTCGATGTAGACGGCGAAGGCAACATCGCCGCTGGTCGCGAGCACGAAGCGGTCATCGCCGCTCTCCCCGGCAAATCCCTGCACGCCGTCGAACGTATCGAGACCACTGCTGTTCGACGATGCGGCCACGATCTCACGCAAGCGGGCTGCAGCGTCAGGGCCCATGGGCTCGGCTGCGCGGTCTGCCACTGCAGTCTGCCCGGCAACGATGGCCGGCGTGGGCGCGCTGCCGCGGGAGATCGCTGCTGCCATCTGGGCCAGTCCGAACGGTGTCACCGTCGCCTCGGCTCCGGATGCGGTGGAGACGTTCCGAATACCGTCGATCGCGCTCCGGCTGTCGGCGGGGGTGCCGGTGTAGGCGTCGAGACCGGGCATTGCATAGTGAATTCCCAGACCCAATCGTGCTGCCGCGTCTTCGGCACTGTCGTCGCCGCGATCGGCCTGTACGGCTTTGATCAACTCCGACGCGGTGCCGGCCGGATAGGAGCCGGCGAACACCACGTCGCCCTGCTCGTTGGCGTAACTGTTCTGTGCCGCACCGAGAATCGCACCGGTCGACGTGGACACCGCCACGATCGACGCGGATGTACCCGCCATCACCACAGCGTTCTCGGCCGCGAGTTGGACGCGCGGATCGAGTGTTGCGTGCAAGTCCGGTCCGCCCGGTCCCTGGAATCCCACGCGTCGTTCACCGGTTCCGTCGACGGTGTAGGTGTCGACGGCCCAGCCTGCGGTGGCGTCGCGGCCGGATTGCCACGCGGCGCGCAGGGAGTCGAGCACCGGGGAGGTGATTCGACGGTCGTCGACGATGAGCTTCGGCTGCGGGGCGACCACCACTCCCGGCACCGCTCGCAGATCGTCTTCGAGAACGGCGAAGTCGTCGTCGCGCAGTGTCACTGCGGTGATCGGAGCTCCGTGGGCCGAATCGAGTTCCTTCAGTAGCGATTCGGAGGTGATCAGCGGCGCGACGACGTCGATGACATCGGCGAGTTGCTGAGTCGACGCCGCCGGATCACTCATCTGGGCGGGGTCGAGAGAAATGGCGTTGATGGTCCGCTCACTCATCAGCACGTTGTTCGCGGAATCGAAGATCAACGGCGGAGCGGCGTCGGTGCGGGTGTAGCGAACCGACCCACCCGAGGTCAGATCCGGAACGAGCGTGGCCGGATCCCACGCGATACGCCAGCCGACACTGAGCTTCTTGGTTGCGCCCTGAGCGCTGTACTTCCAGTCCTTGCCTTCACCGAAGTTCCAGGCGGACGCGAGCGTGAAGAACCCGCTCTCGTCGGAGAGATCCATGTACTGCGTCAGGTCGAAGTCGCCCGTCGATCTACCGTCGGCCGACAAACCGTCGAACATCTGATTCAGAGCTGCCGTCGCGGCGTTCGGGTACGTCGTCAGTGCGGCCGCCGCCGCGACATCGCGGTTGTCCAGCGCGTCGACGAATTTGGAGACCAATACCTCGGCCTCGCTCGGTGGGCGGTCGACCATCCAGAACACGGCCGAGACCGACAGCGTCGCCGATGCTGCAACTGCGACGAGGTAGCGACCGCGGACCTTGCGCGGGCCACGACGGACACGACTCATAGAACTCATGAGTCACAATATTCACTGTAGTCACACGAGTGACAAGCACGGGATTCATACGAGCCGGTCACGATTGAGATACGGAGTGGTCCGTTTACCTCGGGCTGTTACCTCAGAAAGCGTCCTGCAGCCTCGATGGCGGGCGCCGAACTTCCCGCGTTGTTCACGAAGACCGCGAACGCGAGATCACCGGAGATCCCGACGAACCAGCCGTGCGCTCCTTCGTTGTTCGGCCCGAATTCGGCGGTTCCGGTCTTGCCGAGCAGCCCCGGAATGTCGTTCAGTGCCGTGGCCGTACCACCGGTGATGGTCTCGCGCATCATGGCCTTGATCTGCTCGGTGACCTGTGGGTTCACCGCTGCCGGCTGCATGTTTCCCACGCCGGGCTTACCCGAGACGACCGTCGGCGGGAGCAATCCGTTGTTCGCGATCGACGACGCGACCAGCGCCATACCGAACGGTGACGCAGTCACCTGCCCTTGGCCGATGGCGGATTCGACGCGCTGCGCCGGGGTGTCGGCCGACGGCACGGAACCGGTGACGGTCGTCAGGCCCGGGGTCACGTAGTCGACGCCGAGGCCGTACTGCGCGGCCGCGTCGGTCAGACCGTTCGGCGGCAGGGCGACGCCGAGTCGGCCCATCGTCGTGTTGCACGATTTCGCGAAGGCAGTGTGCAACGGAACGTCGCCGAGCGCGAAGTTGTCGTCGTTGGGAATCTGACGTCCCTCGATGTTTTCCGTCGCCGGGCACGGCAACACCGTGTCGGGGGTGACGGCACCGGATTGCAGAGCAGCCGAGGTGGTCACCGTCTTGAAGGTCGACCCGGGCGGGTAGAGACCGGTCAGAGCAATCGGGCCCTCCGCATCCGCTGCGGCGTTCTGCGCGACGGCGAGAACCTCTCCGGTAGACGGCCGAAGCGCGACGATCGCAGCCTGCTGCGGCACCGACGCCAGGGCGTTCTCGGCCTTGATCTGCAACGCCGAGTCGACGGTGGTCGCGATGTCGTCACCGGTGGAGGCGTCGCGACCGGCAAGCTGGGTGACGGTGTTGTCGGCAGCGACCGATTGGATCGCCCAGCCCCGATTGGCCGCCTGCTCCTGTTCCCACAGCGTCGTCAGGTCGCTGAGAACCGGCGAGACAAGATTGCGATCGGTGGCCAGCAGCCGAGTCTGTGGTGCCAGGGTGACTCCCGGAACGGCCGCGAGCTGCGCTCCGATGGGATCGATATCCGCCTGACGGAGCGAGACTATGGTCGCCGAATCACCTTGTGCAGCAGCAACAGACGACGCAACAGACTGGGCCGTGATCCCGGGAACGACGGATCCGACGAGAGCTGCGACGGCCACCGGATCGGCCGTCGCATCGACGTTGACGAGGGTGACGACCTGCTGCGACATGAGCTCGCTGCCGTTGGCATCGAACACCCTGGGCGCGACCAGCGCGTCGGTCGGGGTGAATCGGACCGAGGAATCGGCCGTCAGTCCGGGGACCAAGATGGCCGGGTCCCAGGTGATCTTCCACCCTTGCGGAGTCTCTGCTGCGGTCGCAGACGTCGTGTAGTTCCACTCCTTCGGCTGGCCGTCCGGTTCCGCCGTGCCGTCGGTGGTGGTCGAGAAGCGCCAATCGGCGTTCAGCGTGAACGTGCCCGCATCCTCGTTCGCGTCGACAGCCTCGAAATCGGGAGTGGCCGTCACCGTTCCGCCGCCGGACAGCCCGTCGTACAGCTGGGTTAGAGCGGCGCTCGCGCCCGCGGGATCGGTCGTCAGCGCGGCTGCCTGATCGATGTTCGAGCTGCTGACGGCGGCCGCGAACTGCTCGGCGACCGTCTGCGGCTGATCGGGCCCGCTGTTTCCGCAGGCAGCGACCACCAGCGCCAGTACGGACACGATTGCGGCCAGAGTCGTCGGTCTTCTCGTTGTGCGCACGGAGTCGATCATGCCCCAGGCCTCCGACGAATCGGCGGTGGCGCGAACACGAGATGGGGTGTAATCATGTAATCAGTATTACGAACCTACAGAGGAGTCACCATGAAACCCAATGGACGCTCGTTCGGTCGCCCCGGCGGCTGGCAGCACGCAGATGTTCCCGACGCCACCGATGCCGGCGACTGGTTCGGCGGCAGATTGCCCGACAGCTGGTTCGAGGGCACCGCGTCGGTCGAGGTGGATCGCGAAGAGATCGTTGTGGTCGGGACGTTGGCCACCGAGGAGGGCAGTTCACCTGCCGCCACCGAAGGCCGCATCGCCCGATTCCGAGAAGGCACCCGGGCCGAGCGCATGCAGATTGCCGACGAGGCCGAGAAGCGCTACGGACGCAAGGTCGCCTGGGGCGTTCGGACCGATTCCGAGGTAGTCCTATTCACCCATCTGGCCGTCCCGGTCATGACCCGCCTGCGTCAGCCCGAACGACGCGTCCTCGACACCCTCGTCGATGCCGGAGTCGCGCGGTCTCGTGCAGACGCTCTGTCGTGGGCCGTGAAGTTGGTCGGCGAGCACACGCAGGACTGGTTGGACGAACTGCGCGGAGCCATGTCGACAGTGGACGAACTACGCAAGAAGGGACCCTCGGTCTAAATCGCTTGCGAATTGCCCACGTTCGGCATTAGCGTGGAGATCGCCTTGTTGCCCACAGATTCGGAGAGGCCATTGCTCTTCCAAAGGTTCTAGACGCCTGCAGTTCGACCGCACGCACACCTTTGGAGCATCCATGCCTCATTCATCTTCCCTCTCTGTCTCCGATCTGACGTTCTCCTGGCCCGACGGCGACCCCGTGTTCGACGCGTTGTCGGCCATCTTCCCCAGCGGCACAACAGGTCTCGTCGGATCGAACGGTGCCGGAAAGTCGACCCTTCTGAGATTGCTCGCCGCAGAACTGACGCCGCAGCGCGGTTCGATCTCGATGCCCGGCGTCCTGGGTTATCTCCGTCAGGACATCGCACTCGACCCCGAGCTCCCGGTGGATCGCGTGCTGGCCATCGATTCGGTCCGAAAGGCATTGCATCGCATCGAATCCGGCACATCCTCCGAGGACGATTTCGCCATCGTCGGATCGGCCTGGGACGTCGAGGAGCGCGCGCTGGCGTTGCTGAACAAGCTCGGGCTGGGCGGCATCGTCGGCACCCTCGACGACCTGGATCGACCGGTCGGCACGCTGTCCGGTGGCGAAGCGATGCTGCTGGCTCTCACCGCGCAGTTGCTCGCCGAACCAGACGTACTGCTGTTGGACGAGCCGACCAACAACCTGGATCTCGTTGCACGAGAACGACTGTATGCGGCCGTGGATGGATACTCGGGGGTGCTCGTCGTCTGCAGCCACGATCTCGAATTGCTCGAGCGTGTCGATACCGTCGCCGAGGTCCGCGCCGAACGCAGCGGCACCTCCCGAGTACGCATGTTCGGTGGAAACTACACGCACTACCGATCGGTGATCGACGCCGAGCAGGAAGCCGCGCGGGCGAGCGTCCGAGACGCCAAGAACGACGTGCGCAAGCAGGAACGCGAATTGGTCGACACACAAATCAAACTCGATCGCAGGTTGCGCTACGGCAAGAAGATGTCGGAGCAGAAGCGCGTACCTCCGATCCTTGCGGGCAGACGCAAGCGGGCCGCACAGGAATCGGCCGGCAAACTACGCGGTACCCACAGCGATCGCGTCGACGATGCCCGAACGTCACTGTCTGCCGCCGAGGATCTCCTGCGCGACGACCGCGAGATACGCGTCGACCTACCTGCAACGAAAGTTCATCCGGGACAGATAGTTCTGACTCATGACGACGTTCACATCGTCGGTCCCGAACGCATCGCGCTCGTCGGGCCGAACGGAAGCGGCAAAACCACCCTGCTGCGCAGTCTCGACGCCGCCGACGCCGAAGTGCCGTGGAAATACCTCCCGCAACGCCTCGACATCTTCGACGAATCACGCACCGTTGCCGAGAACATCGCCGACGTGGCACCGCACGCCACCGCCGAGCAGATCCGTGGCCAACTGGCCCGATTCCTCTTCCGCGGATCCGACGCCGATGCCGTCGTCGCCACCCTCTCCGGAGGCGAACGACTGCGAGCCGCACTGGCACGAATCCTGTTGGCCGAGCCTGCACCGAAACTACTGATGCTCGACGAGCCCACCAACAACCTCGACATCACCAGCCGCCAACACCTCATCGACGCACTGAACACATTCGAGGGTGCACTGATCATCGCCAGCCACGATCGCCCGTTCCTCGACGCGATCGCCCCTACCCGCACCATCGACCTGACGCCGATCGCCCAGCCCACCGACTCGGCCGACTCGGCCGAGGAAACACCCACCCGGGAGGAGTCAATGTGACGTTCGGTGGCCTTTTCGGGGGTCAATGTCACGTTGAGTGGACTTCCAGGGTCAGAATCGGAAGGTGGAATACGCCTCGAATGCAGATGATGGGACGCAGATCGCATACACGGTGGTGGGGTCCGGGCCGCCGTTGTTGATGGTGCACGGCAGTTTCCTGACGCACACGATTTGGCGGACGTTCGGATATGTGAAGGCGTTGCGCGGGACTCGGCAGCTCATACTGGTCGACAGTCGCGGTCATGGCCGCAGCGAGAAGCCCCATACTCCCGACGCCTATGCCATGGCCAATATCGTCGGAGATCTGACGGCGGTTCTCGACGCGGTCGGCGCTCCGACCGTCGACTATCTCGGCTATTCGTTCGGTGCGCGGGCCGGTCTCGCGTTGACGGCGGCGAGGCCCGAACGCGTGCGTTCACTCGCGGTGGGGGGCGGTAGTCACGGCGCTCAGGCGGGAGCGTTCGACAGGCTGTTCTTCCCGGGCTGCGCGGACGTGTTGGAGCGCAGCGGCATGGATGGGTTCCTCAAGGCGTGGAACGAGCACCGCATGTTCCCCATCGACCCGGGAACACGAGCGGTGTTCTCCACCAACGACGCTCAGGCCTTGGCCGCGTACATCCGCGCATGCGACGCCGATCCCGGCCTACCCGACGACGTCCTGCAGCACTTCACGCAACCGTCGCTGTTCTACGTCGGCAGCGAGGATCGAACCCGGCTGGGCGACACCCGTGCCGCCGCCGCGCTGGTGCCCGACTCCGAACTGCACATCGTTCGCGGGTTCGACCATGCGACGACGATGGCCGCATCGGCCGAGGTGCTCGAATTCCTCGAGCGGTTCTGGAGCAACTGATCTGAACGCCCACAATTCGCCTCCAGAATCGGGATCCCGCCTCCAGCAGCCAATAATGGGCGCTCACCTCACCTACGACAACCGACCCTGCCGGCCCCACCCACAACTGATCTGAGTGTCCACAATTCGCCTCGAGAATCGGGTCTCCGCCTCCAGCAGCCAATAGTGGGCGCTCACGTCACCCAAGACAACCGACCCTGCCGGCCCCACCCACAACTGATCTGAGTGTCCACAATTCGCCTCGAGAATCGGGATCCCGCCTCCAGCAGCGAATAGTGGGCGCTCACGTCACCTCTTCAGCGCGGGGAACTGGTCGTCACGCCACTCGCTGTCCAGTGGTCCGACGGCCGCGTCCTCACGGGCGCGCAACTCCACGCGGCGGATCTTGCCCGAAATAGTTTTGGGTAGCTCGAAGAACTCGATACGCCGAACTCGCAGGAACGGGGCCAGGTGCTCGCGGGCGTACTTCAGGATCTCGAATGCCGTGTCTTCGTTGGGTTCCCATCCAGCTGCGAGCGCAACATACGCCTTGGGGACGGCCAACCGCGTCTCGTCGGGAGCCGGAACGACGGCCGCCTCGGCCACCGCGGGGTGTTCGATCAGCACGCTTTCGAGCTCGAACGGGGAGATCTTGTAGTCCGAGGCCTTGAATACGTCGTCGGTGCGGCCGACGTAGGTGATGTAGCCCTCGGAGTCCCGCGATGCGACGTCACCGGTGTGGTAGTAGCCGTCGGCCATTACGGCAGCGTTGCGTTCGGGGTCGCCGAGATAGCCGGTCATCAGGTTGAACGGCTGCTGGGCCAGGTCGAGGCAGATCTCGCCCTCGTCGGCCAGTTCGCCGGTGGTGGGGTCGACGATCACCACGGGGACGCCGGGCAGAGGCCGACCCATCGATCCGGACTTCAGCACCGCACCCGGTGTATTGGCAACCAGCGCAGTGGTTTCGGTCTGGCCGAAGCCGTCCCTGATGTTCAGGCCCCAGTCCTGCTGCACCCGCGAGATCACCTCTGGGTTGAGCGGCTCACCGGCACCGATTGCCTCACGCAGTGAACCACCCCCGCCAGCGAGGTCTGCCTGAATCAGCATGCGCCACACGGTCGGTGGCGCGCAGAACGTCGTCACCTCGGCCCGGCGGATCTGCTCGAGCAATGCCTTCGCGTCGAACTTGCCGTAGTTGTAGATGAAGATGGTCGCCTCGGCGATCCACGGTGCGAAGAAGCAGCTCCACGCATGCTTGGCCCAGCCCGGCGAGCTGATGTTCAGGTGCACGTCGCCCGGGCGTAGCCCGAGGAAGTACATCGTGCTCAGATGCCCAGCGGGATAGGAGATCTGAGTGTGTTCGACGAGTTTCGGCTTGCTGGTGGTACCGGAGGTGAAGTACATCAGCAGGCGGTCGGTGGGTGCGGTGACGGACTCGAACGGCCTGGCCTCGACGGACCGGGCATCCGAATAGTCGATCCAACCATCGTGGGCGGTAGTGGCGATTCGCAGATAGTCTCCGGGCACGTCGTCGAATTTGCCGGTGTCCGAGGGGTTCACGATCACGGCGCGAGCATTGCCGCGCACCACTCGGTCGGTCAGGTCGGCGGGCCCGATGGCCGTGGTCGTCGGCATCAAGACCGCTCCGAGCTTCATCACCGCGAGCATCGACTCCCAGAGTTCCACCTGGTTGCCCAGCATCAGGATCACCGAGTCGCCGCGGCCGATTCCCTGCAGTTCGAGCCAACGAGCCACCTGATCGGAGCGACGCGCCATGTCGTCGAAACTGTATTTGGCCTCGCTGCCGTCCTCTTCGACGATCCACAGCGCGGTGCCGTCGTTGCCACGGGCAATCGCGTCGAACCAGTCGATGGCCCAGTTGAACGTCTCGCCGAACGACGGCCATTCGAAAGTCGCTACCGCACGGTCGTAGTCGCCGTAGGTGTCGAGCAGAAGATCGCGTGCGTTTCTGAAAGCCGTATATGCCGAGTCGACCATGTTTCCTCCTGCGCCTGTGATGCCCATCACCGCCACGGTAGGGGAGATGAACAATTCCTCGCTACCCCTGAACGGGGGTGGCAACTCGGCTAACCTCGATCACCGTGGCCATCCGATTCTTTGCGATCGCGTGCGTACTGGGGATCATTCACGCCGCGTTCTCCGCCTATTGGGCTGCAGGCGGTCGATGGATGCTCGACACCGTCGGTGCCTTCGCCACGGAGTGGGCCGACTCCGAACCGGCAACGGCACGAACGGCACTGCTGGTGCTTGCCCTCGTCAAACTCGCCGCAGCAATTCTTCCGGCCCTCGCCTATCTGAACCTGCCGCGCCTGGCAGCACAGAACCGGACGAGGGTGCCGTCGTTGATCTTCGGCATATCCTGGCCCGGCTCTGTACTGCTAATTGTCTGGGGCGGTGCGTCGTTCATCGGAGCGGTGATCGGGTTGGTCGTCTCGGACGAGAACCGATCAGTCAAGTACGGTCACCTGTTCTTCGACGGCATCTTCCTGCTTTGGGGCGCAGCGCTTCTGACGGCACTGATCCTGTCGAGAAAAGCCCCGTACCAACCGCGTTAGATGCGCTCCCCCGTCTCCGGGTGGAAGAGGTGGATCGCACCGTCGAGTCGCGTCAGCCCGATGCTCTCGCCGATCTTGGCCGGAGCTCGGACGGCCGAGCGGGCGACGAGTGAGACCGGCCCGCCGTCGAGCCCCTTGACCTTCGGGTCGTCGAGGTGTGCGTAGAGGTAGGACTCGCTGCCGAGTTCCTCGATCAGATCGACCTTGCCCTCGAAACCTTCACCACCACCGTGCACGATGCCGAGCTGCTCCGGGCGTAGCCCGACGGTGACGTTGTCGAGACCCAGGCTCGCAAGCTTGGTCAGCTCGTCGCGTTCGAGCGGAAGCAGGAAGCTACCGATCTGCACGCCACCCGAGCCGATGGGAACCGTCATCAGGTTCATCGCAGGCGAACCGATGAAGCCGGCGACGAACGCGTTGACCGGGTTGTCGTACAGATCTGTGGGAGAGGCGAACTGCTGCAGTTTGCCACCGCGCAACACCGCAACACGATCACCCATCGTCATGGCCTCGACCTGGTCGTGGGTGACGTAGACCGTCGTGGTGCCGAGCCTGCGCTGCAACGCCGCGATCTGCGTACGCGTCTGGACTCGCAGTTTCGCGTCGAGGTTGGACAGGGGCTCGTCCATGCAGAACACCTGCGGCTCACGAACGATGGCACGCCCCATGGCAACTCGCTGACGCTGACCACCCGAGAGCTTGCCGGGCTTGCGGTCGAGGTACTCGGTGAGGTCGAGAATCTTCGCGGCCTCGGCCACCTTCTTCGTGCGCTCCTCGAGGGACACACCACGCATCTTCAGGGCGAAACCCATGTTCTCCCCGACGGTCTTGTTGGGGTACAGAGCGTAGTTCTGGAACACCATCGCGATGTCGCGGTCCTTCGACGGCACCCCCACCATGTTCTTGCCACCGATCTCGATGGCCCCACCGTCGATCTCCTCGAGGCCGGCGAGCATCCGCAGAGCGGTGGACTTGCCGGAGCCGGAAGGCCCGACCAGCACGACCAATTCGCCGTCCTGGATGTCGAGGTCGAGTGAATCGACGGCGAGCTTGTCGGCACCTTCGTAGACGCAGGATGCCTTCTTGTACGTGATTGCAGCCATGGGACTTTCTCCTACTTGATTGCGCCGAAGGACAGGCCGCGCACGAGCTTGTTCTGCGCGAACCATCCGGCAAGGACGACGGGAAGTGCTGCGAACGTCGCAGCTGCGGAAAGCTGGGCCCAGTACAGGCCCTGACCGGTGATGAATCCGACGAGGTACACCGGAATCGTCTGGGCCTGAACGGCAGTGAGGTTGACCGCGAAGAAGAACTCGTTCCACGAGAAGATGACGCAGATCAACGACGTGGCCGCGATGCCGGGCGAGACCAGCGGCAGGATCACCTCACGTACCGAGGTCCACAGTGACGCGCCGTCCATACTCGCGGCTTCGAGCAGTTCGCTCGGTACCTCGAGGAAGAACGATCGCATCATCCACACGGCGATCGGAAGATTCATCGCGGTGTACAGCACGACCAAAGTCCAGATGTTGTCGAGCATTCCGATGTCACCGACGATGACGTACAGCGGGACGATCGCGGCGACGACGGGCAGCATCTTGGTGGAGATGAAGAAGAACAGCACGTCCTTCGTCTTCTTGACCGGACGCAGCGACAGCGCGAAAGCAGCCGGAACACCCAGCAGCAGAACGAAGATCGTCGAGACGACGGTCGCGAACGCCGAGTTCAGCAACGTCGTGCCGATGCCGCTCTCCAGGACCCCTCGATACTGATCGAGGGTCGGTGTGAAGAACAGCTTGGGCGGGTCGGAGTAGGCGTCGGCCTCCTGCTTGAAACCGGTGAGGACCATCCACAGCACCGGGAAGAAGAACGCGATGCCTGCGACCCAGGCGACGAAGGACCAGATGGAACCCGGGCCCCACTTGCTCTTGCGCTTGATCGGCGCGGGAGTAGTTGTCTTGTCCACAGTTGCGGTACTCATCACGCAGCCTCCTCGGTTCCGCTGAAGCTCTTGAAGATCAGTCTCAGCGCCAGGGTGCTGACGATGATGGTGGCCACGACGGTGACGACGCCCATGGCCGCGGCCTGGCCGATGTCGAAGCCGAGGAACGCTCGCTGGTAGATGTAGAACGGCAGGTTCGCGCTCGCCACACCCGGTCCGCCGGAGGTCATCATGTAGACCGCGTCGAAGGTGTTGACCAGATAGATGGCCCCGAGCACCGCGCCGAGCTCGATGAATCGGCGCAGATGCGGGAGGGTCAGCTCACGGAAGAGCTTGACCGGCCCTGCCCCGTCGACCCGTGCCGCCTCGGCGATGTCCTTCGGCATCGACTGCAGGCCGGCCAGGATCAGCAGCATCATGAACGGAGTCCACTGCCAGATCAGGTTCGCCATGACGGCGGGCAATGGGTAGCGCGAGACCCAGTCGATCTGATCGACACCGAACGGGCTCAGCGCGAAGTTGATCAGGCCGAAGACGGGATCGAACATCGTGGTCTTCCAGATCAACGCGCCGGCTACCGGGGTGATGAGGAACGGGGTGATCAGTAGGGTGCGAATCAGGCTGCGGCCGATGAACTTCCGGTCCAACAGCAGAGCCAGGAACAACCCGAGAACCACCGAGATGATGACGGTTCCGACGATCATGATCACCGTGTTGAGGGCGACCTCACGGAACTGGCTGTCCTGGAAGACCGCGACGTAGTTGTTGAGCCAGTTGAACTTCTGCGAACCCGGTCGGACCAGGTTCCACGACTGCGTCGAGTAGTACAACGTGAACAGGAACGGAACCTGGGTGACGAGAATGGCGAACACCATGGCCGGTAGCAGCGGGCCGCGGCGACGCCACCCTTCGGCCTTGGAGATCGTCCTCGGTCTCGGTACGAACTCCTCGGAATCGGCCTTCGCCGATCGTGTTGCGGTGGTGGTCATCCCTGGTCCTCCTGGTACGTCTTACCGACCACTTCGGCGTATTGCTGCGCTTGTTCGAGCGCGTCGTGGACGCTGATTCGTCCTGCTACTGCGGCGCTGATCTGTTGACTGACACGGGTTCCGAGGTCCTGGAACTCGGGGATGGTCAGGAACTGCACTCCGGTGTACGGAACCGGATCCACAGTGGGATTGTTCGGATCCGCGCCGTTGATCGAATCGAGGGTGACCTGACCGTACGCAGCGGACGCCTCCTCGTATTCGGGAATCCGGTAGGTCGACAGACGACTGCCGGGAGGCACTCGCTCCCAACCCAATTCGTTGCCGACCTTGTTCAGGTATTCCTTGCTGGTCATCCACGAGACGAACTTCCAGGCGTCGTCCGGATTCTCGGACGTCTTCGGGATTCCGAGGGCCCAGGAGTACAGCCACCCGTTGTCGCCCTTGGCGGCCGACGGTGCCTTGGCGTATCCGATCTTGCCGACGACGTTCGAAGACGTCGGGTCTTCGAGGACCGACACTGCAGATGTGGCGTCGTACCACATTGCCGTATTTCCCTGCGACAGTTGCGTTCCGCATTCGCTGAAACCGCTCGTCGCTGCGCCTGCCTGACCGTGTTCACGGACCAGGTCGACGTAGAACTGAACGGCCTGTTCCACCTCTGGGCTGTTGAGCTGTGCGTTCCAGTTCTCGTCGAACCACCGACCACCGAATGCGTTGATGACGGTATCCAACGGGGCGAGTACTTCACCCCAACCGGGCTTGCCGCGCAAGCATATTCCCGATACGTCCGGGCTGTCGAGCTTCGCGGCGGCGTCGGCGACTTCCTGCCAGGTGGGCTCCTCCGGCATGGTGATGCCGGCAGCCTCCATCAGGTCCTTCCGGTACATCAGGAAGGAGGATTCGCCGTAGAACGGCACCGAGTACATGCTCCCCTCGTACGACAGCGACTCCTTCAGGGTGGGAATGAAGTCGTCCTCGTCGTAACCCGGTGTTGCGTCGGCATACTCGGACAGGTTGGTCAGCCAGCCGTTCTCGGCCCACTGCGGGGTCTCGAAGTTGCTGATCATCACCACGTCGAACTCGCCGCCGCCGGTGGCGACCGAGGCGGTGATCTTGGCCCGCGCCTCGTTCTCCGACAGCGACACGAACTTCAGATTGATGCCGGGGTGCTCCGCCTCGAACTCCGGAGCGAGCGAAATGGCGTCGGACATCTGTGAATTGGAGACGATCGCGACGGTGATCGTCTTGCCGTCACCGTCACCACCGAACGAGCCGGCTCCGGCGCAGCCGGACAGCACCAAAGTTGTCGCAAGCGAGGCCGCGACAGCCACTTTCGGTAAAACCCTCACTGAAATACCTTTCCATTGGAGGTCGCCGTTGCAGGAGCTTGCGCAACGAGCCAGCGTGCACTTTCGATGTCGGTCACCAGGATCGAGGCCAGTCCGCCGCGCAGAGCACCGAGGAGCGCCTCGTGTTTACGTTGCCCACCGGTGACGAGCACAGCCCGATCACACGCCCTGATGGCGTCGAGCCCCACCGACACGGTTCGGCCGGGGAGTGATCCTCCGGTATCGATGCCGTCGGCGTCGTAGAACCGTCCGCCGATCTCGCCGACTGCACCGAGGCGGCGCAATTCTTCGAGCACGTCGAGGTCGATGAAGCTGCCCTCGAACAAGGTGGTGGACGTGGAAACGGGACCGATGCCGTACATCATCACATCGGCATCGGTCCCGGCTTTGAGGGCGCGCGAGATCACGGAATCCTGCTCCAACGCAACGACTGTCGCCTGATCGGCGTACAGCGGCGCGTTGAGCCGGATGGGTGTCGCCTGCAGGTACGCAGCGCACCGTCCCAGTGTGTACTCGACACCGGTCTGATAGTCGGCCGAGGTGATGGAGCCGTCGAGTTGTACCACCGCAGCACATTTGGTGGATCGGGTCTTCAGCGAGCTCGCCACCGCCACCGTTTCGGGGCCCCAGGTGAACCCCAGGACGTCGCGATCCTTGAGTCGACGCGAGAGCAACGTCGCTGCCGCTCGGCCGAGGGATCCGTAGCCGGTGTCCGTGCCGTCGATGACGTCCGAGACGACCAACACCTCGGTGAGTCCGAACTTCGCTTCGAGCTCACGCTCGACGTCCGCGTGCACGGTGCCCTGCAGATCGTCGGGGACGTTGATCTCGATCGTCACGAGCCCCTGGGAACGAGCCCGCGCGACCAACCGTCCTGCAGTCGGGCGCGAGACGCCCAGTTTCACGGCGATCTCGGCCTGCGTCGCGCCTTCGAGGTGGTACATCGTGGCGGCGCGCAGAGCCAGCCGGAGATCTTCTCCCGACCGCGCGGACTTCGCCCCACCGGGCTCCGATCCGTCCATGACGCCTCCCTGACCAGTGAGCAAATGCTCAGCTCGTGTTCATCTGCTCACTAAGCTAACATTAAGGTGTGATCTACACAACACCCCCTCGCATCCAGCGGCCCGTGCCACAGTCCATGCAGGCCAGCGTGCTCACCGGCGTGCACGAGATACGAATGGAAGACCGGCCGGTGCCGACCCCAGCGCACGACGAGGTACTGGTCCAGGTCACCGCCGTCGGCGTGTGCGGGTCCGATGCGCATTACTACCGGGAGGGGCGCATCGGCGAGTACGTGGTCGACGGCCCGCTGGTCCTCGGTCACGAGGCGGCCGGTGTGATCGTCGCGGTCGGCTCCGATGTGTCCGACGCCCGCGTCGGGCAGCGGGTGTCCATCGAACCGCAGCGTCCCGATCCCACCAGCGCCCAGTCGCGCGCCGGCCGCTACAACCTGTGCCCGGCCATGGAATTCTTCGCCACGCCGCCGATCGACGGCGCGCTGGCAGAGTACGTACTGATCCAGTCGGTGTTCGCCCACGACGTCCCCGACTCGATCTCCGACGAAGCCGCAGCACTGTTCGAGCCGCTGTCGGTCGGTATCGCGTCGGCGCAGAAGGCCGGAATCACCGCCGGATCCAGCGTGCTCATCGCCGGTGCAGGCCCGGTCGGCATCGTCACCGCCCAGGTGGCCCGTGCTTTCGGTGCCACCGAGGTGATCGTCAGTGACATCGACGCACCGCGGCGTGACAATGCCGCGAAACTCGGTGCGACGCGGGTGCTCGATCCAGCAGTGGACGACGTGCGTGCGCTGGAAGTGGACGCGTTCATCGACGCATCGGGTGCCGCTCGGGCCGTCGTCGACGGCATTCATGCTGTGCGGCCGGCGGGTACCGTCGTACTAGTGGGCATGGGCGGTTCGGATTACCCGCTTCCCATCTCGCTGATTCAGAACCGAGAACTGGTTCTCACCGGCGTGTTTCGCTACGCCAACACGTGGCCGATCGCGCGCGAGCTCGTCCTGGCCGGTCGCGTCGACCTCGATGCTATGGTCACCGCGCGTTTCGGTCTCGATCGCGTCGAGGATGCCTTGAATGCAGACAAGCAACCCGGCAGCATCAAAGCCGTTGTGATTCCCGGTCTTTCCCAGAGCCCATCGAAGGAGACGAACGTATGAAGTTGAACTCGCGCAATCTCGACGACTTCATCGAGGACGTGGCCGTTCCCACCTACGACCGTTCCGACGTCACCGTGGGCATCGTGCATTTCGGTGTCGGCGGCTTCCATCGAGCACATCAGGCGATGTACATCGACCGGTTGTTGCAACAGGGGCAAGGGTCCGAGTGGGGCATCTGTGGAGTGGGCGTACTTCCCGGAGACCGCCGGATGAAGGACGTGATGGAGGCGCAGAACTGCCTGTACACGTTGGCGCTCAAGCATTCCGACGGCACGTGGGACACCCGCGTCGTCGGATCCATCGTCGAATATCTCTTCGCGCCCGACGACGCAGAAGCCGTCGTCGAGAAGATGGCCGCGGAGACCACGAGGATCGTCTCCCTCACGATCACCGAGGGCGGCTACAACTTCTCCGCGACGACGGGCGAGTTCGACGTCGAGAACCCCGCCATCGTCGCCGATCTCGTGGACGGGGCCGTTCCGGCAACCACATTCGGGCTCGTCGTGGAGGCATTGTCACGGCGCAAGGAACGCGGACTGAAGCCGTTCACGATCATGTCGTGCGACAACATCGAAGGCAACGGCCACATCGCACAATCGACATTCACCACCTTTGCCCGCCTGAAGGATCCAGCTCTCGCAGAATGGATCGCCGCAGAAGGGGCGTTCCCCAACTCCATGGTCGACCGCATCACTCCGGTCACGACACCGGAAGTGATCGAGGAACTCTCGGCTCGCTACGCCATCGACGATCAGTGGCCCGTAGCCGGTGAGCCGTTCACACAGTGGGTGCTCGAGGACAACTTCACGCTGGGACGACCGCCTCTCGAGGACGTCGGAGTTCAGGTTGTCGACGACGTCACGCCGTACGAGCTGATGAAGCTACGGCTGCTCAACGCCAGCCATCAGGCGCTCGCGTATTTCGGCTACCTCAGCGGTTTTCGACTGGTGCACGAAGTCTGTCAGGACCCGCAGTTCGCCGCGTTCCTGCTCGCGTACATGGACGAGGAAGCAACGCCCACATTGCAACCCGTTCCCGGCATCGACCTCGCCGAATACAAGCACACGCTCATCGAACGGTTCTCCAACCCGGAAATCCGCGACACCGTCGCCCGCCTGTGCGCCGAGTCCTCGGATCGAATTCCCAAGTGGCTGTTGCCCGTAATCCGCAAGAATCTCGAGAGCGGCGGTGAGATCACTCGCTCCACCGCAGTCGTTGCCAGTTGGGCACGCTACGCCGAGGCAGTCGACGAGGCCGGTGAGCCCATCGACATCGTCGATCAACTGAAGGATTCACTCGTTCCGATCGCGCAGGGTCAGCGAGAGAATCCGACGGCCTTCATCGCCAATCGAGCAGTGTTCGGCGATCTGATCGACAACGAACGTTTCGTCGCCGAGTACACGAAACAGTTGGCGTCACTGCAGAAGAACGGTGCGCGCGCGACCCTGGAGGCGCTCATGTCGACTCGCTGAATTTTTCGGTGTCTCGAACCTGGCCGGAGACGATGACGGTATCGCCTGCGCCGATCACCGTGTCTGCCGTGGCGTAGGTGAACCCTTCACCCGGACGCTTGACTGCAACGACGGTTACTCCGTGCTTGGTGCGAATTCCACTCTCGCCCAGAGTTTTTCCTAGCAGCGAGGCCGGGGGCGACGTCTTCGCCATGGCAAAGCCGTCGTCGAACTCGATGTAGTCCATCATCCGACCACGTACCAGGTGAGCTACTCGCTTACCCATGTCGTGCTCGGGCCGGACGACGTGGTGGACGCCGATCTGGCTGAGAATCTTGGCGTGCGCGTTGCTCAGAGCCTTGGCCCAGATGGTCGACATCGACAGATTCACCAGAGCCGATGCGGTGAGCAGGCTCGCTTCGAGATTGGAACCGATGCCCACGACGGCGCGGTCGTACTCGTGTACCGAAAGTTGTCGCAACGACTCCTCGTCGGTGGTATCGGCCACCACAGCATGCGTCAAACGGTCTGCCACGCGTTGCACTACGGCCTCGTCGCTGTCGACGCCGAGCACCTCGACTCCCTGGCTCATCAGTTCCAGCGCCAGCGACTTACCGAAGCGGCCGAGACCGAGAACGACGACGACGTCGGAGGACGGTTTCCTAGCCAATGAACGGCCTTTCCGTGGGAAGCATGTAGCGCCGACCGCGGTCGCGGGCGGCGAGAGCACTGACCAGAGTGATGGAACCGATGCGGCCCAGATACATCAGGACGATCAGAATCATCTGGCCCCAGCCCGGCAACTGCGCGGTGATTCCGGTGGACAGGCCCACCGTCGCGAATGCCGAGACGACCTCGAAGAGAAGCACGTCGAGGTCGAAGTTCGTGCGGGCCAACAGCGCCACCACCGGCAGCATGATGAGGGCCACCCCGATCAACGCGACGGTCAATGCCTGACGTTGCACCCGAGGATCTATTCGACGGTCGAACACCGTCACCTCGCGGTCACCGCGGATTTCGGCCACGATGACGAACAGCAGCAAGGCAAATGTGGTGACCTTGATGCCGCCTGCCGTACCGCCGCTGCCACCACCGATGAACATCAGGACATCGGTGATCAAGAGGGTCGCGTTGTCCACATCCGCGTAATCGACACTGTTGAAGCCTGCGGTGCGGGGCATGACGCCCTGGAACGTCGCGACGAGCATCTTGTCCCAGAACCCGAATCCGCCCAGGGTTCTCGACCACTCGAAAAGCAACACCACCGTCGGACCGAGAACCAACAGAACGGCGGTGACGGACAACGTCATCCGGGTGTGCAAGGTCCAGCGCTTGCGAGAACGAACGCCGCGGGCACGCGATCGGATACGACGGGCGATCTCGAACAGAACCGGAAACCCGATGCCGCCCAGCACGACCGCGATCAACAACGGCACACAGATCCACGGGTCGGTGGCGAACCCGATCATGTTGTCGCTGAAGAGCGCGAATCCGGCGTTGTTGAACGCCGACACGGAATGGAAGATCCCCAGCCAGATTGCGCGGCCGAGGGGCTCGTCGTATCCGAAGAAGAAGCGCGCCGACAGACAGAGCGCGACAACACCCTCGATGATCAGACTGGTGCGAAACACACCCACGACGACGCTACGAACGTCGCCCAGCCCGGATGTGCGTACCTCGGCTGCCGCATTCAACCTGCCCCGAAGACCGATCCGATCCGCCAGGAGCAACCCGACCAAGGACGCGATCGTCATGATCCCGAACCCGCCGATCTGAATCAGGCCGAGAATGACGCCCTGGCCGAGACCCGACCAGTACACCGGGGTGTCCACCACGATCAGACCCGTCAGGCTCACCGCCGAGGTCGACGTGAACAGCGCCTGCAGAATCCCGGTGTCGTTTCCAGGCACGGTGGCCGCCGGAACCATCAGGATGCCCGCACCGAGGAGTATGGCCACCGCGAAACCCGTTGCCATCACTCTGACCGGCGTCGGCCTGAAGAGCGCGAACCGTCGTGATGCCTGGTGAGCGTCTGTCACCCGGCAGACAGTACCGGTGGGACGAACCGCTTCGCGGCACGTGCGCGGAACTTCGTAGCAGGGGTCGAGTTTCCGCGCACGTCAGCGCTCCACGTCAGGGCTCCACGTCAGCGCACCACTGCCTTCGCCACCGTCCAGGCCCGGCCCTGCTCGCTCAATGTGAATCCCAGCCCCGGGCGAGCGGACAGGTGCATCCGGCCATCCCGCGTCTCGAGGTGCTCGTCGAACAATGGGTCCAACCAGTCGAAGTGCTCCACCCATGTCTGCAGTGGGTACACCGCTGCGAGGTGCAGATGAATCTCCATCGCAAAGTGCGGGGCGAGCTGCACGTTGTGATGTTCGGCCAGCCCGGCCAATTTCAGGAACTGGGTGATGCCGCCGATGCGGGGTGCGTCGGGCTGCAGGATGTCGACCGCGCCGGCCTCGAGGAGACGGACATGCTCGCCGACGCTGGCCAGCATCTCCCCCGTCGCGATGGAGGTGTCGAAATTTCTCGCCAGCATCGCATGACCCTCGGCGTCGTAGGCATCGAGCGGTTCTTCGATCCAGACGAGGTCGAACTGCTCGAGGATGCGGCACATGCGGTTCGCCGTCGGACGATCCCACTGTTGATTCGCGTCGACCATCAGCGGGACGTCGTCACCGAGGAACTCGCGTACCGCGGTGACGCGGGCGATGTCGGTGCGCCAATCAGGTTGGCCCACCTTCAGTTTGATACCGCCGATTCCGTTCGCGAGCGACCGGGCCGCGTTGTCCATGACCTCCTCGATCGGAGTATGCAGAAATCCACCGGAGGTGTTGTACGTCTGCACCGAATCGCGGGACGCGCCGATCAGCTTCGCCAGCGGTAACCCGGCACGCTTGGCTTTGAGATCCCACAGGGCAATATCGATCGCAGCGATGGCCTGTGTCGCAACGCCACTGCGGCCGACCGACGCTCCGGCCCACACCAACTTGGTCCAGACCTTGCCGATATCGTTCGGGTCCTCACCGATGAGCACCGGCGCGATCTCCTGGGCGTGCGCGAACTGGGCAGGCCCACCCGCCCGCTTCGAATAGCTGAAACCGATTCCCTCATGGCCCTGTTCGGTACGGATCTCGACGAACAGAAACACCACCTCGGTCATCGCCTTCTGTCGACCGGTGAGAACCTTGGCGTCGCTGATCGGATTGCGCAGCGGCAGCACGATCGAGGACAGCGTCACCTCGGAGATGCTGTCGACGGACGCGTCACCGGATGCGAGGGCCCGAATCGCCGCATCGGGCGCGGTGAGTCCGCTCGAGGGCTTGTCGATGTACGTTGTCATGTCACATCTCCTGTGTTTGCGAAGGGTGTTGCCTCACAGCCTAATTCAGGTTCCGATACGCGTCCAACACAATTCAGCGGGCCATCGATACGGCAAGTGCATTGATGTTCGACGCGATGTCGGCGACCCGGCCGACGAACGTGTGATGCGTGACGCCCGACGAGTGCGGCGTCATCAGCACGTTCTCCAGCTCGCGGAACGGCAGGGAACTGGGCTCACCACGCCCGTCCGGCCCCGGGTAGCTGTACCAGACATCGATGGCGGCCGCGGCAATCTCGTTGCGAGACAGAGCGTCGAACAGTGGTCGTTCCTGAATCAGCGGGCCTCGACCGACGTTGACGACGACCCCTCCGCTTCCCAGCCTGCGCAGTTCCTCGGCACCGATCATGCCGCGGGTGTGCTCGTTCAGTGGTGCGGAAACCACGAGTACATCGGCGAACTCGGCAAGCTTTCCCAAATCCTGTGCATCCGACACCCATTCGAGACCCTCGTCCGAAGCCCGACCGCTTCCGGTGACGGCAGCACCGGTTGCCCCGTATGCCCGAAACAGCTGCCAGGTCTGCCGGCCGATGTGCCCGAACCCGACGAACCCGATCCGCGCACCGCTGAGCGACAACGGCTGCGGGATGGTCGGGTCGTACACGGACGTGGCAAACAACCCCGAGCGGAGGGCACGGTCCTGCTCCAGGAACTTTCGTCGCAACATCACCGTTGCCGCGACGACGTATTCGGCAATCGACTGCTCGTGGTGAAAGGTGTTGCACACCTGCACATCGGGCCGCATTCCGGATCGATCCACGTTGTCGGTACCGGCGCCGGCAACGTGAACCATCCGCAGCCTTGGGGCAGCCGCCCCCATGGCCGCGCTGAACTTGCCGCCGACATAGACGTCGGCGTCGTGGAGATGGGCGATCACGTCCTGCTCGTCGAACGGAACGCTCCACACCACCTCGGCGTTCGCCGGTAGACCCGCCTCGAACTGCTCGCGATGCGGCACGACGTTGCGGTCACCGACGACGATCTTCATCGACGCACCAGAACTCGACGCACCAGAACTCATCGAACGAGGGCCGGGCGCTTGCTGTCGAACGTCCAGCCCTCGATCAGGTACTGCATGCCGATGGCGTCGTCTCGGGCCCCCAGTCCTTCCTTCTGGTACAGCTCGTGCGCCGCATCGATCTGCTCGAAGTCGAGTTCGACACCCAGACCCGGCTTGTCGGGCACCGTGAGGTAGCCATCCTCGATCGTGAACGGCTCCTTGGTCACTCGCTGCCCGTCCTGCCAGATCCAGTGGGTGTCGATGGCGGTGATGTTCCCGGGAGCTGCAGCAGCGACGTGCGTGAACATCGCCAGGGAGACGTCGAAGTGATTGTTGGAGTGCGATCCCCACGTCAGGCCCCACGCGTCGCAGAGCTGCGCGACACGCACCGACCCGGCCATCGTCCAGAAGTGCGGATCGGCCAGCGGGATGTCCACGGCACCGGACCGGACGGTGTGGCCCATCTCGCGCCAGTCCGTCGCGATCATGTTGGTCGCGGTCTGTAACCCGGTGGCCCGCTTGAACTCCGTCATCACCTCGCGGCCCGAGAAACCGCCCTCGGGGCCGACGGGATCCTCGGCGTACGCCAGCACGTCACGCAGCCCTCGGCAGGTCTCGATCGCATCCTTCAGCAACCAGCCGCCGTTGGGATCCAACGTGATTCGCGCCTCGGGAAAGCACTCGGCCAGAGCACGAACAGCGGCGGCCTCCTCGGGTGCCGGCAGTGCACCACCCTTGAGCTTGAAATCCTGGAAGCCGTAGCGTGCCTGCGCAGCCTCGGCGAGGCGCACGATCGACTCCGGATCCATCGCCTCCTCGTGCCTGATCCGCAGCCAGTCGTCGGCTCCGGCCGCCTCGTCGGCGCTGCTCCGGTATGCGAGATCGGTCTTGTTGCGATCGGCGACGAAGAACAGGTAGCCCAACGCCTGCACCTTCTCGCGCTGCTGCCCCTCGCCCAACAACGCCGCGACGCTGACGCCGAGATGCTGACCGAGCAGATCCAACAATGCCGATTCCACTGCGGTCACCGCATGAATGGCGATCCGCAGATCGAACGTCTGCGCGCCGCGGCCACCGGCATCACGATCTGCGAACGCGCGACGCATGGCGGCCAGCACCGCGTTGTACCGGCCGATGTTCTGCCCCTCGACCAGCACGCGCGCGTCTTCGAGCGTCTGCCGAATCGGCTCCCCGCCCGGCACTTCGCCGACGCCGGTGCGCCCGTCCGAGTCGGTGAGCACCACCAGATTGCGGGTGAAATACGGCGCGTGCGCGCCGCTGAGGTTCAGCAACATGTCGTCGTGACCGGCAATGGGAATGACACGCATTTCGGTGACGACGGGGGTGCTGGTGTGGACGACCATGCCCGACCTTTCTCGCATACCTCTGGTGACTCGGCTCACAGACGACAGTATGGCCAGCTATCGATTCCCGTCCAACACCATCTGCGCATCGACTGATGCAGTCGAGGTATCGAGGATCGGCATCCACGCTCGAGTAGACGGTCAGCCAGGCGATACCGAGACTGCATCAAACACAACATTTTTAGACTTGGACATGTATCGATCCGGCTCCTACGGTGGTGAGTTATGAGCCAGGTCACGGCCTCGGCGTCACTGCACGTACCGCACCACTGCCTTAGGAGTCACCCCATGACAGCGTCGACGACACAGTCCACCGACCTCACCGGTCGGATGATCATCGCCGGCGTTCCGGTTTTCGGTGCCGGGACGCAGATTCACGGAATCGATCCCGGTACCGGAGAGAATCTCGAACCCGCCTACGGCCACGGCGACGACTCGGATGTCGAGCGCGCCTGTGCCGCAGCGGCCGACGCCTTCGCCGACTACCGCGCTACCTCGTCGGACACTCGCGCACGGTTTCTCGAGACCATCGCCGACAACATCGCGGCCCTGGGCGACACGCTCATCGAGCGGACGGTCGCCGAGTCCGGTCTGCCGCTGGCACGCATCACCGGCGAGGTCGGCCGCACCACCGGTCAACTCCGTCTGTTCGCTTCGGTTCTGCGCGAGGGCAGTTGGAACGGAGCCCGCATAGACCCCGCCCAGCCCGAGCGCAGCCCGCTGCCGCGTGCAGACATCCGTCAGCGTCAGATCCCCCTCGGGCCGGTTGCTGTGTTCGGTGCCAGCAACTTCCCCCTCGCCTTCTCCGTCGCCGGTGGCGACACCGCCTCTGCCCTCGCGGCCGGATGCCCCGTAGTGGTCAAAGCACACGACGCCCATCCAGGAACGTCCGAGCTGGTCGCCCGCGCCATCACCGACGCGGTTATCTCCACCGGAATGCCCTCCGGCACATTCTCGTTGCTCTTCGGCTCCGGCCGCGGACTCGGCACCGCTCTGGTGACCGACCCTCGCATCAAGGCCGTCGGATTCACCGGATCGCGTTCGGGTGGAACAGCTCTCGTTGCTGCTGCGGCGGGTCGTCGTGAGCCCATCCCGGTGTACGCCGAGATGAGTTCCATCAATCCGGTGTTCGTCATGGACGGTGCACTCGCCACCCGTGGAGCCGAATTGGGCCGCGCGTTCGTCGCATCGCTGACGATGGGCTCGGGCCAGTTCTGCACCAATCCCGGTCTGGTCATCGCCGTCGACGGCCCGGGCTTGCAGTCGTTCATCGACGCCGCTGCCGCCGCAGTGCAAGAATCCGCTCCCTCGACGATGCTGACGCCGAACATCGCCTCGAGCTACGCCGAGGGTGTGCGAACACTGTCCGACGCGGTGACGGTGGTAGCGCGGGGATCCGACACCGACGCCCCGAATGCCTGCCGCGCAGCGCTGTTCGACACCGATGCGGCCACGTTCCTCACCTCGGAGGCAGCGCAGGCCGAGGTGTTCGGCGCGTCGAGCCTCGTCGTGCGCTGTGCAGATGCCCAGCAGGTTCGGCGGGTGGCGGCACAACTCGAAGGTCAGCTCACCGCCACCATTCATGCCGACGAATCCGATCATTCCGAGGCCGGAAAGCTGCTCTCGGTGCTCGAACTCAAGGCCGGCCGGATCCTGTTCGACGGATGGCCCACCGGAGTCGAGGTCGGCCATGCCATGGTGCACGGCGGGCCGTTCCCCGCGACCTCGGACTCCCGCACCACGTCGGTCGGATCGCTCGCGATCGAACGCTTCCTGCGCCCGGTCGCGTACCAGGACGTACCGAAATCGTTGTTGCCCAACGCCATCGCAGACGGAAATCCGGACGGCATCTTCCGCCGCATCGACGGCCAGCTCACCCAAGACTGACACACCCAACCTAGTTCTCGAGGAGACCCCCATGCTCGACGGAGTTCTGTTCTTCCCCGTCACCCCGTTCACCGCATCCGGTGAGGTCGATTACGACCTCCTGGCCGCTCACATCACGAAGGGTGTCGACGCGGGACCCGGTGGAGTGTTCATTGCCTGCGGCACCGGCGAATTCCACGCCCTCGAACTCGAGGAGTTCGGCAAGATCGTCCGTACCGCAGTCGACAGCGTCGCAGGCCGCGTTCCTGTCTACGCCGGTGCAGGCGGATCCGTCGCGCAGGCAAAGGCATTCGCACACGCGGCGAAGGCCAACGGAGCCGACGGCATCCTGTTGCTGCCGCCGTACCTGGTGACGATGCCGCAAGCCGGTCTCGTGAATTACACCAAGGCCGTTGCCGCCGCATCGGATCTGCCGCTGATCGTCTACAACCGCGGCAACGCTCGCTTCACCGAGGAGTCCGCCGTCGAGGTTGCGCAGCTTCCCACCGTCGTCGGATTCAAAGATGGCACCGGCGATCTCGATCAGGTCGGCCGCATCGTCCGCGCGGTACTGGACGCTCTGGAGCCGTCGGGCAAGCCCTTCCAGTTCTTCAACGGACTACCCACCGCCGAGGTCTCCCAGCAGGCGTACCGAGCGATCGGTGTCACGCTGTATTCCTCCGCGACATTCGCGTTCGCACCCGAACTGGCACTGGCGTTCTACCGCTCTCTCGACAGCGGAAACGAAAAGCTCACTGCCGCACTGCTCCGCGAGTTCTTCCACCCGCTCGTGCGCTTGCGCGACAAGGTTCCCGGCTACGCCGTCTCTCTCATCAAGGCCGGCGTGACGATGGAGGGCATCGAAGCAGGGCCGGTTCGCCCACCCCTGGTGGACATCAGCGCACCGCACCTCGAGGAACTCACCGCAATCGTTGCCGCCGGCCGGGCCGTGTTGGCAGACGAGCTCGCGGTGCACTGATGCAAGAACCGGTACTGATCACCGGGGCTCGAATCACACCGATCGCCTTCGTCGATCCTCCGTTGCTCAACACCGTCGGCGTGCATCAGCCGTATGCGCTCCGCGCGATCATTCAGCTGGACACCGACGCCGGTGTCGTCGGACTCGGTGAAACGTACGCCGACACTGCTCATCTGGCTCGACTGGAAGCGGCCTCCACCGCCATCTTCGGTCTGGACGTGTTCGCGCTCAACGAGATCCGAGATGCCATCGATGCCGTCCTGGGAACCCTGTCGATCACAGGCGGCGACGGCGTCGCAGGCATGATCACCACAGCCAGCACCACCGATCGGGTGTTCTCCCCCTTCGAGATCGCGTGCCTGGACGTGCAGGGCAAGGTCCTGGGTCGACCGGTGTCCGACCTGCTCGGCGGCAAGGTTCGGGACTCCGTTCCGTTCAGTGCGTATCTGTTCTACAAGTGGGCAGCTCATCCCGGCCAGGAGCCCGACGAATGGGGCGAGGCGATCGATCCGGACGGATTGGTTCGTCAGGCCCGAAAGATGATCGACGAGTACGGCTTCGGGGCAATCAAGGTCAAGGGCGGCGTCTTTCCGCCCGACGAGGAGATCGCCGGAATCAAGGCGCTCCGGCAGGCGTTCCCGGAGCTGCCGTTGCGGTTGGATCCCAACGCCGCCTGGACTGTCGACACATCCATCCGGGTAGCCGCCGAGCTCGACGGCATCGTCGAATATCTCGAAGATCCCACACCCGGGCTCGACGGGATGGCCGAGGTTGCGCGCGAAGCCAAGATGCCGCTGGCGACGAACATGTGTGTCGTTGCCTTCGATCACCTGAAGCCTGCCGTGGTGAAGGACTCGGTGCAGGTGGTGTTGTCCGACCACCATTACTGGGGCGGACTCCAGCGATCGAGGTTGCTCGCCGGAATCTGCGAGACGTTCGAGATGGGACTGTCGATGCACTCGAACAGCCACCTCGGAATCAGTCTGGCCGCCATGGTTCATCTCGCAGCGGCGACACCGAACTTGACCTATGCCTGCGACACGCATTGGCCCTGGAAGAACGAGGATGTCGTCGTGCCGGGGGTGTTGAACTTCGTCGACGGCGCAGTGGCCGTTCCCACCGGACCCGGTCTGGGCATCGAGATCGACGAGGACGCGCTCGCGGCACTGCATCAGCAGTACCTGGACTGCGGAATTCGTGACCGCGACGACACCGGATACATGCAGAGCATCGATCCGCGCTTCGAGAACACCTGCCCGCGTTGGTGATCGGACTCTACGTCTGCAGCGGCGCGACGATATTGGCGAGCATGGTCGCGATCGTGGCGACGACGATGCGTCGTTCTGCGGCGTAGCCGCTCTGGTACCAGGTCATGGCGGTGTGGCTGATTGCGCCGATGGCAGCGGTGGCGAGCAGGTCCACGTCGAGCTCCGGGCCCGACGGCACCTCGCCGGCGAACGTGCGGAGGTAGCCGAGCAGCAGGGTGCCGAATTGCTGCATCACCGTCAGATACGTCTGCTCCACGCGAGGGCTGACGCCGAGCACCTCCATCCACACCACGCGGGCCAGGTGCGGGTCCTCGACGACCCGGAAGAACGGGTCGAGCAACTGCTCGGTGACAGCCCTCAGATCACCGTCCCGATTCACCTGCACAATTGCGTCGGACACCGAATCGGTCAGGCGTGCAATGCATTCGGCATAGACGGCGAGCAGAAGATCCTCGGTCTTGTCGAAATACTGATAGAAGTGGCGATCGGCGATCTTGGCCTCACGGCACAGTCCACGGACGGTCGCGGCGCGGTACCCGACGCTGCCGAACACCCGCAGTCCCGCATCCAGCAGCTGCCGCCGCCTGCGGTCGTCGCGGTCGGCCGCGCTCTCACCGCCGTAGGCGCGGCCGGCCGCTTCGGACACGGTGCTCATGACCGCCGGGCATCCAGTTCGGCAGTCAGACGGATCAATTCGGCATCCCGCTCCATCGCGGCGTCCATGATCGGGTTGACGATGCCGCGCAATATCGAGATCGGGATCCAGCGACCGGGAACGGCGATGCGCGCGGCTCGGCGTCCGATGCCTCGTACGGCCACGCGGGCAAGCTTGTCCGGTGTGATCGGGCGGAGCAGTGGCGAGGGAAAGGCGCGGGCAGTCATCGCCGTAGCGACGGTGTCGCCGCCGAACGCAACGTCGGCGATCGGCGTCGCCACCCACCCCGGATACAGCACTCCCGCTGTCGCTTTCGTGCCCGCGAGTTCCGCACGCAGAGCACGACCGAGTTGTTCCACCGCCGCCTTCGAGGCCGCGTACGGTGCGTTCGCCAGACCGTTGAGGTAGGCGTACGTCGAGGAGGTGAGCAGCACGTAGCCCCCGGACTCGACGATGTGCGGCAGCGCCGCTCGCACCGTGTTCCACACACCGACGAGATTGACCCCGATGACTGTCTCGAACACACCGTCGTCGACGGAACGGATCGTCGATGCCTGTGCACCGCTGGAGATTCCCGCATTCGCCATCACGATGTCGAGCGTGCCGAACGTCTGGATCGCGGTGGCGACCGCCGCGTCGAGTTGCTCTCGCACGGTGACGTCGGCATGGGCGATCGCTACGCGCTGGTTGCCCAGCTTTGCAGCAACCGATTCGAGATCGGTCGACTCCATGTCGACCAGAACGATCGAGGCACCGCGCCGATGCAGTGCTGCCGCCACAGCAGAGCCGATACCGCCTGCCGCCCCGGTGATCAGCGCTACCTGGCCCGAATGATTCTTCATGCCGATACCTCGTCCTTCGTCGTCACGTCGGTGGACGACCGATGGATGTGATGGGCTTCCGGCCGAAAACGCTTGGCCCACCGTCGGAACGTGAAGCTGAAGCCGGGGAACATGGCGACGACATGCCCGGATTTCGACTGGTACCAGCTGTGGCAGCCGCCGTCCTTCCAGACGGTGCCGTCCATCTCGCGGTGAATCGTGTCGGTGTACTCCTGCTCGGCGGCGGCAGTGACCTCGATGGCGGTTGCACCCGCGTGCTGAACTGCGTCGACGGCTCGCACAATGTACTCCATCTGCGCCTCGATGAGGAAGATGGCGGAGGTGTGCCCGATTCCGGTGTTCGGTCCGGTGACCACGAACAGGTTGGGGAAACCGGGAATCGTGGTGCCGAGGTAAGCGCGGGGGTAGGGATCCCAGACCTCGGACAGCGCCCGGCCGTCCCGCCCGATCACCGGATACGAGATGACCCCGTCGGTGGCGTCGTATCCGGTCGACCACACCAGCAGGTCGACGTCGACGTGTTCCCCCGAGGTGGTCACGATCCCGGTTTCGGTGATCTCGGCGATGCCGTCGTTCTTGTCGTGCAGGGTCACGTTCGCTTCTCCCAGTGCGGGATACAGCGTGTTGGACAGCAGCACGCGCTTGCACCCGATGGTGTAGTCGGGGGTGACTTTCGCCCGAAGCTGGGAGTCCGGAACCTGAGACTCGGTGTGCTTCAGGGCAGTCCGCTGGGCCACGGCTTTCAGCATCCGCCGCGAGTACTTGAACCCGATGATGCGGGTCTCGAGACTCCAGTAGATGCCGGCTCGCACCAGCCGTCGAATGGGCTCGAATCGCAGCAACTTTCGTTGCAGCGGCGTGAATTCGCGATCGTGACGCGGCATCACCCAGTGTGGTGTGCGCTGGAAGACGTGCAACGCCTCGACGTCGGGCTGGATCGCGGGGATCACCTGTGCGGCGCTGGCACCGCTACCGACGATGGCTACCCGTTTTCCGGCGTGATCGTAGGAAGTGTCCCAGTCGTTGGTGTGGAACTGCTTGCCGCGGAACTTCTCTCGGCCTGAGAACGGGGGGATCACCGGGGTGCTGAGCGGCCCGGATGCATTGACGACGAACTTCGCTGCGTAATCACCGTGCGACGTGGTGATCAGCCAGTGATCGCCGACCCATTGGATCTTCTGAACGTCGGTGTCGGCATGTGTGCGTTGCGGCAGCCCGTTGGACTCGAGCACGTGCTGGGTGTAGCGCTCGAGTTCCTCCCGCTCGGCGAACATGCGCGACCACTCGAACGGCTCGGAGGCAATGGAGTACAGGGGACTCTGCACGTCGACTGCCGCGCCCGGGTAGCGATTCTGCTTCCAGGTTCCACCGAGAAAGGGCCTTCGCTCGAGAATGACGAGGTCGTCGATACCGCGGTCGAGCAGGGCTTTGGCGGCGCATTGACCTCCGAAGCCGCTACCGATGATCACCACGGTGTGAATACGCATATCGACGAACCCCTCCAGCACAAGACGCAATCCGATGTTGCGCGTCATCACTTTAAAGTGATGACGTGTGATTCCGCAATGGCGGTTCCCTTGTTGTTCACCGTCGTCGGGCACTATCGGCGTCGAACCGTCGAACGAAAGGTGCGTGAGATGTCTCCTGAGGTGTCCTTACCGGCAAACGCGTCGCGGCTGCGTCGCATCGCCAGAATTGCCGTGATCTCAGCGGTCGTACCGCTGGTCCTGTTACCGACGGCGGCGACGAGCGCGGCCGAGACGCCTGCCGAGAATCTGCAATCTCTGACCGACGTTCTTGCAGACCGTCTGGCCACCGCAGACAGCGTGGCCGCGGTGAAGTGGAAGACAGGCGGCCCCGTCAGCGATCCCGAGCGCGAGGCCCAGGTGATCGATGCGGCGCAGAACGCTGCCATCGGGCTCGGACTTGCACCAGAACGCGCAGGGACTGTGGTTCGCGACCAGATCGAGGTGGGCAAGGCGATCCAATCGCTCCGCCTGGCCCAGTGGCACGCCGATCCGGCCGGCGCTCCCGATGCGCCCGCGGACCTCGCGCCGATCCGGGAACGCATCACCGCACTCACTTCTGCGGTGGTCACCCAGCTTGCCTCGAACGCGCAAGCCCTTCGATCACCGACGTGCTACACGGACCTCGTCCAAGCGGTCGTTGCCACGAACACCGCCCACGACAGGGACATCGTGCACGCTGCAGCCTTGGTTGCTGCATCGCGTTCACTCTGCACCCCCTGACGACACGAGCGCCGGCCGCGAGATCGACGTGGACGACGAGCTGTCCCATGGCTCGAGGACGGCCATGACACGGTCGGCATTCCACCCTCGACGGCGAGCAATGCGTGGATCTTCGGACCGGGGTCGAAGCCAGGTCGGGCGGCCCCCGTAGCGTAAGAGGCATGTCGAGATCACCACGGAACCGCAGATCCCCCGCCGCACCTCGAAAGCGATCCTCCTCAGCGCTGTCGGCAGGGCACCTTCGCGTGATCGCGACGGGCGGTCTCGGCGAGATCGGCCGGAACATGACCGTCTTCGAATTCGACGGAAAGCTGCTCATCGTCGACTGCGGCGTGCTGTTTCCCGAGGAGCATCAGCCCGGCGTCGACGTCATCCTCCCCGACTGGAGTTGCATCCGGGATCGCCTCGACGACGTCGTTGCCATCGTTCTGACGCACGGGCACGAGGACCACATCGGCGGCGTCCCGTATCTGCTGCGCGAGCGTGGCGACATTCCCGTCATCTCGTCGCGGCTGACGCTGCATTTCCTGGCTGCCAAGTTCGAGGAGTTCAAGGTCTCGACGACGCTGATCGAGGTCGAGGCGGGGCAAACCCGACAGGAAGGCCCGTTCGAACTCGAGTTCATTGCCGTCAACCACTCGATTCCCGACGGTCTGGCCATCGCCATTCGTACCGACGCCGGGCTGGTGCTGCACACCGGTGACTTCAAGATGGACCAGTTCCCGCTGGACGGTCGGATCACCGACCTCCGGAGCTTCGCACGCCTCGGCGAAGAAGGGCTCGATCTCCTCCTCGTCGACTCCACCAACGCCGAAGTGCCCGGGTTCATGGTCTCCGAACGCGACCTGGTCCCGGCCATCGAGAAGGTGTTCCGCGAAACGACGGGACGCGTGATCGTCTCGAGCTTCGCCAGTCACGTGCACCGCATTCAACAGGTACTCGACGCCGCACACGCACAGGGCCGCAAGGTTGCGTTCGTCGGCCGATCGATGGTGCGCAACATGAAGATTGCGACCGACCTGAGCTACCTCGACGTTCCCGACGGCCTCGTCGTGGACCTCCCGAAGCTCAACCGGCTCCCGGCCAACAAGATCACGCTGATCTGCACCGGCTCGCAGGGCGAGCCCCTCGCGGCGCTGTCGCGGATGGCGTCGGGTGAGCACCAGATCAAGGTCGGCGACGGCGACACCGTGCTGATGGCGAGCAGCTTGATCCCCGGCAACGAGAACGCGATCTACCGCGTCATCAACGGCCTGGTCGACAAGGGTGCGCGCGTGGTGCACAAGGGAAATGCGAAGGTGCACGTCTCCGGTCACGCCAGCGCCGGCGAGCTCGTCTACTGCTACAACATCCTCGAACCCGCCAATGTGCTTCCCGTACACGGTGAGTCGCGGCACCTGCGTGCCAATGCCGATCTCGCAATCAGGACCGGTGTTCCTCGCGATCGCGTGCTCATCGCCGAGAACGGAAGCGTCATCGACCTGTACGACGGCGTCGCGCAGATCACCGGCTCCGTCCCCATCGAGCTGATCTACGTCGACGGCAGTGCCGTCGGTGGCGTGACGGAGGATTCACTGGCCGAGCGTCGCCTCCTCGCGAACGAGGGCGTGCTGACCGTCATCGCCATCGTCGATCCCGACACCGGGCTGCTGGTCGACGACGTCGACTTCATCGGACGCGGATTCGCCCACGAGGCAAACGCTTTCGACTCGTTGGCCAAGGCGATCGGCAAGACCCTCACACGCGAGAGCGACGTCAAGGTTGCGTCCCGCGAGAACATCGAGAAGCGCATCGTGCAGGAATCGGCCCGCTGGGCCAAGCAGACCCTGGGCCGCCAGCCCCTCATCGTCCCGGTGGTCGTGGACGGCTAGAACTGGGCGGTCAGATTTGGGCCGCTGCGCCGCGAGTCGACAGCACCTCGGTCAGCTCCTCGGCGTAGGCGAGCTGCCGCCGCAACGTGCGGCAGCTTTCCTCGGCCTTGGTGTGGCAATCACGAACGAAGGCCGCGGCCGACGACCTCGCGTCGTCGGTCGCGTTCTCGTCGCCGAGAACGTCGAGGGATTCCAGTAGCTGTTTCATTTCGGCCAACGTGAAGTCGAGTGGCTTCATCCGGCGAATCACGAGCAGTCGTTCGACGTCGGACTCGGTGTAGAGCCGAAAGCCGCCGACGGTCCGAGCAGAGGGCGTGACCAGACCGACATCGTCGTAGTGACGAACCGTGCGAATCGACAGCTCGGTTCGCTGAGCTACCTGCCCGATCTGCATGTGTACGCCGTCGTCTGTCATGTGCCGCCTCTCTTCGCCCGACCAACCACCCTAGTCAGTGCTCGGCACCCAGGTTCCCACTGAGACGATCGTGCCGCTCGGTCGACGGCGCGTTCAGGCCCACGATCTCCACCGTCTTGCCCTTGGCGGCGTACTTGGTGGTGATGGCGTCGAGGGTCGCAACGGTCGACGCGTCCCAGATGTGCGACTCGGACATATCGATGACGACGTTCTTCGGATCTCCGACGTAGTCGAACTGGTAGATCAGATCGTTACTCGACGCGAAGAACAACTCGCCCTTGACGGCGTAGACGCGGGTGTCGTCGTCGGGATGTGCGACGTCGACGACCTCGGTCAGATGGGCAACCCTGCGAGCGAACAGCACCATCGCGGTGATCACTCCGACGACGACGCCGTACGCGAGGTTGTGGGTGACCACGGTGACAGCCACGGTGGCCACCATGACGAGAGTTTCGCTCTTGGGCATGCGCCGCAACGTCTTCGGGTGAATGCTGTGCCAGTCGAAGGTGCCGACCGACACCATGATCATCACGGCGACCAATGCGGCCATCGGAATGAGTGCGACGATGTCGCCGAGACCGACCACCAGGATCAGCAGGAAGGTGCCGGCGAGGAACGTGGAGATACGGGTGCGGGCACCGGAGACCTTCACGTTGATCATGGTCTGGCCGATCATCGCGCAGCCGCCCATACCGCCGGTGAGTCCGGTGACCAGATTCGCCACGCCCTGACCCCAGCCCTCACGAGTCTTGTTGGAGTGCGAGTCGGTGATGTCGTCGACGAGCTTGGCCGTCATCAGTGATTCGAGCAGACCGACCAGGGCAATGGCCAGAGCGAACGGCGCGATGATCGACAGGGTGTCGAACGTGAACGGCACGTCCGGGATCAGGAACGACGGCAGCGAGGACGGCAGCTCGCCCTCGTCGCCCACGTCCGGGACGGCCAGCGCGAAGACGAGCGTGACGGCGGTGAGGATCACGATGGCGATCAGAGGTGCCGGCACGACAGTGGTGAGCTTCGGCAGGAAGAACATGATGAGCAGTCCGACGGCGACCATCGGGTAGACCAACCACGGCACCCCGATCAGGTACGGCACCTGTGAGGTGAAGATCAGGATCGCCAGCGCATTGACGAATCCGACCATGACACTGCGCGGGATGAATCGCATCAACTTGGCGACACCGAGGACGCTCAACACGATCTGCAGCACTCCGCCGAGGATGACCGCGGCAATGAGGTAGTCGAGGCCGTACTCGCGAGCCAAGGGGGCGACCACCAGGGCGATCGCTCCGGTGGCCGCGGAGATCATCGCCGGTCGACCCCCGACGATGGAGATGGTGACGGCCATCGTGAACGACGCGAACAGGCCGACGCGCGGATCGACACCGGCGATGATCGAGAACGAAATGGCTTCCGGGATCAACGCCAGCGCCACCACCAGTCCGGCAAGAACCTCGGTCTTCAGTCGCCTCGGTGAGCGCAACGCACCCAGCACCGAGACGTCTTCGACGGCGGTGCCGGGCACCTGGGCAGCTCGAGACACGACGACTCCGTTCGATGGTTACGAGGGACGACAACCGGGATGGGCGTCCACTCCGCGAGCAACTCTACTCTTACCGGAGGGAAGGTTACCAATCATCGAAGCGCGGACGACGTGCGCTAGATTTATACGAAAAGGCACGCCGGAACTCCCAGCGCGATGCAAGGAATGAATCGATGTTCTCGCTCAACAGGCTGTCCTGCTTCATCGCCGTCGCCGAGGAATTGCACTTCGGCCGCGCCGCCGAACGTCTGCACATGACGCAGCCGCCGCTCAGCAGGCAGATCCAACAACTCGAGAGCGAAGTCGGCGTGCAGCTGATCGACCGCACGAGCCGGTCGGTGACCCTGACGGCCGCGGGATTGGCCTTCCTACCCGAGGCCCGACGCATCCTCGACCTCGCCGAGGGCGCACTGCTGACGGTGCGACGCGTTCCCACCGGAGACCTGGGGACCGTAATCGTGGGATTCACCGGGGCATCGGCGCATGCGGTGCTCCCGCAGCTGCTCGACGCCGCGCGCGTGAAGCTACCGGACGTGAAACTCGTTCTACGCGAGATGGTCTCGGCGGTACAGATGGAGTCCTTGGCCATCGGCGATCTGGATCTCGGGTTGGCCAGACCCCCGCTCAAGCGACCGGGCATCGCGTCCCGGCCCGTACTGCACGAATCGTTGATAGCGGCGATGCCCGAAGAACACCCGCTGGCCGCGAAGGACGAGCTGTCGGTAGAGGACTTCGACGAGCAGCCGATCATCATGTACTCGCCCGTCGACGCGCGGTACTTCCACGAACTGCTGATCAGCACCTTCACCATCGTCGGGGTCTCGCCGCGCTACGTGCAGTACGTGACCCAGGTGCACACGATGCTGGTGCTCGTTCGCTCGGGAATCGGACTGGCGCTGGTACCCGAGTCGGCGTCGACCATGCGGCCGGAAGGCGTTGTGTTCCGGCCGGTTCGGACCGTAAAGGAACGCCCCGTCGAACTCGACGCTGCCTGGCGCGTCGACAACGACAACCCGGCACTGCACCGCTTCATGACCGACGTGCTGCCGACGCGTGAGTGGTCGTGATTTTTTCCTGCTGATCGAGCCGTGGTTCGACAGTGCCCGAAGCCGGTCTCGGTCGAGTACTCGTGTGAATACGGCGCGCCTCGAAAGCCGACGAAGGCCCGCACCTGGTTGGGAGCGGGCCTTGTCGGGTTCGTGGGTGCTCAGTCTTTGGGCGGATTGGCGTCTTTGCCAGCGGCGACGTCGCGGAGCCATTGCGGGACCGGCTTGTTGTCGTACTCGCGGAGTTTGATGGACGTTCCTGCGGCTGCTGCGCGTACCTTCCGGCGCTGCTCGGGGGTCCAGGCCCGGCGCGGTTCGGTGGTGGTCATGGGCGCTCCTCGCGGTGTGTTGTAGCCCCATTGTCGCTGTTGCCGTCGGTTTCCGCTAGGTCGTTGCTGTCGAGGTCGATGTCGGCGATCGCTTGCAGTGTGTCGCGGTCGGTCTTAGCGATGAAGGGGGTCGCAGCGACGGTGCCGAATACTGTCCAGCCAGCAACCGAACTATCGCGGCGTCCCAACCGGCGGCTTGACGGCCGTCACCGGGCAATGCGCTTCGAGCAGTACGCGCTGAGAGATGCTGCCCATGAACAACTTTCCGACGGGCGATCGACGTCGGATGCCGATGACGACCAACTGAGCCTGCTCGTCGAACGACAGGTCGATCAGGTTGTCGGCGTGCGAGCGGCCGGCCTCGTTGTCGTGAATCTTCGTCGTGACACCGACCGCCGACGCCTCCTCGCGAGCCGATTCGACGGTGGCAGCGAAGTCGGCGTCTGCCGCGCTGTTGTCCTCGGCGACGATGAGCAGATTCGTTCCGCGCATCTGGGCCTCGCGAAATGCGAAGGGCAGCGCGCCTTTTCCTTCGGTGGTCGGCGAGTAGCCGACGACGACGGTCACTTTGTCACCGGCGTGACGAGGGAGCCGTCGGCCAGGAATCGATCGAGGTTCTCCAGTGTCAGTGCTTCCATGGCGGCGCGAGTCTCCACCGTTGCGCTGCCCACGTGCGGCAGCAGCACCACGTTGTCCATCGCCAGCAGGGCGTCGGGCACGTTCGGTTCGTGGGCGAACACGTCCAGGCCCGCACCGGCGAGCTGCCCGGAGGCGAGCAGTTCGATCAGCGCCTCCTCGTCGACGACGCTTCCGCGGGCCACGTTGATCAGATAGCCCTGCGGCCCCAGCGCGTCGAGCACCGCGCGATCGACCAGATGGGCCGTTCCCGAGCCACCCGACGCGGCGACGATCAGTACGTCGACGCCCTCGGCGAGCGCTACAGGACTGGCCGCGTACGCATACGGTGAACCGTCGATCTCGTTGCGGTTGTGGTACGAGATGGGGCAGCGGAATGCGGTGAGCCGGTCCGCAATTGCAGATCCGATCCGGCCGAGCCCGATGATCCCGACTCGTTTGCCGGTGACCTGACGGGTCAGCGGAGTGTTGCCCTCGGCCGGCCAGCGGCCGGCCCGTACGAATCGCTCCGCGGACGAGAGCCCACGCACGGTGTCGATCACCAGGCCGACAGCAAGATCCGCGACGCAGTCGGTGAGCACGTCCGGGGTGTTGCTGACCCCGATGCCACGCTCGGTGGCCGCGTCGACGTCGGTGGTGTCGTATCCGACTCCGAAGTTCACGACGGCTCCGAGCTGCGGCAACCGCTCCATCAGCGCTGCGTCGACGCCGGTTCGGCCGGAGGTGACGACGGCGGTGATCGACGGGCCGTGCTCGGCCAGGAACTGCTCACGCTCGTCCCCCTCGGGCAAGGTCAGCGCGTCGTAGTCGGCAACCAGAGTGTCCATCAGGGACGGCTTCAGCGGCCCGACTCGGAGCACGCGGCCCCCTTGGCGTGAATCCTGTTGCAACACAGACTTTTCCTGTTGACCGGTGGTCACCGTTGTCCTCCTCGCGATGTGGTGGAGCGTGCGCGTTTCCTGTACGGTATGCCGCTTCTCGGATACCTGTCCAACACGCAAATAACATGGACCGATACCCAAACGGCATGAACATGACCCCCAGCATGCAGGTATGCCTAACCCGCTTGGACGTTCGACCTGCTCAGAGGCGCTGAACTGCGAGCAGCCGCACTGATCCAGCACGATTATGACGTGGATAACGGGCCGAAACGTCGCTTTCGTCCGGTTGACGGTGGAGATCACCCACTCCTACCGTGTGTCTACCGTCACAGATCCGAATGCGGCTCGATGACGCGTATCCCTTTTCCCACTGGAGGCCACCATGAGCCCTGCACTCTCCGTGCAGCAGGGACGGACCCATCGCGTCGCCGCTATTGCTGTTGGCGCACTGACACTTTCATTGATCGCAAGCGGCTGCACCGTCGCGAACTCGAGCAACGGAGCCGCAGCCCGCGCAGACACCCTGCGCATCGTTCTGCCTCAGGAACCGCCCACCCTCGAAGCCTGCGACGTATCGCTGACGTCGGTCGGAGTGGTCACGCGCTCGAACATCACCGAGCCGCTGATGGAGCGCAATCCGAGTACCGGTGATCTCGAACCGAAGTTGGCGGACTCGTGGGAGCAGACCTCGGACACCGAGTGGACGTTCGCCATTCACCCCGGCGTGACGTTCAGCGACGGCAGCCCCTTCGAAGCCGAGGATGCAGCGTTCTCCATCGACCGCACCGTCAACTCCGAACTGGGATGCAACGTCGAGGGATACGTCTTCGGCGACGCCGATCTGGTGGTGAAAGCCGTCGACCCGTTGACGCTGACGGTGCAGTCACCCGAGCCGGATCCCATTCTGCCGCTGCGGCTCTCGTTCGTGGAGATGGTTCCGCGCACTTCGAGCTACACCGAGCGGGTACGCGAACCGATCGGCACCGGCCCGTTCGCGATCGAGCGGTGGGACTACGGCCAGAAGCTCTCCCTGGTACGCAACGAGACCTACTGGGGCCCGAAGCCCGAATACGCCAGGGCCGAATACCAATGGCGCAGCGAGGGCAGTGTCCGCGCGTCGATGGTGACCAACGGCGAGGCCGAGATCGCCACGTCGGTCGGACCGGAGGACGGTGCAGGCGACCTCGGCGTGGCCTATCCCAACAACGAGACCACGGCACTGCGCATGCAGGCCGCGCAACCGCCACTGGACGACATGCGGGTTCGGCAGGCGATCAACTACGCCATCAATCGCGACGGCATCGTCAAGGCGTTGTTCCGCGGACTCGGTTCACCTGCAGCACAGCTCATTTCCGAGGGCGTCGTGGGATACAACGAAGACCTGACTCCCTGGCCCTACGACATGGACGAGGCCAGGACGTTGATCGAGCAGGCCCGTGCCGACGGGGTTCCGGTGGACACCGAGATCCGTCTCATCGGACGCACCGGTCAGTTCCCGAAGATCAACGAGACGGTGGAGGTCATTCAGAACTCGCTGTCCAAGATCGGCATGAATGTCAAGATCGAAATGATGGACGCCGCAGGAACTGCCGAGTACCAGGAGCGGCCGTTCCCGGACGTCGGTCCGTACCTGCTGGTCATCCAGCACGGCAACCAGGCCGGCGACTCCGCCTTCACGGTCGATCAGTACTTCACCAGTGATGGGTTCCAGAGTGCCTACGGCACAGCGGACTTCGACAAGGAGATCGCCGCTGCCGGCGCTCTCACCGGAGAAGACAGGCAGGCCGCGTACGCCCAGGTGTTCGCCGACGAACCGAAGGACATCATGCAGATGGCCTACATCGCGCACATGAACGGGGTGCTCGCCAAGGCCGCCTCCGTGGACTACACCCCGGACTCGGCCACGGTCGACGAAATGCATCTGGCCGCGATGACCCGCGCCGAGACCGAGAGGCCCTGACATGTTCAGATTTCTGCGCCGACGGATCTACACCAGCCTGATCCCGCTGTTCGTCGTTCTACTGGGCGTCTTCTTCCTCGCTCGGCTCACCGGCGACCCCACCAGCCTGTACCTACCCGAGTCGGCCACCCAGGCGCAGCGCGAAGCGTTCCGCGCCACCAACGGCTTCGATCAGCCGGTGCTGACTCAGTTGCTTGACTACTTCAAGGGTGTCGTACAACTCGACTTCGGGCAGTCACTGCGCACCGGCGAGGACGCGTCGGCAATGGCCCTGCGCGCCTTCCCCGCAACGCTGCAGCTGGCGTTCGCAACGATGTTCCTCGCCATCCTCGGTGCGGTGATCATCGGCTGCTGGGCCGCATACCGGCCGAACTCGCTCGCCGATCGCATCTCGAGCCTGCTGTCGATGACGGCGGCGTCCATTCCCGACTTCTGGTTCGCCATCATGGGCGTCTACGTCTTCGCCATCCTGTTCGGTTGGCTGCCCACCTCCGGGGTGGACAGCGGAATGCTCTCGTGGGTGTTGCCGATCGCCACGCTGCTCATTCGACCGCTCGGCGTCCTGACTCAGGTCGTCCGTGGCGCGATGGTCTCGGCACTGTCGGCACCGTACGTTCGATTGGCGAGAAGCAAAGGGGCGGGCGACCTTCGAGTTGTCACCCACCACGCTCTGCGCAACGCCGCGGCACCGGCGCTGACCGTGGCCGGCGACCTGATGGTCGGACTCGTCAACGGCGCGGTGGTCGTCGAAGCCATCTTCGGCTGGCCGGGTATCGGAAAACTGATGATCGACGCCATCCTGCAGCGCGACTTCGCTGTTCTGCAGGCGGCCGTGTTGTTGACGGCGGTGAGCATCTTCGTGCTCAACATCGTCATCGATGCCTGCTATGCACTGCTCGATGCCCGGGTTCGCGACAAGGTGAAGGTCTAAGAACATGTCACTCGACTTCGAAGCACCGAAAACATCCGAGCCGGAGGATGTTCCACCGACGGCTCCGGTGGAAGCCCGCAAGGCGTCGGCCCCGCTGTGGAAGCTACTCCTGCGGGACCGGGTCGCCACCGTCGCTGCCGCAATCCTGGTGCTGGTCTTCCTCACCGCAGTCTTCGGCCCGATGTTGGTCGGGGACGCCGCCACCGACCAAGATCTCGATCGCTCGAACCTGCCACCGTTCACCCTCGACACCGGTTGGATGAACATCCTCGGCACCGATCCATTGGGACGCAGCATGCTGGCCCGATTGATCGTGGCGAGCAGAACCACACTGTCGGTAGCCATTCCGGCCGTGATCCTCTCGGCAATCATCGGCTCGTTCATCGGAATGTGGGCCGGCTTCCATCGCGGTTGGCGCGAGACCGCGGCGATGCGCGTCGCCGACGTCATCCTCAGCTTTCCGTCCCTGCTGATGGCCGTCGTCGTGCTCTACGTCTTCTCGCCCAGTGCCGCGAACATCGTTCTGGTCCTGACGGTCACGCGTATCCCGATCTACCTGCGTACCGCCCGCGCCGAGTCCGCAGAACTGCAGAGTCGGTTGTTCGTGGACGCTGCCCGTACGTTCGGCGCGACGAGCGGATCGGTGATCAGACGCCATGTGGCCCCGATCCTGCTGCCGACCCTGCTCACCGTCGCGACCCTGGACTTCTGCTTCGTCATTCTCGCCGAATCGTCACTGAGCTTCCTGGGCATCGGCATTCAGCCGCCCGACGTCTCCTGGGGCCTGATGGTCTCGCAGGGCCGTACCTACCTGCAGACCGCCTGGTGGCTCTCCTTCTTCCCCGGCCTCGCGATCGTGTTGACGACCGTCTCGGCCACCGTTCTCGCCGCCTGGGCCCGCATCGCCACCGATCCCGCGCAGCGGTGGCGACTCAATGTCCCCCGCTCCAAGCGGTCTCGCCTGATCCCCGCACGAAAGGTCGTCTCATGAGCGCACCGGCAACCAGCGCACCGTCGGCGCGACCCGACACCGGTAGTGTCGCCCTGAACGTACGCGGACTGACCGTCGACCTGCGGACGCCGTCAGGCGTCATTCGCGCCGTCGACAACGTCACCTTCACCGCCCGCCGCGGTGAAACCCTCGCTCTGCTGGGCGAATCCGGCTGCGGGAAGTCGATGACGGCGCAGGCCATCGTCGGGTTGCTCGAGCCGATCGCCGACATCACCGGCGGCTCGGTGGAGATGGGCGACGTCGATTTGGTCACCGCCAAGACCAAGGTGCGACGCACCATCGCGGCCACAGAACTGGCCATCGTCTTCCAGGATGCACTGACCGCACTCAATCCCGTCTACACCGTGGGAACTCAACTGGCCGAGCCGTTTCGGATCCACCGGGGTATGTCGGCCAAGCAGGCGCGAGTCGAAGCGATCGCCCTGATGGCCCGCGTGGGTATCCCCGAGCCCGAATCACGCGCCGACTCCTACCCGCACCAGTTCTCCGGCGGCATGCGGCAACGCCTGCTGATCGCGATGGCTGTGGCCCTGAGTCCGTCGGTACTGCTGGCCGACGAACCGACCACCGCCCTCGACGTGACCGTGCAGGCGCAGATCATGGCACTGCTCAAGGAATTGCGCACCGAGCACGACATGGCCGTCGTACTCATCACCCACGACCTCGCTCTGGTGGCCGAAGAGGCCGATCGAGTGGCAATCATGTACGCGGGCAACGTCGTCGAAACCGGGTTGGTTTCGGAGGTGTTCGGATCGCCGCGCCACCCCTACACCAAGGGTCTGCTCGACTCGGTACCCGTGCACGCCGTCCGCGGCGAGGATCTCAAATCCATCGGCGGCACCCCACCGGATCTGCATTCCATTCCCAGCGGATGCGTCTATCAGGCCCGCTGCCCTCTCGCCCGCGAGATCTGCATCAGCACTCGACCGCCGCTCGAATCCGTCGGCACCGGCCGGATGTCGGCCTGCCACTTCCCGAACGAGGTACCCAGCCATGTCTGAGCAACTGCTGACCGTGCGCGGCCTGAACAAGACCTTCGACGTCGGCCGCGGGAAGCTCCGGGCCCTCGACGCCATCGACCTCGATCTACGACGTGGCGAGACCCTCGGCCTCGTGGGCGAATCCGGCTGCGGCAAGTCCACTCTCGCTCGCACCCTGATGATGCTCGAACGACCCGACTCGGGCACCGTCGCCTTCGACGGCATCGATCCGTTCGCGCTGCGCGGCAAGGACCTCCTCGCGTGGCGTCGACGAGTACAGATGGTCTTCCAGGACCCGTACGGTTCACTGAACTCGCGCATGACGGCAGGTGACATCATCGGCGAGCCGTGGCGAACCCACAAGGGCCTGTACAAGACTCGCCGCGATCGTTCCGCGCGGGTGCGCGAACTGCTGCATCTGGTGGGCCTACGCCCGAGCGACGAGAACCGATTCCCGCAGGAATTCTCCGGCGGTCAGCGGCAGCGCCTCGGCATCGCGCGCGCTCTGGCACTGAACCCCGACGTCATCATCTGCGACGAGCCCGTCTCGGCTCTCGATCTCTCGGTCCAGGCCCAGGTGCTCAATCTGCTCAACGATCTGCAGAAGCAACTCGGCATCTCCTACGTCTTCATCTCGCACGATCTCTCGGTGGTCCGGCACGTCGCCGACCGAGTCGCGGTGATGTACCTGGGCCGCGTCGTCGAATCCGGAGCCACCGAGGCAGTGTTCGATCGGCCCGCGCACCCCTACACCGCAGCGTTGATGTCGGCTGCACCCACACTCGACGCGTCGAGCCGCGGGGACAAGATTCTGCTGAAAGGCGAGGTGCCGTCGCCACTGAATCCGCCGTCGGGATGCCGTTTCCGTACTCGCTGCTGGAAGGCGACCGACCTGTGCGCGAGCGACGCACCACCCGTCGGACACGACGCCGACGAGGCCGATCATGTTGCCGAATGCCATTATCCGCTCGTGGCAGGAAATCTCGGTCTCGTCGCCGCCGGAACATGACACTCACGCACCTGAGTGTCACCGGCTTCGTCGTCGTCGCCCTCGCGATCTTCTTCGCATCCGCGATGCAGGCGTCGATCGGATTCGGCATGGGCATGCTGGCCGCCCCCGTCGTGGCCATCGTCGACCCCGGACTCGTTCCGGGAACGCTGATCATGCTCGCGGTCGTGGTCAGCGTGCTCGTACTGGTACGCGACCGGACGGCTCTCGATCTCTCGGGAGCCGGGTGGGCACTCGCCGGACGACTCCCCGGCTCGGTGGTGGGTGCGCTGCTACTGGTCCTGTTGCCCGAACGCGGGCTGGCAATACTGTTGGCACTCGTGGTCCTGGGCGGCGTCGCGCTGACGTCGTTCGGCTGGGTTCCGTTGCCGCACAGACGTAATCTCGTCGTCGCCGGGGCCGCGTCGGGAGTTCTGGGAACCGCCACCTCCATCGGTGGGCCACCGATGGCTCTGGTGTGGCAAGGCAACTCCGGAGCCGAACTCCGCAGCACGATGAGTTGCTTCTTCCTCGTCGGCTCGATCATCTCCATTGCGGTGTTGACGGTGGCCGGAGCGGTGAACAGCCACACCGCCACGCTGTTCGCGTTCCTGGCCCCGGCGACAGTTCTGGGGTTCCTGCTCTCTCGCGTGATCAACCGAGTTCTCGATCGACGACGCCTACGTATCACGGCAATCGCCGTCTCGGCCGTGGGCGCGATCGTGCTCGTCGTCCAGCAAGTACTGGCCCTGACGTGAGTGAAGCGTCACGTGTTGCATCGGCTCCAGTGGGTAACCGGATTCGATGACTACGAACACCACGCGCGCGTTGATCGTCGGTGCCACCGGCATTTCCGGGCAGGCGCTGTGCCGCGCAGCACTCGATGCGGGCTGGACCACCTACGGACTGAGTCGGAGCGGCAGTACCCCCGTCGACGGCGTCGTGCCGGTCGCGGCGGATCTGCTCGACCCGCAGTCCCTCGAAGACGCGCTGAAGGACGTCCGCCCCGAGGTCGTGTTCTTCACCGCGTGGATGAAGAAGGACTCCGAGCAGGAGAACATCGAGGTCAACTCGGCGACCCTACGCAATGTGCTCGATGTTCTCGGCCCCCTCGATTCGGTGAAGCACGTCGCGCTGATGACCGGACTCAAGCACTACCTCGGCCCATTCGATGCCTACGGTGAGGCCGTGATGGCCGAGACGCCGTTCCACGAAACCGAGGACCGCCTCGACACGCCGAACTTCTACTACGCGCAGGAAGACGAACTGTTCGCCGGCGCAGAGAAATTCGGATTCGGGTGGAGCGTGCACCGCGCTCACACCGTCTCCGGTTTTGCCGTGGGCAACGCGATGAACATGATGCTGACGCTGTCCGTCTACGCGTCGATCTGCAAAGAACTGGGCGAGAAGTTCGTCTTCCCGGGCTCCGAAACCCAGTGGAACGGCTTGACCGACCTCACCGACGCCGACCTGCTCGCCGAGCAGATGATTTGGGCGGCAACCGACGACAACGCGCGCAACGAGGCGTTCAACAGCGCCAACGGTGACGTCTTTCGCTGGCGCTGGCTGTGGCCGCAGTTCGCCGAGCACTTCGGCGTCGAGCCCGAGGGCTTCGACACCGAGCCGCGTCCCCTCGAACCCCGCATGTCCGATGCGGCCGCCGCGTGGAAGCGCATCGCCGAGAAGCACGATCTGGTGGAGAGCGATGTCTCCCGCCTGGCGTCGTGGTGGCACACCGACGGTGACCTCGGCCGCGACATGGAATGCCTGACAGACATGAACAAGTCCAAGAAGGCCGGCTTCCTGGGCTTCCGCTCCACGCCCGATGCCATCGCCTCGGTGATTCAGCGTTACCGAGATGCACGCCTGATTCCTTAGCGCGGCTGCGCCGCATGTGAGTGGAAACTCGACCCCTGCTACGAGTTTCCACTCACATGCGCGTAGCGCTCTCGCACCGCCGGCGTGGGGTCTGCCTCGTATGTCTTCGAGGTGGCCTGCGCCCAGGTCGGCGGCTCACTGGTCCCGGCCAGAGTCCATGCCGCCTGGCGCGCTGCCCCGTCGGCGACGTATTCACCGGGCTCGGGTACGGCCACCGGCACCCCGAGAATTGCCGGGGCCAAGGCTCGGAGCGCCGCGGACTTGGCACCGCCGCCGATGAGCAGCACACGCCGCACGTCCACTCCCTGTGCACGCAGGTAGTCGATACCATCGGCCAGTCCGCACAGCAGTCCTTCGACGGCCGCGCGAGCCAGGTGGCCCGGAGTCGAATTGTTCAGTCGTAGTCCATGAATCGCACCGGACGCATCGGGGAGATTGGGCGTCCGCTCGCCCTCGAAGTACGGCACCATCACCACACCGTCGCTCGTCGTCGACAGAGCCAACCGCGACAACTCGTCGTGATCGACGCCCAGCATTCGCGCCGTCGCATCGAGGACACGCGCCGCGTTGAGCGTGCACACCAACGGCAGCTGACGCCCGGTGGCGTCGGCGAATCCGGCGACCAGGCCCGAACCGTCGGCCGCGGCTGCGGTGGTCACCGCCGAGACGACGCCGGACGTGCCTATCGAGATCACCACATCACCGGGCTGTGCGTCGAGGGCAAGCGCCGCCGCGGCATTGTCTCCGGTACCCGGGCCGATCAGCGCCCCGGCGGCAGTGTGGCCTATCGCCTCATTCGGCGCAGCCACGCGGGGCAGCAGTGGGTTGCGGCCACGAAAGCCCAACTGCAACAGATCCGTTCGATACTCGTTCGTGGCCGCCGAGAAGTATCCGGTGCCGCTCGCATCGCCGCGATCGGTGGCCAAGGCGTCGAGCCCCGACGCGCCACCGAGCTGCCAGCCGATCCAATCGTGCGGAAGGCACACCGCCGCAGTGCGATCGGCGTTGTCGGGCTCGTTGTCGGCGAGCCACCGCAGCTTGGCGACGGTGATCGAGGCCAACGGAACCACGCCGACCGCGTCGGCCCAGGCCTGACCGCCGTCGCCACCGGTCTTCTCGCCGAGCTCCGCGATCAGATCCTCTGCCGCCTGGGCCGATCGAGTGTCGTTCCACAGCAATGCTTTACGGACCACGGATCCGTTGTCGTCGAGGCAGACCATGCCGTGTTGTTGCGCGCCGACCGACACCGCAGCGACATCGTCCAGCCCGCCGGCGGCGTCGACGGCCTCGTCGAGTGCTTCCTTCCACCGCTGCGGGTCGATCTCGGTGCCGTCGGGATGACCGGCACGGCCGTGACGCACCAACTCCCCGGTGTCGGCATCGCGAACGAAAACCTTGCACGATTGGGTGGAAGAGTCGATTCCGGCAACGAGAGCCACGATGAGCTGGTCCTTTCGTACGCAAGTGTGACCTACGACCCTACCCGCGGGGAGTGGTCGCCTCGGTCACCAGCGTGCGTGCACAGGCGATGGCCTGCGGGGTGGTGTCGAAGACGTGTCGAGCGTCGTCGTCCTTGGTGGTGAACACACCCAGGGCTGCGAGGGGACGCAGATGCTCGGGCTTGGCACCGGAGATCAGGACGGTGATGTGTCGGTGTTCGAGTTCGGTGATGGTGTCCTTGAGAACCATGGCACCGGTGGCGTCGATCGTGGTGACTCGGGACATGCGCAGGATCACCACTTTCACGTCCGAGACGTCGGCGAGTTCGAGCAGGAAGCTGTGCGCGGCACCGAAAAACAGCGCACCGTCGATGCGGTACGCGACGATGTGTTCCCGCAGCAGGTCTCCTTCTTCCTTCGAGACCGCATCGAGTGTGTTCAAGGGGACCTGCTCGACCGTGGCCGATCGCGCAACGGCCCGGAGAGCCAGGACGGCAGCGAACCCGACGCCGACCGCCACCGCCGTCACGAGATCGAAGACCACCGTGACGAGGAAGGTCGCCGCCATCACCACGGTATCCCCGCGGCCGGCGCGGGTGATCGCCCGGATCGACGCGGTCTCGACCATCCGCACCGTGGTTGCGAGCAGCACTCCCGCCAGGGCCGCGAGCGGGATATCGGCAACCAACCCCGCCGCGGAGTACATGATGACGGCGAGGATCACCGCGTGGGTGAGAGCCGCAAGCCTGGTGCGGGCACCGGATCGAACGTTGACTGCTGTCCGGGCGATCGCACCTGTGGCGGGGATGCCCCCGAACATGGGTGCGGCGATGTTCGCAAGGCCCTGTCCGAACAATTCCCGGTCGGGGTTGTGGCGAGCGCCGACGCCCATCGAGTCCGCGGCCGTGGCGGACAGCAACGATTCCAGGGCAGCCAGAGCGGCGACGGCACACGCCGGGGCCAGCAACGCCGTCACGTCACCCATGTGGAAAAAGCCCAGGCTCGGGGCGGACAACGACGACGGAATGGTGCCGATGCGGGCGATGTCCAGATCGAACAGCTGGGTGGCCACGGTAGCGGCAGCAACCGCGACCAACGAGAACGGGATCTTCGGTGCCAGGCGGCCGCCGACGAGCATGACGATCGCGACGGTGATCGCCACAGCGGGGGTGAGGATGCTTGCATGCGCGACGAACGAACGGACAGCATCGAACGCGGACTGCCAGACCTTGTCACCTTTCGCGTCCGTGATACCCAGCGCCGACGGAACCTGTTGCAGTGCAATGACAACGGCGATGCCCGCGGTGAATCCTTCGATGACGGGCGCGGGCATGTACCGCACAGCTCGGCCGATTCCTGCTACCGCGAGCACCAACAGAATGATCCCGGCCAGCAGCCCGACCGCGAGCACTCCCGTCGGCCCGTACTCGGCGACGATCGGGACCAGCACCACCGTCATCGCACCGGTCGGACCCGATACCTGAAACCGTGAGCCACCGAATACCGCGGCCACGACTCCCGCGATGATGGCGGTGGTCAGTCCCGCCGCTGCACCCAGCCCGGTGCTGACTCCGAATCCGAGCGCGAGGGGCAGCGCCACCAGCGCCACGATGAGGCCGGCGAGAAGATCCGAACCGGGTGCGCGCAGCGCGGGCTTCCACTCGCTCCATCTGGGTAGAAGGGCGGATACCGCCCTCAGGGCGTCGTTCGTGCGGGTGCGTTTCGTCGGTTCGGACATGCGACGCTTCCTGAAAGTTCATCGTTCTTGATCCAGTTGATTGCTAAGTTTAGCAAGTAATGAATCAGATGCGACGAGATGCCGCACACCTCCCTCGACGGTCGGCTCAGGTGCGCGATCCGGACTCGCCGTCCAGCAGTTCTACCTGGTTGGCCACCACTCCGGTCAATATCTCCCGGGTCACCACGAGGAGGTCCGCCACTTTCGGCGACGTCAGCGTGTACGACACCGACAATCCCTCCCGAGTGCCCTCGATGAGACCCGCGCGACGCAGAATCGACAGCTGCTGCGACAGATTCGCCGGCTCGATGCCCACCTCGGGCAGCATCTCGGACACTGCGTGTTCGCGTTCGCTCAACAGTTCCAGCACCCGAATGCGCGCGGGATGAGCCAACGTCTTGAAGAAGTCGGCCTTCATTCTGTACAGCGGTCGACTCGAATCCGTGGCCATGATGTCCTTCCGCTTCGCCGAGCACTGCGCAGCAGGCTACTTGCGAACACTAGCAATCAGCCACCGAGAAGGACGACCTCAGTGCCCCTGCCGAAACTCCGCTACCTTCACTGGCATGCGCGGAGAACCCGAGGAATCCACCGACTTCAGGCTGACCGTGGCCACCGCGGCCCTGGATCTGTTCTCGGTCAAGGGCTACGACTCGACGACGGTGGACGACATCGCTGTGGCGGCCGGAATCTCGCGTCGAACGTTCTTCCGGCAGTTCCGCGCCAAGGAAGACGTCGTCTTCGCCGATCACGAGATTCTGCTCGAACAGGTCGGCGCTCTGCTCGCGGCCGACACCGCCGACCCATGGCAGGCCGTCTGCGATGCCGCGCAGCTGGTGTACGAGCGATTCTCGGACTGGAAAGAGATGTCGCGGCTGCGATATCAGGTGGTGCATCGAATTCCCGCCCTGCGCGATCGCGAGATCGTCACCGTGTTCCGCTACGACCGTCTCTTCGTCGAATACCTGCAGCGGGCGCTGCCCGACCACCCTCATCTGGAGATCCTGCAGTTCTCCGCCTCGGTGACCGCCACCCACAACTACTTTCTACGACGGATGATCCGCGACGGCCTACCGACGTCCGTCACCGACTTGCGCGCAGCGTTGGCGCAGGTCCGCGCCCAGTCCTCGGGAGACGTCGTGGTCGCGACATTCCCGCGGGGCACGTCCGTGAACACCGTCGCCGACGCGTTGGCCCGCCACCTTCCGGAGTGACACCCACCCAAGATGGCACTCAGTGCCGCCTTGGCGAGCCCCACCCTTGAATCGGGGCCGGTCCGGTCGTACACTGGGGTGAAGCTTGGCACTGAGTGCCCTTTCTGGGCAGTGCTGTACCCCCGACATCGCGAGGAGCGTGGCCGACATGGCCGGAAATCCCGACTTCGATCTCTACCAGTCACCCGAGGAGCACGAGGAGCTGCGCGCAGCGATCCGGGCCCTGTCAGAGAAGGAGATCGCCCCGTACGCCAAGGAGGTCGACGAGGACTCGCGCTTCCCGCAGGAGGCGCTCGATGCCCTCAACGCCTCCGGCTTCAACGCCGTGCACGTTCCCGAGGAGTACGACGGTCAGGGTGCCGACTCGGTTGCCGCCTGCATCGTCATCGAGGAGGTCGCCCGTGTCTGCGGCTCATCCTCACTGATTCCCGCCGTCAACAAGCTCGGCACGATGGGCCTCATCCTCAAGGGCTCCGAGGAGCTCAAGAAGCAGGTCCTGCCCTCGCTCGCAGGCGGCGCGATGGCGTCGTACGCACTGTCCGAGCGTGAGGCCGGCTCCGACGCCGCCAGCATGCGGACCCGCGCGAAGGCCGACGGGGACGACTGGATCCTCAACGGCTCCAAGTGCTGGATCACCAACGGCGGCAAGTCCGACTGGTACACCGTCATGGCCGTCACCGATCCCGACAAGGGCGCCAACGGCATCAGCTCGTTCATCGTGCACAAGGACGACGAAGGATTCGTCGTCGGCCCCAAGGAGAAGAAGCTCGGCATCAAGGGTTCGCCCACCGCCGAGCTGTACTTCGAGAACTGCAAGATCCCCGGAGACCGCATCATCGGTGAGCCCGGCACCGGATTCAAGACCGCACTCGAAACCCTCGACCACACCCGGCCCACCATCGGCGCACAGGCCGTCGGCCTCGCTCAGGGCGCTCTCGACGCAGCCATCGCATACACCAAGGACCGCAAGCAGTTCGGCACGTCGATCTCGAGCTTCCAGGCCGTGCAGTTCATGCTCGCCGACATGGCAATGAAGGTCGAAGCTGCCCGCCTGATGGTCTACAGCTCCGCGGCGCGCGCCGAGCGCGGCGAGAAGAACCTCGGATTCATCTCTGCCGCAGCGAAGTGCTTCGCCTCCGATGTCGCGATGGAGGTCACCACCGACGCCGTCCAGCTCTTCGGCGGTGCCGGCTACACCACCGACTTCCCCGTCGAGCGCATGATGCGCGACGCCAAGATCACGCAGATCTACGAGGGCACCAACCAGATTCAGCGTGTCGTCATGTCGCGGGCGCTGCTCAAATGAGCAACATCGAACTCGTAGGCGTCATCGGCGGCGGCACCATGGGTGCCGGTATCGCCGAAATGTGCGCCCGCTCCGGTAGCTCGGTGCTGATCCTGGAAACCAGCCAGGGCACCGCCGACGCCGCCGAAGCACGCCTGGACAAATCGTTCGCACGGGCCGTCAAGTCCGGCCGAATCGACGCCGACGCGGCCGAGAAAGCCCGCGCCGCAATCTCGTTGACGCTCGACATCAACGATTTCGCGGACCGCGACCTCGTGATCGAGGCGGCACCGGAGATCGAATCGCTGAAACTGGATCTGTTCGGCAAGCTCGATTCCATCGTCAAGCCCGAAGGAATCCTGGCGACGAACACCTCGTCGATCCCCGTCATCAAGATGGCCAACGCGACGAAGCGACCCGACCAGGTCGTCGGAGTGCACTTCTTCAACCCCGTACCGGTACTGCCGTTGGTCGAAATCGTCGTCAGCCTCCTCACCAGCGAAGAGACCGTCGACGCCGTCACCGATTACGCGGCGAACACATTGGGCAAGAAGACGATTCGTGCGGGCGACCGTGCGGGATTCATCGTCAACGCATTGCTCATCCCCTACATGGTCTCGGCCATCCGGATGCTCGAATCCGGCTTCGCCAGCGCCGAGGACATCGACGACGGCATGGTCAACGGTTGCGCCCACCCCATGGGACCGTTGCGTCTGACCGACACCGTCGGCCTCGACGTCACCCTCGCGGTCGCAGAATCGCTGTACGCCGAATTCCGCGAGCCGCATTACGCTCCGCCCCCGCTGCTACAGCGCATGGTGGACGCGGGAATGCTGGGTCGCAAGAGCGGCAAGGGTTTCTACACGTACTCCTAGCCCACAGCCTTGCTTTCCGGCACGCCCCCCCTTCCGGATCAATGCGGCATTCAGCTACTCCAAGTAGCTTGCACAGCTCCCCGGAAGTTGGACTGAGTAATTCAGTTCCGACTACCGGGGAGTTTTGTATGCGTGCACGAAGTTCACTTACCGAGGATCAGCG